>JBBAJN010000003.1:0-101764 GCA_040404045.1 Chitinophagaceae bacterium
TTTTGTAGTGCATATAGACCATGGGGTAGGCGTGTTCAGTGGCCTTCAGAAGATCGATTCAAACGGAAGGATCCAGGAGGCGGTAAGGATCATTTATAAGGACAGCGATATCCTGTACGTGAACATTAATTCACTGCATAAAATATCAAAATATACGGGTAAAGAGGGTCATGTGCCTAAAGTGAATAAGCTGGGTAGTGATGCCTGGCAGAAGCTCAAGGAAAAGACCAAGACCAAGGTCAAGGAGATCGCTTTCGACCTCATTAAGTTATATGCCCAACGTAAATCGCAGCCTGGTTTCCAGTTTTCGCCCGACAACTACATGCAAATGGAGCTGGAGGCTTCGTTCATTTATGAAGACACGCCGGATCAGAGCAAGGCTACGGCTGACGTCAAGAAGGATATGGAAGCGCCGCATCCGATGGATCGTTTGGTTTGCGGGGACGTTGGATTCGGCAAAACAGAAGTGGCCGTTCGATCCGCTTTCAAGGCATGCCTGGACGGCAAGCAGGCCGCAGTACTTGTGCCCACCACCATCCTGGCGTTTCAGCATTACAAGACCTTCAGTGAGCGGCTGAAAGATTTTCCTGTGACCGTTGATTATATTAACCGCTTTAAATCTGCGAAAGAAAAGAAAGAGACCCTTAAGAAGCTGGAAGAAGGGAAAGTGGATATTATCATTGGTACGCACGCATTGATCAGCAAGGATGTTAAGTTCAAGGAGCTCGGTTTGCTTGTGATCGATGAAGAGCAGAAGTTTGGCGTTGGCCACAAAGAAAAGATCAAGACACTGAAAACGAACGTAGACTGCCTGACCCTAACGGCTACGCCTATCCCAAGAACGCTTCAGTTTAGCCTGATGGGAGCAAGGGATATGAGCATTATCAATACGCCGCCCCCCAACCGGCAGCCCGTGCAAACGGAGGTTCAGGCTTTTAATGAGGACTTCATCAGGGATGCTATTTACTTTGAAACAGAAAGGGGCGGACAGGTTTTCTTTATCCATAACCGGGTACAGAGCCTTTCTGAAATGGCTGCCCTGATCCGGGGGCTTTGCCCCGACCTCAGCGTGGGATTTGCCCACGGCCAGCTGGAGGGTCATGAACTGGAAGAACGGATACTCGATTTTATTGACCGGAAATATGACGTACTGGTTTGCACCAATATTGTGGAAAGCGGTGTGGATATTGCCAATGTGAATACCATCATTGTAAACAATGCGCATCAGTTCGGCTTGAGCGACCTGCACCAGCTTCGTGGCAGGGTGGGCAGAAGCAACAGGAAAGCGTTTTGTTACCTGCTTGCTCCGTCCATCGCTGCGTTGCCGACCGACAGCCGGAAAAGGCTACAGACACTGGAACAGTTCAGCGACCTGGGTTCCGGATTTCAGATCGCGATGCGGGACCTCGACATCCGTGGCGCGGGTAACCTGCTCGGCGGGGAACAAAGTGGTTTCCTGGTGGAGATCGGGTTTGAAATGTACCAGAAAGTGCTTGACGAGTCTATCCGGGAACTTAAGCGGACCTCTTTCAGGGATCTGTTCAAGGATGAGATCCAGCAGCAGGATGATTTTGTACAGGACTGTACCATTGATACTGACCTCGAGATCCTGATACCGGACAGTTATGTAGAAAACACGGCAGAGCGGCTTGCCTTGTATACCCGACTCGACAACAGCAAAGGAGAGGAGGAACTCGCGGCATTCTATAGTGAATTGCAGGACAGGTTCGGCCCCATGCCCGAGTCGGTAAAGGACCTATTCACCACCGTACGCTGCCGAAAGCTTGCGGTGGAGCTTGGTTTTGAAAGGATGGTGCTGAAGGACTGGACGCTCCGATGTGTGTTTGTGAGCAACCCGGACTCCCCGTATTTTGAATCATCAGCCTTTAATAAGTTGCTGACTTATGTCCAGACCCGGACCAACAAGGCCCGCCTCAAGCAGACCGGCCGGAACTTCATGCTGATCGTAGAGGATATCCGGGGTATGGACCAATTACATACCCTGTTAAAAGACATGTTGAGGGACTAACAGGCCAGTGTTTACAGTCTTATTGGGTGAGCATGCCAGTTATCCTGTCAAACAGCCGTTTACTGTTGCCTTAAGTGCAACCATTTGTTAAATATCTCTATCTTTCCCCTATACAATTCCTGAACATGAGCAACCCATCCTACTGGCAGAGTAATTTTCAGCGCGAGGACCAACCCAATCAGTATGTGCCTACGGAAGACGAGCGCACGTTGTCCGTGCTGACCCATGCCCTCGGAATTTTTTTCTGGATCATTCCCCCGCTGATCATTTATCTATGGAAGAAAGATCAGTCGCCCTACGTGACTGAACACGCCAAAGAGGCTTTCAACTTCCAATTGACCATTGGTATCATGTTCTTGATCATGTTCATATCCCTGGTGGGGATTTTATTTCTCTGGATCCCTTATATCCTTGACATTGCCTTTTCTATCGTTGCTGCCCTCCGTGCGAACGACAAGAAAATGTGGCGATACCCGATGACGTTAAGGCTGCTGAAGTAGAATCCAGGGAATCCTGATGCATGTGGTAGTGATCGATTCCACATGCATCACATGCCGCGGCGTCGCCACTTCTACAGTTCCCTGATCCAGATATTTCTGAAGGCAGTTGTATTGCCATGGTCCTGCAGCCAGAGTTTTTCCTTCTCGGCATGCTTCGCATATACGGGCGAACCAATATATTCCGAACTGCCCCAAAGGGTTGCGTTATTCTGAACAAGGACACCATTATGGAGCACGGTGATCGTTGCCTGTGATTTTAACCTTCCATCAGGATAGAATCGGGGAGCAGTAAAGATAATGTCGTATGTCTGCCATTCTCCCGGGGGACGGCATACATTGGCGAGCGGCGGAAGTTGCTTGTAAATACTGGCGGCCTGTCCATTGACATAAGTCTTGTTGTTGTAATTATCAAGAACCTGCAGTTCATATTTGCCCATCAGGAAGATACCACTATTGCCACGGCCCTGGCCTTCGCCCTCCACTTTGGCGGGAGTGCGAAATTCAATATGCATCTGGCAGTCCCCAAAAGCTTGTTTTGTTTCGATACCACCGGATCCAGGTTTGACTACCATGGCTCCGTTTTCGATGGTCCATTTTACTTCCGGCGAGCTCATTCCTTTCCACTGTGAAAAATCCTTTCCGTCAAAAAGCACAATGGCATCACTGGGCGCGTCCTGAGCAGTTTTGCCCGGTGTTACCACAGGTACAACAGGTTCCCAGTATTCGCTAAGTTTCGGGTCTCCTTTTGACCGGTCGATCTTCTGTGCCTGGACTGTGGCTGAACATAATAAAAGGGCTGCAATGATTTGTAATCGCATAATCAGAGTTTGGGGAGTTTATAATTATTATGATATACGGGGGTTATCAATTGATTTGCTTCTTTGTCCGTAAACAACTGGGTCTTCTTGTCCCATGTGAGTTTCCTGCCGGTTTTATAGGCAATGTTCCCCATCTGGCAGACCGAAGCAACAATGGCTCCCTGCTGGATCGGCGCATTCAGTTTCGAGAACTCGCGGCTCTTTACCACGTCAATAAAGTTCTTCGTGTTATTGGCCAGTCCATCGTCAGTTCTTTTTACAGTTAGGGCCTCCATTTTCTTTCCTTCCGGGATCACCTGCCATCCGTCGCGGTCGAGCACGAGTGTTCCGTTGTTGCCGATGTAGGCGATGCCATGGGTGCGTCCATAAGGGCCTCCATCGATCGCCTGGGCATGTTCCCACAGCATGATGAAATCTCCGAAATCGTATACGGTGGCCAGGGTGTCTGGCGTTTCTGCTGCGTCATCAGGGTAAGCCATTTTCCCGCCGCTTGCCATAACGGTCAGCGGGTCCTTTGCGTTCATGCCCAGCAGCGCATAATCCACCAGGTGAACGCCCCAGTCTGTCATCAGGCCTCCTGCATAATCCCAGAACCAGCGGAAATTGAAATGGAACCGGTTGGCGTTGAAGGGTCTTTTCCGGGCGGGCCCCAGCCACATATCATAGTTGACGCCGGCAGGTACGGGTTCATCTGGTTTTTTAGGGATGTTTTTCATCCAGCCCATATAGGCCCAGGATTTCACCATCCTGATCTTTCCAAGTTTTTCGGAGCGGAGGAATTCGAGGGCAGACTGGAAGTGGGCATTGCTGCGCTGCCATTGACCTACCTGCACCACACGCTGGTATTTTTCCTGCGCCTGCACCATCGCGCGGCATTCATAGATGGAATTGGCAATGGGTTTCTCCACATACACATCTTTGCCGGCAGCGCATGCTTCCACAGCCTGCATGCAATGCCAATGGTCTGGTGTTCCAATGATGACTACATCTACATTTTTGTCCAGCAACAATTTGCTGTAGTCGTTATACCGGGCTGGCTTCATGGAAAAGTTTTTTTCCAGATCCTGCGCCCGTTTGTCAAGAACGTTGTTGTCAACATCGCATATGGCCGTACATACCGTTTCCGGGTTGGTTTTTAGCATGGCGCTCAGATCTGCCCAGCCCATTCCGTTGATGCCAATGACGCCCACGCCGATCTTGTCGTTCGGAGAAACGCGTTTGCGCATCATGGCAAAACTGTTTTCAGGTAGGGTACTTAGAATGCCCAATCCCGTAACGAGCCTGGCAGAATTGTTGAGGAAATGTCTTCGAGAGTTCATACTAGATTGTTGTAACCAACAATTTAGTAAAATATGGTCATTCCTGCCCCATCTGATTCATTGAGGGGATCACCTGAATTCTATTTTATTCTCCAGTGTTTTGTCTTTGTTGTCATCCAGCAGATCGAGTTCCAGAGTAAGCGTTTTACCATCAGGGGAAAGCTGGGCCATTTTGTTGGTGAAGTTTTTCACTTTTCCGGGGAAATGATAGATGGTTTTCATGGTCATGTTCAAGCCCAGCATTTTTATCATGCCTTTGGCCTGTTCGGGATCGATGGCCTGTTCAGTACCCGTAGCATTTGGATCATTGTTGCCCAAAGCCGCATTATCCATCAGGGATGACATCCCGCCTACGGATTTGTCGTTACACGAAAAGCTGCCTTTGGCATAGGTAAATATATCGCCGGTATTCAGGTTGCCTTTATTTCGTTTCTTCAAAGCGGCATTCAAAGCCTGCACGTCCTTGAACCTGAAGCTGACTGTAAAGCTGCTGCTGTCAGGCTTCTCGCTCCTGATCTCGCTGATGCCGGGTACATTGGACAACTCGCTCATGACCATTTGCAGCGAGTCCTGGAGAGATCCGAGGGACTGGTCATTTTTAATTGAATCAGGGGCAAAGGATTTCACCATCTCCATCAGTTCCTGGAGTTTATCCATCTTAACGGTGGTGGTGTAAGTACCAGAGCCATCATTCTCAAGGAAGAGTTCCTCGGTTATGTTAAGGCAACTGGACAGCGTAAGGCAACAGGCGGTAAGGACGACCAGGATCTTTTTCATATATGCGTTTAGTGAATGCAAAAGCCATCAGTAAGTTTCAAATTTACTGATGGCCTTATTAACAGAGTGTGAAAAATTACCAACCTTGCTTGGCAGTCCCGGCTTTGATCGCCGCCAGTGCTTTGGCTTCACCAAGCAATGCAGTGAGTTTATTGCCTTTGCCGTCATTACCTTGTGCCATATAACCCCCTTTTGCGGTGCGGGTCACTACTGCATCCTGGATAGGGACATTTTTTTCCTTGGTTTTTACATTATAGGCTGTGAGCATGTCTGTGTTTGCCATAACAATTGATTTTTTATTGTATTAAATGTCAAGATTTGCATAACGGGCGTGGGATTCAATGAATTCCCTTCTCGGTGCTACTTCATCACCCATCAACATACTGAAGATCCTGTCTGCCTCAGCTGCACTTTCGATCGTCACCTGCTTGAGGGTTCTGGTCTCCGGGTTCATGGTGGTATCCCACAGTTGCTCGGCGTTCATTTCACCCAAACCCTTGTATCGCTGCACGTTCACCAGGTCTTCCCTGCCATTTCCGAACTTCTCCACCAGTCCACGACGCTGGTCCTCGTTCCACGCATAAGCCTGTTCCTTTGCTTTCTTTACAAGGTAGAGGGGTGGTTGTGCAATGTACACATATCCCTGTTCTACCAGCGCTTTCATGTACCTGAAGATAAAGGTCAGAATAAGCGTAGCAATATGGCTGCCATCTACGTCAGCATCGGTCATGATGATCAGCTTATGGTAACGCAGTTTATCGAGGTTAAGGGCTTTGGGGTCTTCCGTTGTTCCGATCTTTACACCAAGGGCAGTGAACATATTGCGGATCTCCTCATTGTCGTAGATCTTGTGCTCCATGGCCTTCTCCACGTTAAGGATCTTTCCCCTGAGCGGAAGGATGGCCTGGTAGTGGCGGTCCCGGCCTTGTTTAGCCGTGCCGCCTGCTGAATCACCCTCAACAAGGAATAACTCGCATTTAGCCGGGTCGCGCTCAGAACAGTCGGACAGTTTTCCTGGCATACCGCCGCCGGTCAGCACCGTTTTCCGTTGTACCAGTTCCCTGGCCTTCCTGGCAGCCGCGCGGGCCTGTGCTGCAAGAATGACTTTATTGATGATACTTTTTGCCTCCCTCGGATTTTCCTCCAGGTAGGCTATAAGCACTTTTGAAACGGCGTTATCCACCACACCGATCACTTCGGAGTTACCGAGCTTGGTTTTAGTCTGCCCTTCAAACTGGGGTTCAGGTACTTTTACCGAAATAATGGCACTCAGCCCTTCGCGGAAATCGTCGCCTTCCACTTCCACTTTCGATTTCTCGAACATCCCTTCCTTCTTGCCATAACTCTGGAATACGCGGGTGATGGCCCTGCGGAAGCCGGCAACATGTGTGCCCCCTTCTATAGTGTTGATGTTGTTTACATACGAGAAGATGTGCTCGCTGTAAGAGTCATTATAGTTGATCGCCACTTCTACCACCACATTTGATTCCGGATCGTGGCCATCCATGTAGATCACCCGGGGAATAAGTGAGCTGCGTTTAGCGCTTTGGTCCAACATCTCCACAAATTCCACAATACCGCCTTCACTATAAAAGTTCTTGATATAGACATCTCCATTTTCATCCTTCTCACGCAGGTCGGTCAGCGTTATGCTGATCTTGCGGTTCAGGAACGCAAGTTCCCGCAGGCGGCCTTCAAGCGTTTCCTTGTTGTATACCAGGCTGGTGAAAATATCGGCATCCGGCCAGAAATGCACCTCGGTGCCCGTTATCTCAGTTTCGCCAATCTCGCGGACCTTATAGGCTGGTGCACCACGGTGGTATTCCTGTTCGAATATCTTGCCTTCGCGGCAGACCTTCACATGGAGGGTGCTGCTGAGCGCGTTCACGCAACTGACACCCACGCCATGAAGACCACCCGACACCTTATATGTATTCTTATCGAACTTGCCACCCGCGTGCAGCACGGTCATCACCACCTCAAGGGCACTTCTTTTCTCCTTGGAGTGAATGCCTGTGGGGATACCACGACCGTCGTCCTTAACGGATATTGAATTATCCTCGTGGATGGTTACAAAGATGTTCTTGCAATAACCCGCCAGCGCTTCGTCAATGGAGTTGTCCACCACTTCGTACACCAGGTGATGCAGGCCCTTTACGCCAATATCCCCAATGTACATGGCAGGGCGCTTTCTCACCGCTTCCAGTCCCTCTAGTACCTGTATACTCTCAGCGCCATATCCATTGGATACCTGCGGCACAATCTCATTCGTTTCTGTAGTCATATTTGAGTGAAAAACAATCGGTTTTATCGTGTTTATGAGAAAGGGCAAATTTAACGAAAATGGGCCAGACTATCGGTTAAATGCCCCATTAGCTGACTGCCTAATTATTCACATCTTACTATGATGTGCGATTATTACAAAATATTGACAATTAGGGGTTTATACAATATGGAGTTTCATCGTCCCAATTAGTATCTTTGCACCTGATGGAGAATGTCGCGGATATATTGGCCCTGGCCCACAAACAGCAGGTTATGCTGGATGATCTGGAGTTGCTTTTTACCAAGGAAAAGCAGATTCCGGGTACATGGAATTACCAGATCCGCCGGTACAAGCGCCATCCCTACTGGAATGCGGAAGATACCGGCATGTTCATTTATCACGTGAACCAGCAGGAACCTGCCAGGAATCATATGGAGCTCCGTTTTTGCGTCCTGGGCAATGCCTATTGTTCCGAAAAGCAGATCGAATGTGACAATTGCCGGCTCAGCGCATCCAGGAGCTGTGAGCAAAAGCTGCCAACGGTGGATGTGGTAGAGTTCAGGTTTGACCATGCCCATGTGTCTCAATTTGTAAAAGGGATGAAAACCGTGGATATGACGGACGACGTGTTGAATTTCCGCCACCAGTCATCATTCTCGCGTATGCTGCCCCTTTGCGCCAAGATGAGAACCACCATTGAAGCCCTGCTTAACCATAATTACACAGATACCCTTGAGAATATCTTTATCAATGCCCAAACGCAGATCCTGCTGCTTTACAGTATGGAATGCATGTTGGGTATAAAGGAAGATGAAGCCCCGATCTCCTGCAAATTCCTGAATAATGAGGCCGATCGCGATAAGATCTCCCTGGCCCGGGAGATTCTGATCCAGCATATCGGAGATCCCATCACCATCAAGGAATTGAGCCGGAAGGTGGCTATTAATGAATGTTACCTGAAGAAAGGGTTCAAGGAGATGTTCGGTTCCACCATTTTTGATTTTTACCAGAACCAGCGTATGGAGCATGCCCGGTACCTGCTGTATGAAAAAGGCCTCAACGTGTCTGAAGTGTCCGCTATGCTGGGGTATTCTTCCATTTCCCATTTTTCCACGGCATTTAAAAAGCATACAGGCCTCAAGCCCTGTGAGCTCCTTATCAGGAATTAGCTAATTAGCTAATTAGCCAATTGTTTACTTTTCCGCATTTCGTTAACCGATTTTCCCATTTCGTAATCATCCGCCGCGTTCAAGTTTGACATTTGCTTCTCAAACTTGAAGATGGGTATGAGAAAAAGGTTGTTGCTTATTTTAATTATTTCATTGTCCGCACATTTATATACACAAGCACAGGATAGTGCAGAAGATACTACAGGACCTGCGCACAGGTACCTGCCGGAGATCACCGTTGTGGGCCTGGGCAGCAAGTCAGATATCCAGCAACTGCCGGAGATCGTTGGCACCAGCATCTATGCCGGTAAAAAGAACTCCCTGATCATCATGGACAACGTCAAAGGGAATGTGGTGACCCAGACCATGCGCCAGGTGATGGCCAAAGTGCCCGGTATTCACGTATGGGAAAGCGACGGGAGTGGCGTACAGATCGGTATTGCGGCCAGGGGCCTGAGCCCCAACAGGAGTTGGGAGTTCAATGTGCGCCAGAATGGATACGATATCTCAGCGGACCCATTCGGATATCCCGAAGCATATTATAATCCCCAATTACAGGCCGTGCAGCGCGTGGAGATCATCAGGGGCCACGGATCCCTTCAATACGGCCCCCAGTTCGGCGGCCTCGTCAATTATATCATCCGCAACGGCAGCGAGATCAACAAACCCTTCCAGGTGGAGATGCAACAGACGGCTGGAAGTAATGGCCTGATCAATACCTACAATGCCGTGGGCGGCGAGACTAAAAAATTCCACTACTATGCGTTCTTCGACCGCCGCAGCGCTGATGGCTGGCGGGAGAACAGCAGGTATTTCACCAATTCAGGGTTCGGCACATTCACGTGGCGGCTGACTGAAAAGCTCTCCCTCACAGCCGAAGTGATGAAGAACCACGTGCGCACACGCCAACCCGGCGGACACACAGATGCCAATTTCGCGCTCAATGCGCAGTCCTCCAACCGAAAACGCAACTGGATGGACATTGAATGGATGACCACGGCACTGATCGCCAACTACCGCATCAACGAGGACCACAAATTGAATGTGAAACTGTTCGGTATCGCAGGCGACAGGAACAGCGTGGGGTACATGCGCGCCCAGCCCATTAAGGATACCATCGTTACAGCCACGGGGCAATACAATAACAGGACCGTAGATATCGATCACTACCGCAACTGGGGCGTGGAAGCAAGATACCTGGGCGACTATAACCTGCTGGGTGGAAGGCATAGCTTTTCCGGCGGATTGCGTTATTTCAGGGGTAACACCTATCGCTACCGCGATGGTGTGGGCACTACGGGGATCGACTATGACCTGACCCGACTGAATTCCACCTGGAACAGGGATATCGATTACCATACACACAATGTGGCCGCTTTCGCCGAGAATATTTTCAGGATCTCGGACAAGTTCATCGTCATTCCGGGTATACGTTACGAGTTTATCACGGCAAAGGCCCATGGCATCAACGGCTACAGCAACGGCAACCCGATCTTCCTCCAGGACCAGGAACGGGACCGTAGCGTGGTGCTGGCCGGAGTGGGTACAGAATATCACCTGACAGATAATACCGAGTTCTATGCCAACATCACCCAGGCCTTCAGGCCCATGCAGTTTGCAGACCTGACCGCCCCCCCAACTACCAACGAGATCGACCCCAATCTGAAAGATGCGAAAGGCTATAATGCGGATCTTGGTTATCGCGGACGGGTGGGATCATTCCTGTATTTCGACGTGAGCGCATTCTTCCTCCAATACAACAACAGGATCGGCACTATCCAGCAACAGCGGCAGGACGGGTCTTTTTACAACCTGACCACAAACGTGGGAAACAGCACCAGCAAAGGGTTTGAAGGCCTCGTGGAGTTTAATCCGGTGAAGGCTTTTGCACCCGAAAGCAAGTGGGGCGATGTCAGCCTGTTTGCATCCTACGGTTACACCGATGCCAGGTTTGGAGAATTGCAGGTGGTGCAGCGGGTAGGGAATGACCTGGTTAAGACTAACCTTAAAGACAAGTACGTTGAGAATGCGCCACTTAATATCCTGCGCTCGGGTTTTACCTATAACTATAAAGGCTTTTCCTTTACCGGCCAGGTCTCTTATGTGGATCGTGCCTTTTCTGATGCCAACAATACGGAAACCCCTACGGCAAACGGGCAGAACGGGGTGATCCCCTCATATACCGTGGTGGACATCAGCAGTGTTTACACTTTCAACAAGCATGTGAACCTGAGGGCAGGACTCAACAACCTGACCAATCAAATGTATTTCACCCGCAGGGCAGGTGGATATCCCGGCCCGGGACTGATGCCGGCAGACGGAAGAAACTTCTTCGTATCGCTTGGATTGATATTTTAAATGACCTTCGTCATAATAAAAAAAGCGCGTCGTCAGTCGCGCTTTTTTTATTGTCATCCTACCGTAAAATCCGCCTGACTGACAGAGTTATGACAATTCTATGGCATTGTTGAATGCGCTTTGTAGAAGCTTTGCATGGTCAATGAAAATACGCAGCACATTTTTAGGTTTTTTCTGTTTTGCTTCGGCGCTTGCCCAGGAAGACACTACGTTCAACAGCCAGCTCGACGAAGTAGTGGTCACGGCTACCCGGAGCGAACGAAAACTCTCCAATGTGGCCGTTCCTACCAGCATCATACAGGGTAAGCGGATTGCGCAAAGTGGGTCACTAAGACTGAACGATATTCTTGGTGAACAAACCGGGTTGTTTATTACTGAAAGCTTTGGGAAGGGTTTGCAGATGCAAGGCCTTTCTGCTGACTATACCCTGATCCTCCTCAACGGAGAGCCCCTGATAGGAAGAATGGGCGGTGTCATTGATCTTTCCCGGATCGCCGTGGGAAATATTCGTAAGATCGAGATCGTAAAGGGTCCGTCATCTTCTCTGTACGGTTCCGAAGCGTTGGCTGGCGTGATCAATATCATTACTGACCAGCCCGCCGCAGACCGATTGTCTGCATCGGTAAGGTATGGCCGGTTCAACACACTCGACGCCTCTGCAAACGGATCAATTAAACGGGGCAAGTTTTCCGCCAGCGGGTTCATTAACTCAAACAGCTCCGAAGGATATACGCTGCTTCCGGGATCCGTGCAAAAAACCGTGGAACCATTTTGGCGGTTTACCAATCAATTCCAGGCTGCCTATGATTTTTCCGAAAGAACAAAATTGTCTGCCTCGCTCAGGTATAATCTGGAGGATATCACCAACAGCATTACTGTACAGAATCTTGGTCAGAACATCGTTTCAGCTGGCAGTGAGGTCAATAAGGATCTCAACTTCAACCCTGTGCTTTCCCACCAGATATCGTCCCGGGTCAAAACCCAGTTCCGCGGTTATATCTCAAGGTTTCAGTCGGTGCAGCAGTTGGATGTGAAAGATGCGGTAGTGAGTTATAATGATGAGTTCAACCAGCAGTTCTACCGCATGGAGAACCAGACCGATCTGGTTTTCTCAGATAAATTCAACATGAACGTAGGTGGGGGGTATATCCATGAGGGCGTAAGTTCAAACAGGTATGATTCACTGTCTACTCAAAGGAGCAATAACATCGGCTACGCTTTTGTACAAACTGAATGGCTGCCCGTTGAGCGGCTATCGATCATCGGCGGAATGCGCTTTGATGCAAATCAGGCCTATGCATCTGTGCTTAGCCCGAAGCTTGCCTTACGTTACAGGATAAACGAAAAGATGAGTTTTACCGGGTCCGTGGGCCGCGGTTTCAAGGCCCCTGACTTCAGGCAGCTTTACCTGAATTTCACCAATGTGGCAGCGGGCAGTTATTCTGTATTTGGTTCCCTTGTTGCACAGGACGAGATCAGTGCACTTGTTGCCAACAACCAGATCGATAACCTGACGCCATCGTACTACAAACTTGCTGATCTGAGTCCAGAGACATCCACGGGTATTAATGCGGGGTTTCATTACAATCCGGTTCAGTCACTCTCCTTTAAGCTCAACGCTTTCAGGAATGATATCAATAACCTGATTCTTACCGATGTGATCGCCTTCAAGAAGAATGGTGGACAGATCTTCAGTTACCTGAACATCAGCAGGGCATTGACCCAGGGTCTGGAAGCCGAGGCAAACTGGAAGAAAGGATCACTGGATCTGACCGCAGGGTATCAATTCCTGTTAACGGCCGATAAAGATGTGCTGGATGATATAAATGAAGGGAAGGTATTCACACGTGACCTCGAAACGGGGATATCACGCAAGATCACAAAGAGCGAGTATGCAGGCCTTCCCAACCGCTCAAAACACATGGCCAACCTGAGGATCTTTTACGAATGGAAGAATACCGGATGGTTTGCCACAGCCAGGGCTATCTGGAGAAGTAAATGGGGGACTACTGACATTGATGGTAATGGCGTGATCAATCGGGAGGATGAATTCGCTCCCGGTTTTGTGCAGCTGAACCTCAGTGCCGGGAAGAACCTTCGCAATGGCCTTCGGCTCATGGCGGGGGTAGACAATGTATTCAATTATAAAGATATCGTCAATCTGCCTGGTCAGCCCGGATATAACTGGTATGTGACCGTTGGATATGATTTCATGAACAAACATAAACACTAATAAAAGAGGAAAAATGAAGACAACAATGAAAGGAATTGCCCTTGTTATGTTCTCAGTGCTTTTGGTAACTGCTTGTAGTAAAGATGAAAACAATAGCGCCGTGCAGCCGCTCAATGAGTTGAGGGCAACGGATATCATTGCTGACACCATCATTGGATTTTCAGCCACCGGCCAACCTTTTGGTAGCGGGAAATTCACGTTCTTCAGCCTGGAGAATAACCGGGTTGTCCCTTCCAGTGATTCTAATTCCACCAAATGGGATCTTGGATTCCGTGGCACAACGATCATCACCAACAGCGGCGTAAGTGGTCCGGGTAATGGCGGAGGCTTTGTACAGGTTGGAACCTTCGAAGATTTGAAAACGATAGCTGCCGACTCGGTCTTCCGTACTGATCTGTCCCCGTCAAATCTGGCTATTCCTGCGGGCAGCAACAGGGCCTGGTTTGTGTATAACCCACAGGCCAATCTGGTCACCCCCATTCCTGGAAGGGTACTGGTCATTCGCACCGCGCTCGGCAAATTCGCTAAAGTCGAGATCCTGAATTACTACAAAGGCGGTGTGACGCCTTTAGCTACAGCGTCTGACGATGATAAGATCAGGAAGCAACGGTATTACACTTTCAGGTTTATGGTGCAACCCGATGGCAGCAAGAAACTGAGCAACTAAATAAACGGATGGGGTAAAATAGAGGAGGGAAGCAAATGCTCCCCTCCATCCCTAATCCCTAAACCCTGGAAAATTTAAACTACAGATTTCCCATCCTGTAGCGCACCATAAATATTTTGTTGAGCGACTCTTCCCTCTTCAGGATCGAAGACCTGAATCTAGTCCTGTAACGCCTGTGTTTCGGCAATAAAGGGAACAATGACGCCATAAACTTCCTTATTGGATTGATCGTTTTCATAGCATGGATTTTAATAGCTATATGGCCTTATACCCTAATCCCATAACTGTGCCAAACCGTCAATCCTGTGGATAAATAGGCCGCCTGATTCAATCATTAACGGGACCTTTTGTTTACTTAGTATGCGGTCTATGCGGGACGCGACAAGAATTGTCATCCGCACGCCCTTTTACATTTCTTAGCCCTTACTTTCCAAGGTGTTGGGGGAGTCCCCTTTTTTTTCCATTCGTCGAAAACTTGATTGCTGGCCTCTAATCCGTAATTTTGCAACCTTTCTGATTAAGCTTATGGAGTCCAGATACAAGGAATACGGTCAGTTGAATTTGCCTGCGTTTGAGAAGGATATGCTGGAAAAATGGCAGGCGGACAGGGCCTTCGAAACCAGTGTGGAGATGCGCGATGGTGCGGTGCCATTCGTTTTTTATGAAGGCCCCCCTAGCGCTAACGGCATGCCTGGCATTCACCACGTGATTTCCAGGACTTTAAAGGATCTCGTGTGCCGGTATAAAACCATGCAGGGCTTCCAGGTCAAGCGTAAAGGCGGCTGGGATACCCACGGTCTTCCTATTGAACTGGGCGTTGAGAAAGAACTGGGAATTACCAAAGAAGATATCGGGAAGAAGATCAGCGTTGAGGATTATAACAGAAAATGCCGGGAAGCGGTATTGAGATACAAGGATAAGTGGGACGAACTGACGCGGAAGATGGGCTATTGGGTTGACCTGAACGATCCCTATATCACCTTCACCAATGAGTATATCGAAACCCTCTGGTGGGCGCTGAAACAGTTGTACAACAAAGGTCTGCTCTATGAGAGTGTCAGTATACAACCGTACTCGCCAGCTGCGGGTACGGGTCTCAGTTCTCATGAATTGAACCAGCCCGGCACCTATAAGGATGTTAAGGATACCAGCGCAACGGCCTTGTTCCATGTGCCCCTGACCGCCGAAGAGGACCAGGCCAATCCCAATGCAGGTCATCGGCTGTATGAATCCCTTGTTGCGTTTCAAGGGCAGGATGCCGACAAAGAACCATCAGGAAAGCTTTATATCATGGCCTGGACAACAACGCCATGGACACTGCCATCCAACCTGGGTCTTGCTGTTGGACCTAACATCGAATACGCCGTGGTAAAAACCTTCAACCCCTATACCGGGTTGCCATCTACCGTGATACTTGCCAGCGGCCTGATTCCCAAATATTTTAAAGAAGAAGGGAAGGATATTGAGTTGGTTTCATACAAAGAAGGGGATAAATTGATCCCCTGGAAGATATTGGGAACGATCAACGGTTCTGAGCTCGAGGGGCTTCATTACCACCAGTTGCTGCCGTTCGAGGCCAATACGCCGGATGCTATCCGTGAGATCACGCCTGGCGCAGATCCGTTCAAGGTGGTGACCGGCGATTTTGTCACCACGGAAGACGGTACCGGTATCGTTCACATGGCACCTGCCTTCGGCGCAGATGACTATAAAACCGGGCAAAAATTCAACCTGGGTATCCTCACACTGGTTGATCGGGAGGGCAAATTTGTTGATGGCACCGGTGAGTTCAGCGGAAGGTTTGTAAAGAATTATAAGGACGAAGCTGATTTCGTTGACGTCAACGTTGACATTGCCGTTAAGCTCAAATTGGACAGTAAGGCATTCAAGGTTGAAAAATACGAGCACAATTACCCCCATTGCTGGAGAACCGACAAGCCGATTCTCTATTATCCGCTGGACGCCTGGTTCATCAGGACTACCGCGTTGAAAGACAGGATGGTGGAACTGAATAAAACCATCAACTGGAAACCTAAATCAACCGGCGAAGGCCGTTTTGGGAACTGGTTGGAGAATATGGTGGACTGGAACCTGAGTCGCAGCCGCTACTGGGGTACCCCGCTTCCGGTGTGGAGAACGGAGGATAAGGACGAGGAGGTCTGCATCGGATCCATAGAAGAACTGAATGCAGAGATTCGTAAGGCAAGCCAGGTGCTCGGTGGCGATGTGAACAAGCATTACCTGCATGAGGGTATCCTGGACCTGCATAAGCCCTATGTGGATGATATCATCCTGGTGAGTGCATCGGGAAAACCCATGAAACGGGTGCCCGACCTGATCGATGTTTGGTTTGATTCTGGCGCCATGCCTTATGCACAGTGGCACTATCCGTTCGAGAACAGGGAGAAGTTGGAGCAGGGCCAGGCATTCCCGGCTGATTTCATCGCTGAAGGGGTGGACCAGACCCGGGGTTGGTTCTATACCCTGCACGCGCTCGGCTCCCTGCTTTTTGATTCTGTTGCCTATAAAACGGTGGTCTCCAATGGCCTTGTACTGGACAAGAACGGGAACAAGATGAGCAAACGGCTTGGCAATGTAGTGGATCCTTTTGCTACCATTGAGCAGTACGGAGCCGATGCTACCCGCTGGTACCTCATCACCAATGCCTCTCCATGGGATAACCTGAAGTTTGACCTGGACGGGATCAGGGAAGTTCAAAGGAAGTATTTCGGGACGCTCTATAATACCTACCAGTTCTTTGCCCTGTATTCCAATGTGGATGGTTTTGCCTTTAAGGAAGAATACATTCCCCTTGAAAAAAGAGCTGAAATAGACCGATGGATCTTATCGGCCCTCAACAGCCTGGTGAAAGAGGTAACGGCCTATATGGACGATTATGAACCAACGATGGCCGGCCGGGCGATAGAAGATTTTGTTGATCAGCAGCTTAGCAACTGGTATGTCAGGCTTTGCCGGCGCCGGTTCTGGAAAGGGGAATATGAGGAAGATAAGATCAGTGCGTACCAGACCCTGTATGAGTGCCTGGAAACCATTTGCAGGCTGACGGCTCCCATATCGCCATTCTTTGTGGATGCCATTTTCACTAACCTCAATGCCGTTACCGGCCGTTTTGCTGCAGCATCGGTTCATCATACCCCATTCCCGAAGGCTGATGAGGCGGCAATCGATAAAAAGCTGGAAGAGCGGATGCAGATGGCGCAGGATGCCTCGTCACTCATTCTGTCTATTAGGAAAAAAGTGAATATCAAAGTGCGCCAGCCCCTTCAGAAAGCGCTGATCCCCGTACTGACAAGGGAGATGAAACAGCAACTCCTGTTGGTGGAAAATCTGATCAAGGCTGAAGTGAACGTGAAAGAGATCGAGTATCTTGACCCGGATAACCAGTTCATCAAAAAGAAGATCAAGCCCAATTTTGTGGCCCTGGGTAAGAAGATGGGTCCCAAGATGAAACTGGTGTCTGCCGCATTGGCGGCCTTTGGACAGGCGGATATCAGGAATCTTGAAGCTACGGGAAAAACTGCATTAACGCTTGATAATGAGGTAGTTGAGATTGAATTGGCCGAAGTTGACATACAAAGTGAAGATGTTCCGGGATGGATGGTAGCCAGCAAAAATGCCCTCACAGTAGCCCTGGATATCACCATTACACCGGAGTTGGAGCAGGAAGGGAACGCAAGGGAACTGGTAAATCGGATCCAAAAGATCAGAAAAGACAGCGGCTATGAGTTGACGGACAGGGTATTGGTTAAATTGACGAATAGTGATAAACTTGTACAGTCAATAACGCAATTTAATGATTATATTTGCGCGGAAATTTTGGCAGACAGGCTGGAATTAGTGCCCGACTTTACAGGGGGGATGGAAATTGAAGTAAATGAAATTCCTTTACGGGTACTGGTAGAAAAAAAAGGGTAATTTCTATATATGGCAACTAAGAAAAATGCTGCTAAGGCAGCAAAACCTGTAAAAAAGGCAGCAAAAGCTCCTTTAAAGAAGGCGGCGCCCAAGAAGGCTGTTGCAGCTAAACCTGTGAAGAAAGCAGCGCCGAAACCTGTGGCAAAAGCCAAAGTGGTTGCCAAACCTGCGCCCAAAACTTCCAAACCTGCACCCAAACCTGCTCCTAAACCTGCTCCTAAACCCGTAGCCAAGAAACCAGTGGTTCCGGCGAAAAAAGCAGCAGTTCCGGCAAAAAAAGCGGCAATTCCGGCGAAAAAAGCGCCAGTTGCAGCTAAAAAGCCCGAGCCGAAGAAAGCTGTCCCTGCGCCTCAACCCGCAGCCAAAATAACTGGGAAACCCTTGCCTAAGCCAGTAGCTGAAGTTAAAGCCGCTCCTGTTAAGCCGGTGGTCCAGGTGGAAGTGAAGCCTCCGGTTCCAAAACCCAAGCCAAAAGAGGTTAAACCTCCAAAGCCGGTGGTGATGCCGAAGATCAATGCTACCACATCCCGCAAATACGAACCCGACTTTACAAAATCCATATTGGATCAACCGTCACCTATAATAAATGGACCATCAATGAGGTATAGTGATTCTGAGCTACAGGAATTCAGGGAGTTAATTGGCCGAAAACTGGAAGCCGCCAAGAAAGAACTTGCATACTTACACGGACTCATCACCAGGAAAGATGAAATGAGCGGCGATGAAACCGATAACAGGTATATGACCATGGAGGACGGCAGTCTTTCAATGGAAAGGGAACAATTGAGCCAGATGGCCAGCCGCCAGATCGATTTTATCGACAAACTGGAGAAGGCCCTGGTGCGCATCGAGAATAAGACCTATGGCATTTGCCGGGTGACCGGTAAACTGATCGATAAAGCACGTCTTCGTGCAGTTCCCCATGCCACCCTCAGTATTGAGGCAAAAATGGGAATGTCAAAGAATCCAAACATTCAGTAGGTCTTTCGATCTGCTGCGGTGGAAACTACAGGCCGGCTCAATCAGTTTTGAGCCGGCCTGTTTTTATTTTGGTGGAAGACGAAAAAACGTTTTCACTTTCGGGAACCATATCAGTTATTTCACTTCCTGGAGCTCTACCAGTTTACTGTAAATGCCGTTGTTCATCATCAGCTCGTCGTGCTTACCCCTTTCGGCGATTCGGCCTTTGTGCAGCACAATGATTTCATCAGCATGCCGGACAGTTGACAGCCGGTGTGCTATCACTACACTGGTGCGGTCTACCATCAGGTGGTTCAGCGCATCCTGAACCAGTCGCTCACTTTCCGTATCCAGCGAAGAGGTGGCCTCGTCGAGGATCAGGATGGGAGGGTTCTTCAAAACGGCCCTGGCAATGGTCACCCTTTGACGCTCCCCGCCCGATAGTTTGGATCCGCGCTCCCCGATGTTGGTATCGTATCCTTCTTCCTTGTTCTGGATAAAGCTGTGGGCATTGGCTACCCGGGCAGCATGTTCAATGCTTGCCCTACTTACACCGACAGTACCGAGGGCGATGTTGTTGGCGATCGTATCATTAAACAGAATCGGCTCCTGGGTGACAATGCCCATCTGATCTCTCAGGTCCCTGATCGCATAGTTCCTGATATTGATCCCATCGATCAGCAGTTCGCCACTGGCGACATCATGGAAGCGCGGTATCATATCTGCCAAGGTCGATTTTCCTGAACCCGAGGAGCCAACCAGGGCTACTGTAGTACCTTTTTTGACCGTAAAGCTGATATTGGAAAGTACCTGTACATCGCCATATGAAAAACTCACATCCCTGAATTCTATCGCATTGTCGAATGACCGGATAGCTACAGGATCCGCGATCTCTGTGATGGTTTCCTGTTCATTGATCAGCGACTGTATGCGTTCGATACTCGCCGCGCCCCGCTGTATGTTGTACGAAGCTGAACTGAACGATTTGAGCGGATTGATGATTTGGGTGAACACGGCAATATAGGACAGGAAGTCAGGTCCCGTGAGCGCGAAGTTCTGCCCGAGTACCAGCCTGCCACCGTAATACAGCACCCCGCATACGGCGAGGATACCCAGGGTCTCGGATACCGGTGACGCAAGATCGCGCCTGCGGTTAGCAGAATTCTTTATGGCCAGCAGCAGGTTGTTCTCATTTACAAAACGTCTGTGCTGCTGTTCTTCTGCGTTGAACCCTTTGATGACGCGCATGCCCCCAAGGGTTTCTTCGATGGTGGTGAGGATATCCCCCAATTTTTCCTGTACCCGGGTAGAGACCTTTTTGAGCGATCTTCCAATGCGCCCGATCACCAGCCCTGCTATCGGCAGGAAGATCAGCAGGAACATGGATAATTCCGGACTTAGCGTGATCATATATGCCAGGAACAGGATAATGGTGATGGGTTCACGGAAGAATGTTTCCAGGAAACTGATGGTGGAATACTCCACATCCTGCAGATCGTTGGTAAGCCTGCTCATGATGTCTCCCTTTCGCTGGTCGCTGAAATAGCCGATGGGAAGTTGCAGGATCTTTCGGAACATTTCATTCCGCATATCGTTGATGATCCGGTTCCTTATAGGGGTGAGTACGTAGAGAGCCGAATAAAGAAAGAGATTTTTGAGCATGATGGCGATCACCACAATGGTGCAAAGAATCGCCAGGGCCTTGACCTTCCCCTCGTCCGAACTGATGAGTTGGGTCAGGTAGGCATAGAAACTATCCATGGCTTTACCCACCCTGAAGGAACCCATGGATTGTCCCGGCGATTGGACCCCGAAAATGAGTGTTAGGAATGGAGCAAGCAGGCTTAACGACAATAATGAGAAAAAAGAGGAAAGAAGGTTAAGCACAAAGTATAGGGATACCAGTTTGGGATATCGGCGTATATAAGAGAAAATCACTTTGAGACTCTTCATCAGGATTTTATATAGAGCGTTTGATTGCCGCAAAAGTAGTTATTTTTACACCCTTTAAGATTGATCAATATGCAGGAGGGAAAAAGACAGAAACAGGTGGCCGGGGTGATCCAGGAGGAAATGAATGATATATTCATGAGAATGGGTCTAAACATGCTGAATGGCGGTATGGTTTCCATTGCAGGCGTCAAGGTTACGCCTGACCTGCTGGAGGCAAGGATCTACCTGAGTCTTTTCAAAGTGAGCGATATTGAGAAAACCATGCAGGTTTTTGAAGACAGGAAGCCTGAGATCAAGCGGGAGTTGACCGCACGCGTCAAGCACCAGCTGAGGAGAATGCCTGAACTGAGGTTTTATCTGGACGACACGCTGGATCAGGTTTTTAAGATCGAAGAGATCTTTAAGAAGCTGAATGAAGAGAAGAAGGATGGCGAAGCATAGTACGTTTCGCATTCACCCGATTTTTCACACTCATCCCATTCCAAATTGTATTTCACATTCGCCTGGCGGTATTTCAGGGCAAAAAAATCGACCAATGCCATCAATGTGATCGCCTGGGTCAGCGTATCCGCCATCACGGTAGGTACAGCCGCACTGATCATTATCCTCAGCGCATTCAATGGTTTTGAATCCCTGGTAAAATCTTTGTATTCCTCCTTCTATACAGACATCAGGGTGGAGCCGGTTTCCGGGAAAACCATTACCCTGACGCAAGCCCAAATCAATGACCTGCGAAAGATCCCGGGCTTGAAAGAAGTTACACTGGTGGCAGAAGACAAAGCCCTGCTGCAAAACGGCGAACTCCAGACCGTGGTATATGTGAAAGGAGTGGACGGGCGCTATGGGGAGGTTGCCGGGGTATCCCGGAAAATGATCAGGGGGAATTTTGATCTTGGTGATGCGGAATCTCCCAGGCTGGTCCTTGGCGTTGGCATAGAGAATGCTATCGGGGTCATGTCTGATCGTGCCTTGACGCCGCTGACCCTGTATATGCCCAAAAAAGGCGTTACCGATCTTTCGAATCCACTCGATGCCTTAGGGGTAGGACAAGTGCAGCCTTCAGGAAGTTTTGCGATCCAACAGGATTTTGACAATAAATATGTGCTGACCAACCTTGAATTCGCGCGGCAATACCTGAACTACGGTCCGGATGAGTATAGTGCAGTTGAAATTGCTGTAGTGGCGGCTGACCAGGTGGATATGGTGAAGCCGGCGGTACAAAAACTATTGGGCAACCGGATGAAGGTGTTGGACCGGTATGAGCAGAACAAAACCTTGTATTCCACCATTCGGCTTGAAAAATGGGCCATCTACGGGATATTCACCCTCATCTTGCTGGTGGCGGCGTTCAACATGGTAGGTGCGCTCACCATGCTGGTACTTGAAAAACAAAAAGACATCCAGGTACTCCAGGCCATGGGAGCTGACAGGCAGATGATCCGAAAGATCTTTCTGACAGAAGGGCTTGTTTTAGCTGGTATAGGTGCATCGGTGGGGATGCTGGTAGCAGTAATACTTTATTTTCTCCAGATCAATTATAAACTCGTACCCCTTCAGGGCGAGTCTTTCCTCATCGATTATTATCCGGTCAGGCTGGTATGGGCTGATTTTTTACTGGTAGCCTGCACCGTAATGACCATCGGACTTCTGGCTTCCTGGTTTCCTGCCTATCGGGCATCAAGGCAGGCGTTTGAGCTAAGGAATTAGCCAATCCTAATAGTCCCCTAAAGTCTCTGGAAGTTGTGCGAGTGCTTTTTGCAGTTGCTCATCGTTCGGGGCAACGCCATGCCAGTTGTGGTCGTTTTCCATGAAATCGACCCCCTTGCCCATGATCGTGTGCATCATGATGGCGATCGGCTTTCCATTGCCCGCCATGGATTTGGCTTTATTCAAAGTGGCTACTACTTCATCCATATCATTGCCATCCATTTCAAGGGTCTCCCAGCCAAAGGCTTCAAATTTTTCCCGGATATTTCCCAGGCCCATTACTTTGCTGGTCGGTCCGTCGATCTGCTGGCCGTTCCAGTCAACCGTGGCAATCAGGTTGTCCACTTTATGGTGGGCGGCAAACATCATGGCTTCCCAGATCTGGCCTTCCTGCAATTCCCCATCACCATGCAGGGAATACACAAGGTGGCTGTCCTTGTTGAGTTTTTTACCCAATGCAACGCCAATGGCAACGCTGAGGCCCTGGCCCAGCGAACCGGACGCGATCCTTACTCCGGGCAGGTGTTCGTGGGTGGTAGGATGTCCCTGCAGGCGGGTATTGAGTTTCCGGAATGTGCCCAGCTCAGCAACAGGGAAATAACCTGAACGTGCAAGCGAAGAATAATAAACCGGAGATATATGTCCGTTTGAGAGGATAAAAATATCTTCATGCAGTCCGTCCATATTGAACTCAGGCTTGTGCTCCATCGCTCCAAAAAACAACGCAGTGAAATAATCTGCACAACCCAACGATCCACCCGGGTGTCCACTCTGCATCCCATGTACCATCCTGATAATGTCACGGCGCACTTGGCTTGCTATTTGCTTAAGGTTACTCATATTGCTTAAATCTGCCGCAAATCTATAATTTATTGCCAAGGCAGGCAAAGAATAGTGGAAAATCGTATTAGCCGGAACTTCTTAGTATAGAATGTTGATATGTATACTTTTCACTGCAATTACAACGTTATCCATGATGGCAGGGGTTTGGCGTGTGATTTATACGGGCAATATCGCAAAAAGGGAAAAGTTGACACATGAAGTAATAATGAATTAGTTGAAATGGCTTTGTTACCAACTCATTTCAACCTATTTTTGAATGCCAAAACTTTTTATTAATGGATAGAATATTATTGGGATCAGCAATTGCTTTCATGATCACATTTGCTGCGATCCCTATAATAATCCAGGTAGCCACTACCAGAAAGCTTTTTGACCACCCGGATGAAAGGAAGATTCATATCCTTCCCATCCCTTCCCTCGGAGGTCTCGGTATTTTCGCCGGTTTTGTACTGGCCAGTTTATTCACCATCAGTTTCTCCCAAACGCCCGACTTCCAGTATTTCATCGCTGCGGCCCTCGTCATATTTTTCCTTGGCCTTAAAGATGATATCCTTGTTTTGTCGCCCATGAAGAAATTCATCGGCCAGGTGGTGGCCGCTTTCCTCATTGTTTATAAGGGCGGGTTATTGATCACCAGTATGCACGGGTTCCTTGGTGTTTATGAACTGCCGGAATTCTTCAGCCTTGTTTTTACTTACTTTACCATAATCGTAATTATCAATTCTTTCAACCTGATCGATGGCGTGGATGGTCTGGCAGGAAGCCTGGGCCTCATGACCTCACTGGTTTTTGGAATTTATTTCTACGTGCTCGGAGAAGTAGAGTATGCAACACTGGCCTTCTGCCTTGGTGGAAGCCTGATCGCGTTCCTGATCTTCAATCATTCGCCAGCCAAGATCTTCATGGGCGATACGGGTTCTCTTCTGATCGGTATGGTCAATGCCATTCTTGTGATCAGGTTCATCAATGTGGCCGATAGCCCAGCCTCAACCATTCCCATCGCCGCTTCACCCGCAGTTGGCTTCGCCATCCTGATGGTGCCCCTCTTTGACACGCTCCGCGTGTTTTCCCTCAGGATACTGAGCAGGCGTTCGCCTTTTTCACCGGACCGTAATCATATCCATCATGTGCTGATGGATCATAACCTCTCACACTCCGCCATCACCTACATCTGTGTGGGCGTAAATATTTTCTTTATCGGCCTTGCCTATGCCTGCCGGAATATGAACTGCACCTACCTGATCATCATGCTGGTGGCGCTGATATCGGCATTTACGGGCCTTCTCTTTTATACCCGGCAACGGAAGATCGAGCCCGAACAGATATCCCTGGAGGATGCCACCCTCACGTCCAAGATCCTTCAGCTCAAGAAGAAAACCTATATCCATCCGGAACAGAACTAAGGTTGTTTTTTAGACTGCAGTGCTTTCTTTAGATTTGCACCCAATAAGAACGTATAGCTATGTCAGACGAATTGATCAGTATTTCATCGCATGCTCTTGACAGCATGGAAAAAGCCATTAGCCACCTGGAATCGGAGCTGACCAAGATCCGCGCGGGAAGGGCCAACCCCAACATGTTCGATGGTCTTATGGTGGATTACTATGGCAATCCAACACCCATCAACCAGGTGGGTAACATTAACGTTACAGACGCCCGCACCCTGGTCATACAGCCCTGGGAGAAGAATATGCTGCAGCCGATCGAAAGATCCATCATTGCTGCAAACCTTGGCGTTAACCCCCAAAACGATGGGACCATCATCCGCATATTCCTGCCGCCACTGACCGAGGAACGCAGGCGGGAGATCGTGAAAAGGGTACATGCTGAAGGCGAACATTCAAAAGTGGCCATCCGTAACATCCGGAGGGACGCTATTGAACATATCAAAAAATTGAAGAAAGATGGCTTGAGCGAGGACCTCGCAAAGGATTCGGAAGATGAGATCCAGGCTATGACGGACAAATACATTGGCGTGGTTGACAAGCACCTCGCGCTGAAAGAAAAGGAGATCATGTCCGTGTAACGGTTCAGTTGGAAAATATCGAAAAGTCGGAAGGTATCCCTTTCGACTTTTTTTTTGTCAAGGATGATCCCGCTCTGTTCCTATTTATTGGCTACATATACACCGGCCAGGATCATGCCCAGGCAGAAGATCTGCATCATCCCTATACGTTCTCCCGCCAGGAAACCCCAAAACAGGGCTACAAAAGGAATTCCGTAGGTCACCATAGAAGCAAACAATGCCCCGGCTCTTTTCATCAGCATATAAAACAGGACCGACGCGATGGCTGTCCCAAAAACGCCCAGCACGGAGGACGCTGCCGTGGAATACATGAAGCCCTCCACACCCCGGGAACGCCAATAACCCGTGATCAGCAGGATCAGCCCGGAGGGTACGATCAATAAGCCAAAGGCCAGGGCAGCCAGCATCAACGAGGGGATATGCCGCAAATAACGACTCACCATATTCACATTGATCCCATAACAGACGGTGGCCAAGATCACAAACCCCGAGTACTGCATATTGGAGAACTCCAGGTTTCCCCCTGCGCCCACCAGGAGAACCAATCCGATAAATCCGATCAGTACACCCGCCCATTTTTTCAAGGGGAGTTTTGAATGAAAAAAGGAGGCCCCGATAACGAGTGTGAACAACGGGGTGAGGGCATTCAGGATGCCCGCTAATGCACTATTGAGCTCGGTTTCGGCAAAGCAGAAAAGATAGGCCGGTATAAAAGTTCCCAATAAGCCCGACAAAAAAATAAGGGGAATGTCCTTGCGCGGGAGGTTATTCCACTTGCGGATCGTGAAAGGGAGCAGGATCATGCCTGCAGAGAAAATCCGGAGCGAAGCTACCTGCCAGGCGTTCAGGGATTTCATGCCTTCTTTCATCAGGATGAAGGAAGAGCCCCAGATCACGGAGAGCATAATGAAGATGAGCCAGTTGATGATCTGCCGTTTTTTTTGGGGGTCCATGGCTGCAAAGTTGCTTTTTTTGTTAACATTTCGGCCAGTTCGGTCAAATCATATGAATTTTGCACATGTTTGTGGCAATGAAAATTTGCAGATCAGGATGCTACATATAATTTTGCCGGCAAACAGCTAAAACTCCGTTTATGGGATTTATTAAAGAATTCAGGGAATTTGCCGTCAGGGGCAACGTATTGGACCTCGCCATTGGTGTGATCATTGGCGGCGCCTTCAACAAGATCGTAACTGCGCTCGTAGATGCAGTTATTATGCCGGTGATTGGCAAGGTGATCGGCGATCCTGAGAAATTCAGTACCCTTACGATCGGTGGCATCAAGATTGGCGTGCTTTTACAAGCTACCTTGGATTTCATCATCATCGCCTTTGTATTGTTCCTTATCCTGAAAGCCGTCAACCGATTCAGGAAAAAGGACGAAGTAGTAGCGCCTCCTCCTACAGCAACCGAAGTGCTTTTAGCTGAGATCCGCGACGAATTGAAGAAGAAATAAAAACATCATCATGAGAATTGTATTGAGTGCCGCTATGTTGGTGTTATGCTACGCCTCCATGGCGCAGGATAAGACTGTTGCTGAACTGAAAGACGCCGCTGCTAAAACCCTGGCAGACGACACCACACACAAAACAGGTTGGAAAAAAGGAGCTAATATCAATGTTGGCCTGGCACAGGGTAACTCCAGCAACTGGGCGGCCGGTGCAGAAGAAAGTTCCCTGGCGATCAACACAAACATAAACCTCTTCGCTGTTTACAAGACGGAGAAATCCCGGTGGATCAACAACCTGGACCTGTTTTATGCCCTGCAGACAACAACCAGCCAGGGTACCAGGAAAACCGACGATCGTATAGATTACTATACCAAATACTCCCGCACCCTTTCCAAAAAATGGGGCTTTGGTGCGGTAGGCAACTTCCGGACCCAATTTACAGAGGGCTACGATTACAATAAAACGCCAAAGGAACTGACTTCAGGGTTCATGGCCCCAGGCTACCTGACCATTGCGCCGGGTTTTGACTGGACGCCTGTCAGCTATTTCAACGTTTTCCTGTCGCCTATTTCGGCCCGCTGGACCTTTGTCAGCGAGAAATATGCAGGCCTGGGCCAGCGCTACGGCCTGGATCCTGGTAAAGCATCTCGCTTTGAAGCTGGCGCATTCGTATCGGCCCTGTTCAAGAAAGACATCGCCAAGAATATTAACCTCAGGAGCCGTATGGACCTGTACTCGAACTACCTGTCCAATCCCCAAAATGTGGATATCTTTTGGACAAACGTACTGACCATGAAAGTGAACAAATGGCTGGGTGTTACCTACAATTTTGACCTGATTTATGACGATGACGTGCGTTTATTCGGGCCAAACAGCAATGCGCCCAGAACGCAGATCAAATCCCTGCTTTCCGTTGGATTAACTACCAAATTTTAGTCAGACAAATAGTACATTTGACAATAGTTGAAGGTGATTGATAAAGATCACCTTCTTTATTTCTACTTGTATGAACACAACTCCCTACCAGATAAAGTTACCCCAGTTCGAAGGGCCGTTTGACCTGCTTTTGTTTTTCATCGAGCGCGACGAACTGGACATCTACAATATTCCGATCACCAAACTGATCGAGGATTTCATGCAGTTCATTCACGGTCCGGAAGAACTCAATATAGAATTAAGCAGCGAATTCATCCTCTTTGTATCAACCCTTATGCGGATCAAGGCAAAAATGCTGCTGCCCCGGAAAGAAGTGGACGAACAGGGTAATGAGATCGATCCTCGCCAGGAACTGGTTGACAAGATCCTGGAATACAAGAAATTCAAGGAAGCTTCTGTGAAACTGGCAGAACTGGAAGCTACCCGTATGCTTATGGTGAAGCGTGGTAACCTGCAGAAGGAACTGAGTCATCTCGGCGAAGAAGCTTCTGAAGGAACCGAAATACAGACCATCACACTGTATAAACTGATGAAGGTGTTTGAGAAAGTGATGGCCAGGATGTATGAGCGGAATAATAAACCGCAACACGTGGTTTACCGGTACAACCATACCATGGAACAGAGCCGTGAGTATATGTTGGACACTTCAAAGCGGGAAAGGACAATGGCATTTGAAAAGATATTTGATGTTTGCCAGGACCGGATCCATGCGATCTTTCTCTTTCTCACCGTACTTGAACTGGTTCAAATGCAGCATCTGAAAATACTGATTGGCGAAGGCACCAACAACTTTATCATCGAGTATAATGAAGAGCAAGATACTCAGCCCGCATCCTCAATTTGATGAAGGTGATGATCACATTTATGCTGCATTCTCTTCAGGCCTTTTGTAGACTTCCTGGAAAGAGGCTTACGCAACCCAACATGATCGGTCAGTATGTTGAGAAACTCGAGATCGAGGAGGTTCAGGGGTTGAGCGGCTTAAAGGCCATGCGGGCTACTGTGTTGCCTGTCCCCCGTACCTGAACACCATGATGTTCGCTTTTGCATCTCCTGCTTCATTGGAGATCATCATGTCACCATTTGGCGCAAAACAAATACCCTCTGGCTGCCGGAACGTTTTTTTATCCAATTTATAGTAGTGTTTTACCGAGCCGTTGTTCATGATGAGCAACATCCTGTCGTTCACCGAAACAATGTATAACTCACCACTGATGGGATGAAAGGCGGCGGATGTGGGTTTACAGGTCAGCTTCGGATTAGCGGCAATCTGTGTCAGGGCGGCGGAGTCCGGCGAGTATTCAGCAGCATAATTAAAGGATCCCGTAATGGTATCCAGCACAAAAGCAGGTACCTTCCCGTCTTGGAGTGACTTCGGGGTTTTGGTAAGGATAAATACCTGGTGTTTTGCAGGGTCCACACTGACGGTCTCAAACTCGATTCCGCTCACAGGGAATGGGAATACCCTTACTACCTGGCTGTCAGTAAAGGCATTTTTAATGCGGTGGACTTCCCCGTTGCTTTTAACGGCGTACCAATACGTGCCGTCGAAGTCCAGTTCTTCAAAATCTCCTTTCTTGGCGAATTTGAATCCCTTCTCCAGCACCTTTCCTTCGAGGCTGATCTTATATAGTTTTCCTTCCTCGTCATTCAGGGCAATGAACTGTTTGGCTGCACTGTTGTACCTGATGCCTGAAATCTCGTCCAGCTTTTCGCTGAGCAGGATCTTTTCCGGTTGATTGAGGTCATAGCCCGCAGGCGAGGCCATGGGGGCACTCTTGTTACCTTCCGAACAGCCAATAAGGGCAAGGCAGATGAATATCGTTAGTTGGGTTCTCATGATGTGTCTAAATTTATTAATATTATTGTATTTTAACGGCAATAATTAATCCCCGGCATGCAACTTGAACACCTTCTGTCTGATATTGAAACGCACGTAGAGCAACAATATCGGGATCAGCAGGATCCCCGCATAATCTATCATGATGCGCAGCATACCCGGGAGGTAGTGTCTGCGGTTATTACGATCAGCGGGTTTTACGGTATGACAGAAGCAGAGAGGTTCCCAATCATCGCAGCAGCCTGGTTCCACGACCTCGCTTATGTGTATACCGGCGCAGAGAATCACGAACAGAACAGTGCCGGCATGGCCAGGAAGTACCTGGAGTCAAAAGGAGTTGATCCAGACACCATCAAAGTAGTGGAGGGCTGTATCATGGCTACCAGGATACCCCAGCAGCCATATACGCTGGGCGAGAAAATCATTGCCGATGCCGACCTGTTCCATTTCGGGAAGGCGATTTTCCAGGAGAAAAGCGACCTGCTGAAAAAGGAGACTGAGCTGCTCACCGGTAAAGAGATCAGTTCAGTGGACTGGCGCGCGAATACACTTCGTTTCATGGAGAGTCACCATTATTTCACGGAGTTTGCCAAGCAGGAATTGCAGCCTGCCAAGGAGATATTTTATCGGGACCTGAAGAAAAGGCATGAAAAGAAGCTGGCGAAATTAGAACAGAAAGCGGCTGCTGAAGCCTCTGGGGAAGTTGTTCCGGAAGTTGCAGGTAAGCTGTTAAAGAAGAAAAAGAAAACGGAAGATAATCGCCCATCAAGGGGTATTGAAACCCTGTTCCGGCTCACTTCCAGAAATCATATGGAACTCAGCGCGCTGGCGGATAATAAGGCGGGTATTATGATCTCTGTTAACTCCATTATTATTTCGGTGATCCTGTCTGTTTTGTTGGGTAAACTGGAGGACTATCCCCATCTCGTACTGCCAACCATATGCCTGCTGCTGGTCAATATTGTAACGATTATTTTCGCGATCCTTGCCACACGTCCCAAGATCGTAGGCGGAGATTTTACCCAGGAAGATATTGACAACAGGAAGATCAATCTCCTGTTCTTCGGTCATTTCAATAAAATGAGTCTCGAGAACTATCAGGCAGGGATCATGCAAATGATCACAGATAAGGAATACCTGTATTCCAGCCTTACCAAGGACATATACTATTTGGGAGTAGTCTTGGGAAAGAAATACAAATACCTGCGCTACAGCTATACCATTTTCATGTATGGGCTGATCGTTTCAGTAATTGCTTTCGGTGTCGCCGTGTTTTTCTTCAATTAACGGAATCATTGGAACTGTTGAACGGCCACTGATTCTTTCATCATTTCCCTAGCCGTTTCTTCTATGCCCAGCGCATCGTATCCGCATTCCCTATGGAGCTCTTTCAGGCTGCCATGCTCTACCAGGCGATCAGGGATGCCCAGCATTTTAACTTCTGCCTGGTAACCATGCATTGCCATGAATTCAAGGATCGCTGATCCGAATCCACCTACAATGGTGCCGTCTTCAACGGTGATGATCTTGGTATATTTTGAGAATACCTCGTGGAGCAGCGCTTCATCAAGGGGTTTTACAAAGCGCATGTCGTAATGGCCAGGATTAATGCCATAGGTCTTCAGGTTACGGATAGCGGTAGCTGCAAAGTTGCCTGGGTGTCCAAAACTCAGGATCGCAAGGGTTTCTCCATCGCGCAGTTTTCTTCCTTTACCTATCTCAACTTCTTTCATTTCCGTTCTCCATTCTGGCATGACGCCTTCGCCGCGCGGGTAACGGATTACAATCGGGTATTTCAGTGAGTCGAGCTGGGCAGTGTACATCAGGTCCCTCAATTCCGCTTCATTCATCGGTGCGCTGACGATCATGTTGGGTATGCATCTCATAAAAGGGATGTCATACGCGCCGTGATGGGTAGGTCCATCTTCACCTACCAGACCCGCGCGGTCAAGGCAGAAAACAACGGGCAGTTTCTGTATCGCAACATCATGGATGACCATGTCGTAAGACCGCTGCATAAAAGAGGAATAGATGTTGCAGAACACCCTCATGCCCTGGGTAGCGAGACCCGCACTCAAGGTGACGGCATGCTGTTCGCAAATACCCACATCAATTGCACGATCAGGCATTTTCTCCATCATGAATTTAAGCGATGAGCCTGAAGGCATGGCTGGTGTAATCCCCATGATGGCGGGGTTTTTTTCTGCCAGCTCTATGATGGTATGGCCAAATACGTCCTGGTATTTTGGAGGCTGGGGCGTTTCGAATTTTTTCTTATAGATTTCACCGGTCACTTTATCAAACAATCCTGGCGCGTGCCATTTGGTTTGGTCGAGTTCCGCGAGTGTATACCCTTTGCCTTTAACGGTGATGATATGCAGCAGTTTGGGACCCGGAATGTTTTTCAGGTCTTCCAGGGTGTCTACCAGTTTGGTGATGTTATGACCGTCGATAGGTCCGAAATACCGGAGTTTCATCGCTTCAAACAGGTTGCTGCTCTGGTTGATGAATCCTTTGACAGAATGTTCCAGTTTGCTGGCCATTTCGCGGGTGAAGGATTTCCCCACGGGCAGTTTTCCCAGCGCCTTCCAGATATCATCCTTGATCTTATTGTAGGTCTGCGAGGTAGTGATGTCTGTCAGGTATTCCCTGAGGGCGCCAACATTGGGATCGATGCTCATGCAGTTATCATTCAGGATGATCAAAGCATTGGTATCAGATACCCCTGCATGGTTCATAGCCTCAAAGGCCATTCCCGCGGTCATTGCACCGTCACCGATAATGGCCACGCATTGCTTATCATCCTCCCCTTTGATCTTCGCAGCCAGGGCCATGCCGAGCGCTGCGGAAATTGACGTGGAAGAGTGACCAACGCCGAAACTGTCGTATTCGCTCTCACTGCGTTTTGGAAAACCACTGAGACCGCCATATTTGCGATTGGTTGGAAATTCGTCTTTACGACCTGTCAGGATCTTATGGCCGTATGCCTGGTGACCCACGTCCCACACCAACTGGTCGTACGGGGTATTGAATACATAGTGAAGAGCGACAGTAAGTTCAACCACCCCCAGGCTAGCTCCAAAATGGCCCCCATGCACACTGACCACATCAATGATGTACTGCCTGAGCTCGTCACATACCTGGTGGAGTTGTTCTTTGCTGAGTTTTTTGAGATCGTCTGGTGAATTAATCTCTTGTAAAAGGGGCCCCTGGTGAAAATCCATGGATGATGCTGATTTGAAAGTGCAAAATTACGGTCGCTGAATGGATCAGCAGTTGTAAAATACCGGAATTTATAACAATAAATCAGCCAATATGTTTTGGTTTATTGCTTTATAACACTGAAAGTCTCATGATAACTCAGTCCTATCTGGGTTTTGACAAAATAAAGCCCGCTTTGAAGCTTCCCGGCAGGTATCTCCAGCAGGTTTGTCCCCTGGTTGACCGTGTATTTATTACGGAACATTTCCTGCCCCGCTGAATTAAATACCTGAATATCAACGTTTTCTCTCCTGCTTGTGGTGGTATAGATCCGGATCTGGTTTTGGACAGGGTTGCCTGCCAGCCTGACCGCTGTTTTTTCGGTATGGGTGCTTTTCTTCCTGATCTCAGAATAGCTTGTTTTCCGGCTACGGTCAACCAGCATTAACCTGAAGTAAGTATACTCGGTATCACCTGCCATGCTATATTGAACATCCTGTTTTCCTTCATTTGCACTGAAGGTGAGGTTACTGACCTTGAAAAAGTCCTTCCCATTGTAACTGCCTTCTAGCACCAATTCAGCCAATTCATTAGCTCCACTCAGTGAAGCGTTGAACCGGATGTCATCCAGTTGTTGCAGATCAAATGAGTGCAGGGTATACCCGAGTGTTATGCAAGGCCCAATGGCAAAACTGAAGTTCTGGTAACTGCAACCTTGCCTGGGTCCGATGTTGATGGCGTATAGGCCAAAAGGCAGGTTTGAAATGACCAGGTCCGGCGTAGTAAAATCCATACCGGTGGTATATGTATCTGCGAAAGTGAACTGGCCATCGCCGTCAGAATCGTAAGCCAGGATATAGTCGAGTGGAAACCAGTTGCTCGCCGGGACCTGGTCCACAACAAATCGTGCAGTTCCACTTGTACAATTAAGGTTTTCGGTAATGAACATACTCAGGGTGAACGATGACCGTGCCCCTGGAGTATTATTTGTTTCGGAGCCGGTCTGCTGGGTGTCTTTTACCCAGCCGCAGTCACCATCCAGTTTCCGGGCGATCGAGTTGCCCCTGCCCGTAGATTCACCAACCGTTTCATATTCGATACCCATAAAGTCGAGGTTGAATGAGAAGGGATTGCATCCTGCTATTGATCTTGTTGTTATGGTAGTTGAAGTCTCGCCCGGGTAGTCCCGTTGCACAGCATCCACCAATTGACCGGTAGGGTTCAGCAAAACCACCTGTTCATTGGCAAATCCGCCGTCAGTTAAAAAACCTCCGTTTATTGTTGGAATGGGACTACTGCTGCAATTGCAAGTGTTCCAGTTGAGATTGGGAATAATGTTTCTGGAGAAATTGGCACAAGGTGCGATCATCAGCGGCTGGCCGGCAATGACATAGAACTGGCCTGGAGCGAGGATGGTGTTCGCGGGGATGGTGACAGAGAAATCGCCATCGGATATGACATAACAACCAATATTCACCGGGCCGGGACCCATATTGAAAAGTTCAACAAACTCTGCAGTAGTGCCACATGCATTGCCGGGCCAGGGCATGTATTCATTGATCAGAACGCGGCCGAATTGTGCATTTGCCTTGCCCGTGATCGTGAAAATTAAGGCAATCAATAAAATAGCAATAAGGGTAAATTTGGTTCTCATAAGAAGGATTATGGACAACGGATACGATCAATTTCTACAGCTCAAATATTGCCTTTTAAAAGTTATTGTGCAATTGCAAAAGCCCTTGGTAGAACTACTATATCGCCACTGGATGAGTTATATCACCATTAATCCAAAAAGATTAAATTGGGGTAGCCATAGCATTACATTTACCAGTCAGTTATGTCGAGTTTTTTACAAAGAATACCTAAGTATTGGCTTTTCCAGGCGTTGGGCTGGGGGCTGTTCGTGCTGACGAATACGTTCTTTGCGGCATCATTCAAAAGTTTTGATTCTTTTTTCATCGGCAGGCTGATGGCTTTTGTGATACTCGGTGTCGTGTTTACGCACTTGATGAGGATGGTGATACACCGGCTGAACCTGTTGCAGAAACCGTTGAATGTCCAGATCGTTGGATTCCTGCTGATCAGCCTGGTTTTCGCGTTGATCATCGGTGTTCTTGACACGCTGCTGACCAAGATGCTGAATCTCAGGCTCGACAAGGAAGGAGAGGTGAACGACACGCTGGTGATCGTCAGTAATACTTTTTATTCCTTTGTTTACCTGTTCATTTGGAACATGATCTATTTCATTTTCCACTTTATCAATAAATCGCGCAAACAGCAATTTGATACGCTGAAACTTCAGGCCCTTGTAAAAGAGCTTGAGCTTAAAACGATCAAGGCCCATATCAACCCGCATTTTATTTTCAACGCCCTGAACAGCATCCGTGCACTGATCGATGAAAATCCGGCCCGGGCTAGGGAAGCGATCACGGAACTAAGTAATATCCTGCGAAGCAGTATGCAGGCGGAGAATGTTGAGACGGTGCCGCTGACCCGGGAACTGGGCATTGTGCGGGATTACCTGGCCCTTGAGCATATACGTTTTGAAGATCGTTTGAAGGTGGAGTATGATATTGATGAGGATACGCTCAACCAGCCCGTGCCCTACATGATGCTGCAGACCCTGGTGGAGAACGCCATCAAACACGGGATCAGCAAGAATGTGGAAGGTGGGGTGGTTAAGATCATTTCAGATTTTAAGGACGACCACCACGAGTTGATCGTGAGAAATACGGGACGCTTGAATGGAGCGATCAATAAGGAGGGTTTCGGGCTTCAGAGTACCTCAAGCAGGCTGGGACTATTGTTTGGTCCGAATGCTGTGTTTGAGATAAATGATGTGGCTGGTAATTTCGTAGAGGCTAAAGTTAAAATACCAATACAGAATTAATTTTTACGCTTATGTCAAAAAGAGCGATCATCATCGATGACGAAAGGCTGGCAAGAAATGAGTTGAGGAAACTTTTGCAGGAGCATCCTGAAATAGATGTACTGGCAGAAGCATCAAATGCCGCGGAGGGTATCCAGAAGATTGACGAGTTACATCCGGACCTGATTTTCCTCGATATCCAAATGCCGGGTAAAACAGGTTTTGACATGCTCGCTGAATTGGAGCGGGCCCCGCATGTTATATTCACAACGGCCTACGATGAATATGCGTTGAAAGCATTTGAGGTGAATGCTCTGGACTACCTGTTGAAGCCCATCGATCCGGGAAGGCTTGCGGACGCCCTTCACAAACTGGAGCAGATTGAGGAGAAAGACATGAATCATGGTGAGCAGCATGCGGTGTCGAGGGGTACGCTGAACGACAATGACCAGGTCTTTGTAAAGGACGGTGAACGTTGCTGGTTCGTTAAACTTGCCGAGATCAGGCTGTTTGAGTCTGTTGGGAATTATGCCAAGGTGTATTTCGGCGGTAATAAACCCCTGATCCTGAAATCGCTCAATGCGCTTGAAGAACGTCTTGATGAGAAAGTGTTTTTCCGTGCCAACCGGAAACATATCGTTAACCTGCGGATGATCGAAAAAGTAGAACCCTATTTCAATGGGGGCCTTTTGCTGGAGATCAGGGGCGGTGAAAAGATCGAAGTCAGCCGCCGGCAGGCGGTTAAGTTTAAGGAGATGATGTCTTTATAAATTAGCCAATGAGTAAATGAGTTAATCAGCCAATTGATCAGAGAGCCATTTTTTCTATGACCTTTTGCATTTCCTGCTCGATCTGTTCATTGCAGAGATTCCCGATACTTCCTTCGTGGGTATGTTGCAGCTTCCGGGTGGTGTCGAAGTGGAATTCACCTTTTTCAATGCGGTTGCCTACTTCTTTATATGCGTCCCTGAATGAGATGCCTTTGTTCACGAGCTCGTTCACGGCTTCTACGCTGAACAGGTATTTATATTTTTCGTTGTTTAAGATATCCTCTTTTACCTGCAGGCCTTCCAGCATTACACGCATCAGCCGGATGCAGAGGTTGAGTTCCTGTAAGGCTGGAAACAGGATCTCCTTGGTTAACTGCATCTCGCGGTGATAACCAGAAGGAAGATTGGTGGTGAGCATGGTGAGCTCGTTAGGGACCGACTGGATCCGGTTGCACTTGCCGCGGATCAATTCAAAAACGTCGGGGTTTTTCTTATGGGGCATAATGCTGCTGCCTGTAGTGAGTTCATCGGGGAAACTGATGAAGCCGAATTGCTGGTTCATGTACAGGCAGCAATCCATGGATAATTTGTTGAGTGTGGCCGCCACGGACGAAAGGGCCATGGACACCAGTTTCTCGGTTTTACCCCTGCTCATCTGCGCATATGCCGCATTCCAGTTGAGGGTTTTGAACTGCAACAGGGACGTTGTCCGCTCCCTGTTCAAAGGGAAAGAAGATCCGTATCCGGCACCACTGCCAAGTGGATTCTTATTGGTGACTGCATATGCGGCTGCGATCATTTCCATATCGTCTACCAGACTCTCCGCGTAGGATCCGAGCCACAATCCAAAGGAGGATGGCATGGCCAATTGCAGATGCGTATATCCGGGCAGCAAATGTTCGCGATGGGCTTCGCTTTTTTCCAGCAACAGGGTGAACAGCTGCTTTACCTCCCCGGTCAGTTCCAGAAGCGAAGCCCTCAGGAATAACTTGATGTCAACCGCCACCTGGTCGTTCCGGCTACGTCCGCTGTGAATTTTCTTTCCGGCTTCACCGATTTTTTTTGTGAGTAAAAATTCCACCTGGCTGTGAACGTCCTCAACCCCGTCTTCAATGTTGAAGTCTCCACCGGTGATGTCCTCTGCGATCTCTTTCAGCCCGTCTACAGCCTCCTTTGCTTCGGCAGCGGTCATCAGTCCGGTCTCTCCCAGCATGGTCACGTGAGCGATCGATCCCTCCACGTCGTAACGTGCCAGCATGAGATCGAATTCCCTGTCGCGGCCAACCGTGAATGTTTCAATCAGTTCAGATACGCTTGTGCTGTCTTTTTGCCAGAGTTTCATATCGCTTATTTGGGGTTGACCAGATCGTCAGTAATTTGAATATACAGGTCTATTCCCTGCCTGATCTCTTCAATGTAAATATACTCATCTGCCGTATGGCTTCTCGCTGAATCCCCGGGGCCGAGTTTAAGGGCAGGGCAGGGTATCAATGCTTTGTCGGACGTTGTTGGAGAACCGTACACGGTGCGCCCGGCTTTCTTGCCGGCCATGACCAGGGGGTGGCTTTCTGGTATCAGGCTCGATCTCATCCGGAAGCCCCTGGGGACGATCTCGGAAGAAACATGCTCCCGGATGGTATCCAGCACTTCCTCGAAATTGTAGCATTCATTGACCCGGATATCCGTGACATACCTGCATGCGTCAGGCACCACATTGTGCGCCTTATTTTCTGTTTCAATGACGGTTACGGTCATTTTTACCGGCCCCAGCAGATCAGATACTTTTGGGAACTGGTAGCTGCTGAACCAGTTGATATCTTTTACGGCCTTCAGGATGGAATTGTCGCCTTCATTTCGCGCGGCATGCCCCGAGCGGCCCTTCGCGGTGCAGTCGAGTACCATCAAGCCCCGCTCCGCAATGGCCATGTTCAGCAGGGTAGGTTCCCCCACGATGGCGCAATCCGGCCGGGGAATGTATTTCAGCGTGTATTCAATTCCGTTAGGGCCCGAGATCTCTTCTTCTGCGGTGGCTGCCAGTACGATGTTGTAGGACATTCCCTCTTTCTCATAGAAATGAATGAAGCAGGCGATCAGGGAAACCAGTGCGCCGCCGGCATCATTGCTTCCCAGGCCGTACAATTTGCCGTCTTTCACCATGGGTGAAAACGGATCAAGGGTGTATGATTTATTCGGCTTAACCGTGTCGTGGTGTGAATTGAGCAGCAGGGTAGGCTTGCTGGGATCGAAATGCTTGTTCAGGGCGTAAATGTTGTTTCCTACCCAACTGTGTTCGATGCTCCTGACGGCCAGAAAGCGGGAGATGGCCCCTGCCGTTTCATGCTCTTCCTTCGAAAATGAAGGAGTGGAGATGAGTTCTTTCAACAGTTCCAGTGCGTTTTCAAATAGGTGTTCATTCATGTGTCAGTATTGTTCCGGTTCGTCCTTCAGTAAGTGCCTCGAGTTCCTCGGCCATTCCAATGGTCACTTTATCCACCCCCATGGCAATAGCAGCAAATGCATTGTCGAGTTTCGGGATCATGCCCGCGAAGATCTTTTCTTCCCGCCTGTATTGTTGGTACAATGACATGGTCAGCAACGGGATCAAACTGTCTTCGTTGTTGACATCGGTAAGTACCCCTTTCTTCTCAAAAGAGTAGATGAGGTTCACTGCGAATTCCTGCGCCATTTCAGACGCAATTTCCTGGGCGATGGTGTCCGCGTTCGTATTCAGTAACAATCCTTCGCCGTTGTGTGTAACGGGTGCAACCACCACGGTCATATCGCCCTTCAATAATCCCGATAAAAAAGGACCGTTCACTTTTTTGACATCGCCCACAAATCCGTAGTCGATGCTGGCGTGGGTTCTTTTGGCGGAGCGGATGAGGTCGCCATCGGCACCGCTTAATCCCACTGCATTGGCCCCATGCTTCTGCAAAGCAGCAACGATCGTTTTATTGATCAGGCCTGCATACACCATGGTAATGATCCTGAGGGTCTCCGCATCCGTGATCCGTCGCCCGTCTATCATTTGCTGCGGCACCTGCAGATCTGCGGCAAGTTTGGTAGCCAGTTTGCCACCGCCGTGGACCAGCACTTTTTTCCCTTTAAGACCGGCGAAGGAAGCGATGAACGCCGCGAGCCTGCCCTCATCGTCAATGATGTTTCCACCGATCTTGATCACATACAGGTTTTCTTTCTGCATATCAGTTGGATTCGAGGATGTTACTCAATACAGCTTGTGCGGCCCAGACACGGTTCGATGCTTCTACGGTCACCAGGGAATCCGGTCCATCCAATACTTCGTCACTCAATTCCACATTGCGGCGCACCGGCAGGCAATGCATGATTTTTGCCTGGTTGGTCACCGATAATTTTTCATTCGTCAGCATCCACCGTGGATCGTTGCAATAGATCTTTCCGTAATCCTGGTAGGTGCTCCAGTTCTTGACGTAAACGAAATCAGCACCTTCAAGCGCTGCCTGCTGGTCCTGCATGATGGTGGCACCTTTTGTGAACTTTTCATCCAGTTCATAGTCCTCCGGATGAGTGATCACAAAATCGGCTTTACCCCATGCATTGACCCATTGTGAAAAGCTGTTGGCCACGCACTGGGGCAGGGGTTTCACGTGTGGGGCCCAGGTGAGTACCACTTTGGGTTTTCGCGGCTGTTGCCAGAGCGCCATGGATTCCTCCATAGTGATGATATCTGTAAGACTTTGCAGCGGATGCAGGGTGGAGCTTTCGAGGCTCACCACGGGGATGCCGCAGTAACGGATGAACTGCCGCATGTATAGCTCGCTGTAGTCGTCTTCTTTATTTTTCAGCGAAGGGAATGTTCGTATGGCGAGGATGTCAAAATACTTTCCCATGACAGGTGCCGCGTCTTTCACATGTTCTACGGTGTTTCCGCTCATGATGGCTTCGTCTTCAAATTCAAGGGCCCATCCTTCCTGGCCAACATTGAATACGATCGCCTCCATACCCAGGTTCTGCGCGGCTACCTGCGTGCTTAAGCGCGTTCTCATGCTGGGATTCAGGAACAGGCAGCCGATCCTTTTGTTTTTCCCGAGTGTATTGTCCTTAAACGGGTTTTGCTTGTAGGCCAGGGCCTTACTGATCAGGGCATTCATGTCCTTCACATCTTCTACGGAGATGAAGTTTCTCATTATGGGTTGCTGTTTTGGGTTGTTGCGATCAGGTTGAGTTCTTCCTGCAATGAATCCAGGAACTGATCAGCATCCTGCTTGCGCAGGGCCAGCGAAGGAAGCAGCCTCATGACAGAGGGCTTGGCTTCACCAGTGAAGATCTTCTGGTTCCAGAGCATATTTTTTTTCAGGTCCTTGTATTCCTCGGGCACATCGAATCCGATCATCAATCCCCGGCCCCTCACGTTCTTCAGCGCTGGGATCTTTTTCAGCTCGTCCATCAGGTATTGACCCATGTTCGCTGCGTTGCTGATCAGGTTCTCTGTTTCCATCACTTCCAGAACGGCCAGTGCGGCTGCGCAGGCAAGGTGGTTACCTCCAAAGGTGGTGCCCAGCATGAAATGTTTTGAAGGTATATGCGGCGCGATGATGATGCCCGCAACAGGAAAACCATTACCCATTCCTTTCGCCATCGTGTAAATATCGGCACCCACTCCTGCGAAATCGTGGCTGAAGAATTTTCCGCTCCTTCCATACCCGCACTGGATACTGTCTGCTATATACAAAGCTCCGTACTCGTTGCAACATGACCGGATAGCCTGCAGAAAAGAGGAGGATGCAACATGAATGCCGCCAACACCCTGAATGCCTTCCACGATCACCGCGGCCACAGACTGTCCTTCCGCCGAGAAATAATCTTTGAGAGCGGCTTCGTCGTTAAATGGAAGAAAAACTACGTTGTCGGTCTGGTTGACGGGAGCCACCAGGTTAGGATTGTCGGTTGCGGCAACGGCCAGTGATGTCCTTCCATGGAAGGCCCTGGTGAAGGCAATGATTTTCTTCCTGCCCGTGTGGAAGGAAGCCAGTTTCAAGGCATTCTCATTGGCTTCTGCGCCGGAATTGCAGAGGAAAAGCTGGTAATCCGTCTTCCCTGACACCTGGCCCAGCTTTTCAGCAAGCTCTTCCTGCATTGGGATCCTGATGGAGTTGGAATAGAATCCGACCTTATTGAGTTGGTCTGTCAGTCGGGCCACATAATGCGGGTGAGTATGCCCGATGCTGATCACGGCATGGCCGCCATAGAGGTCCAGGTATTGGGTACCTGTGTCGTCCCAGACATAAGATCCCTTTGCTTTAACTATATTGATATTGTTGATGGGGTATACGTCGAATAATTTCATGGCTGTAGTTTAAAAGTAGGAAGCCTTAAGGTCCAGTCCCGTGCATTCATCCATGCCGAACATCAGGTTCATATTCTGCACAGCCTGTCCGGAAGCGCCCTTGAGGAGATTGTCGATCACTGAATGTACTACCAGTTTAGTTCCCACTTTTTCTGGTTGAATAACACATTTATTGGTATTCACCACTTGTTTCAGAAAGATGGTCTCCCTGGAAACGTGGGTATAGGGATGAGATTGGTAGTGCTGCTCGAACAACTCAAATAACTCGTCCTGTTTCAGGTCGCAGGTGAGCAGGGAGCTGATGAAGATGCCGCGTGTGAAATCCCCGCGCCAGGGGATGAAGTTGAGTTCCACGTTCTTGTTTGGCTGGTACTGCCTGAGGCTTTCACCGATCTCGCCAAGGTGCTGATGGCTCAGTGTCTTGTAGGCCTGTATATTATTTGCCCTCCAGCTGAAATGAGAGGTTGCAGCCAGGCTTTGCCCAGCCCCGGTAGATCCGGTGATGCCTGTGGTATGCACATCGCCAAGTAATCCTGCTTTTGCCAGTGGCAAAAGGCCCAGTTGTATGGCGGTGGCAAAACATCCGGGGTTTGCCACGTTTTGCGCCCGGCGTATATCCTCCCGGTTAAGCTCGGGAAGCCCGTACACGAACTTACGGTCATGAATAGTTGAAGAATCTGCAAGGCGGAAATCATTGGAAAGATCGATGACCTTCACTGATGGTGCCACATCATTGGCCTGGAGGAATTTCCGGGCCTCGCCATGGCCGGCGCAGAGGAAAATAACATCCACATCGTTGTGGTGCTCTGCCGTGAATGTAAGGCTGGTATCTCCCAGCAGGTCTCCATGTACTTTGTGCAGGGGATTGCCGGCATTGCTCTTGCTCTGGACATAGGAGATCTCGGCACCGGGATGCCTGAGCAGCAGCCTGATCAGTTCTCCGCCCGTATAACCGGCGCCGCCAATGATACCTGCCCTGATCATTTGTTTTCCTCCTGTACCATGTTCCATATGATGGTTTGATTGCCGAAGATCTTGCTGAATCCCCGGACATCCTGGCCGGTGAATCCGCTGTTCATCTCTCCGTATTTTCCAAATTTGCTGTTCATCAGGTCATAGGCCGACTCAATGCCCGTTACCTGGAAACGATAAGGCATGAGGTGCACAAATACATCACCGCTTACGCATTGCTGTGAGTTAGTGAGGAATGCCTCCATATCCCGCATCACGGGGTCGAGGATCTGGCCTTCGTGGAGCCAGTTTCCGTAGAACTGGGAGATCTGGTCTTTCCATGACAACTGCCATTTGGTGAGTACATGTTTTTCGAGTGCGTGATGTGCCTTTAGGATCACCATGGGTGCGGCAGCTTCAAATCCCACGCGCCCCTTGATGCCGATAATGGTATCACCAACATGGATGTCCCTTCCGATACCGTATGGCCCGGCGATGGACTGAAGGTATTTTATGGCATCTGTGGGATGGTCAAATATTTTGTCATTTACGCGCTGCAATTCGCCTTTTTCAAAACCAAGCTTTACGGCTTCTTCTGCGCCTTCTTTCGTCATGGCTGTGGGCCAGGCGGATTCAGGCAACATGCCGTTGGAATTAAGCGTTTCTTTTCCCCCAACGCTGGTTCCCCATAGGCCCTTGTTGATACTGTATTGCGCCTTGGCGAAGTTCATGTCAACGCCTTTCTTCTTCAGGTATTCGATCTCTTCCTCCCGGCTCAGCTTAAGGTCCCTGATCGGAGTGATGATCTCCACGGAGGGGATCATGATATGGAATATCATATCGAACCTCACCTGGTCGTTCCCTGCACCCGTGCTGCCATGTGCCACCGCATCCGCTTGGAGTGCCTTTGCATGTTCAGCGATACTGAGGGCCTGCGACAGTCTTTCTGCGCTTACGCTGAGCGGATAGGTATTATTCTTCAGCACGTTGCCGTAAACGAGGTATCGGATGATGCGATCATAGTAAGATTTAACCGCATCAACGGTAGTGTGGGTTTTTACACCCAGCGCATAGGCATGTTCCTCAATTTTCTTCAGTTCTTCTTCGCTGAATCCACCGGTATTGACAATGATGCTGTGCACTTCATAGCCCAGGTCTTCACCCAGGTATTTCACGCAGAAAGTTGTATCCAGTCCCCCGCTGAATCCAAGTACCAGTTTTTTCCCGAGTCCCGGTTTATTTGCTGCAGGCATAGTAAGATGATATTTATCAGAGTTGAAAGAGGTTGGTAAACATGGTTTTGACGGCGAGAACCGGCGCGGTCTTCCTGAATGGCTGTAACAGTTTCCACTGTTTGAAATTCATGAGCCTTTCAAAAACGGATTTCTTTTCTTCAAAGAATTTGGTGGTTTCTTCAGGCTCATAATGGTCCTTTGGATCGTACAGCATGGCGGTGCACATGCAGTTCTTCCTTTCCTTGCTCATCAGGATCTCGTAGTTGACACAACTTTTACAGCCGGCCCAGAAAGCCTCGTCCTGCGTAAGTTCGGAATAGGTCACCGGCTCGTAGCCCAGTTCGCTGTTGATCTTCATCACAGCGAGGCCAGTGGTAAGTCCAAAGATCTTGGCGTCAGGATATTTCGTCCTGCTGAGCTGGAAAATCTTTTTCTTGATCGCTTTGGCCAGTCCGCCTTTGCGGAATTTTGGAGAAACGATGAGTCCTGAGTTTGCCACATATTCACCTTCCCAGGTTTCAATGTAGCAGAATCCTGCCCAATCGCCTTCCGCGCTTAATGCTATAACCGCTTTGCCTTCTTTTATTTTTTCCCTGATGTATTCAGGATTTCTTTTAGCTATGCCCGTGCCCCTTGCCTTTGCCGATTCCGCCATTTCTTCACAAATCGTTTCTGCAAAATGGATATGGGAATCATCGGCCACCAGTATCTGGAATTGTTGCTGCTGTTCCATTGTTGAGTCTAAGAAAAATTAAAAATGATAATATGGATCACCCGTTGGGTAGAGAATTAGTTCTGCCGCCTGGGCAGTCACTGTAAACTAGTGGTAGTATCAACGTCGTACCCAAAAGGGGAAGGGCCTGGATACAAAAACTGTCCTGGGTTGAACAGGAAAAACCCAACGCAATATGGCAGTCCCGAAGGCTGCTTCAGCGATAGATATGGTCAGGTTTTTTTTCATTTTCAGATAATATGAAGCCGGACTTGCCGAATCCGGGTACAAATGAACAAAATTATTTCAAAATATTGTCATAAAATTTTGGGGATATTGGTTGGAACCCTCTCCGGGAGTCATTCATACCATCATCCGACCAATTAGCCCATTAGCCCATGAGCTAATGAGCTAATTGTTATATTGCCGCCACAATTCCATTCTATGCGTCAAGTTATTTTCCTGTTCTTTTCCCTGGTGAGTATTTGCCATGCCCAGATCAACCAGCAAGATGTGACGAGGGTGCTTACCGCGTTGTCGGCAGACTCGATGATGGGCAGGAGTGCGGGTACCGTCTATTCGGATAAAGCAGCTGCATTTATCGCATCGGAATTCAGGAAAGCCGGGGTGAAGGACCTGGGCACCAATACGGGGTTCATGCAGTCTTTTCAGATGGTCAGTTCTTCTATTCTGGAGTCCTCGGTAATGGCGGACAATATCGCTGTTGATCCTGCTGACGTGCTTGTTTTCGCCCAGGATGCCGACATCAACTGGAGTGCGGGAGCTGCGGAGAAGATCTGGGTCGGCAAGGGAGTGAATTTTGGGCAGAAGATCTTTGGCATGACGGGTGAGAAAGGTAACAGGATCGTTTTTGCGGATACTTCATACCGCCGGGTATTGGGCAGGCTGAGGAACTTCCCCATACAGCGGTTTGGCGGCTCGGGTAACCTGGTGGTGGTGCTCACACCGGTTGATCCGGCAGATTGGAAGGCCAGTGTAAAGAGCAAGATCGTTTTAACGGGATTTCAGAATGTGGTGGGAATGATCCCCGGGAAGAGAACGGATGAGTATGTGATCTTTTCTGCGCACTACGATCACCTGGCTCCGGCCAAATCACCTGCCGGAGGCCCGGTGGGCATTGACTCCATTTTCAACGGGGCCAATGACGATGCTTCGGGGACCACGGCCGTGATAGCCCTTGCAAAGCATTTCTCCAAAATGAAACAACCTGAACGTACGATTCTTTTTGTGGCATTCACGGCAGAGGAATCGGGCGGATACGGGTCAAGATATTTTTCCCAGCAGCTTCCTCCCGAGAAAGTGGTTGCTATGTTCAATATCGAAATGATCGGCACAGATAGCAAATGGGGAAAGAACAGTGCGTACATCACAGGATACGAGAAGTCTGATTTCGGGAAACTGTTGCAGGAGAATTTGAAAGGCTCGGTGTTCAGTTTTCAGCCAGATCCTTATCCACAACAAAATCTTTTTTATCGTTCTGATAACGCAACCCTTGCCCGGCTTGGTGTTCCGGCGCATACCATCTCAACGTCGAAGATGGATAGCGAAAAGTTCTATCACACTGTTGATGATGAAATTGAAACCCTGGACATGGCGAACATGACGGAGATCATCAAGTCGATTGCAGTGAGCAGCAAGGGGATCGTGGATGGTGTGCAGACGCCATCCCGGGTTGCAAAACTGGAACGTTGATCTAGCACTGGGCAATGGCTGCGCTCATCTCCTTGAGCAGGGAGATGTCTTTTTCTATAGCATTGCCCACAACAATCACATCCGCTCCGGCCTTGCAATTGAGATAGGCTTTTTCAGGGTCTGTGATGCCTCCGCCTACGATCAGCGGGATGGAGATATGTGAGGCAACTGCAGAGATCATGCCTTCGCTGATGGGCCTCCTGGCGCCACTGCCTGCATCCATATAGATCAGCTTCATACCCAGCATTTCACCGGCCATTGCGGTACATACGGCTATTTCCTTTTTGTCGTGCGGAATAGGCGCTGCATTACTGATGTAAGAGACGGTTGTTGGGGCGCCACCATCAACCACCATATACCCTGTAGACATGATCTCCAGGCCGCTTTGCCTGACCATAGGCGCGGAGATGACATGTTGCCCGATCAGCAATTCCGGGTTGCGCCCGGAAATGAGGGAGAGGTAGAGCAGTGCGTCGGCATAAGGGGACAGTTGGTTGGGGCTGCCCGGGAAAAGAATGACAGGTATGTCCGTTTCCTTCTTGATATGCTGTACCACCGAATCCAGGTGATTGGTGACAACGAGGCTCCCACCCACAAAAAGGTAGTCCACTGCCGCTTCATTAGCCAGCGCACAAAGCTCTGTAAGCTGCTCGGTATCAACTTTGTCGGGGTCCACCAATACGGCAAAAGTTTTGCGTTTGGCCGACTTTTGGCGGGTTAGATCGTTATAAATGGATGACATCAATGGTTATTACGGCTCAGGCAAAAATGCCTAAATAAATCAAAAGACAAAAGGAAAATGTAAAAAATGCTGCTGCAGGGCGTATTTGCAGGGGTATTGGAGGGAAGGTGAACCGGCCAAATTTTTTTTACATCTTTTTTGCTCCGAAAACGGGGATAAATCGGTAAAATGTGTGCCAGAAAGGGTTTTCATTCCTTATCCACATGCTGTTGATATTTAAGGTATTGGTCATACCATTTGGAAAATTATTTTCGTCTTCCCCTAAGATTTTAAGGAAATATTAAATCAATATTAACAATCTATAAATAGTTGCCATGGCCAATGATAAAATCCAACAACCCGGAGGCTTAGAATTCCGCCGCCAGTTCACCAGGGACGATGTCAGTGTTTTTGACATGTTCGAGTACGATTACCGTACATCCGTTATCAGGAATCCCAGCGGGGAAATTGTGTTTGAGATGAATAATGTGGAGGTGCCGAAGACCTGGAGCCAGATCGCAACCGACATCATTGCACAAAAATATTTCCGTAAGGCGGGTGTTCCCCAGCCTGACGGTTCACTGGGCCGCGAAACCTCAACCAAGCAGGTGGCACACCGTATGGCCAATTGCTGGAAGGTATGGGGTGAGCGCTACGGGTATTTTGCTACCGGGAAAGATGCCCAGATCTTCTATGACGAACTTGTGTATTGTATTTTAAACCAGGCCTGCGTACCCAACTCCCCGCAGTGGTTCAACACCGGCCTGTATGAAAGCTACGGCATCAAGGGAAAGCCCCAGGGGCACTATTATGTTGATCCCGTTGATGGCATGCTGAAGAAATCAACCTCTGCCTATGAGCGTCCCCAACCCCACGCCTGTTTTATCCTGAGCGTGGAAGATGACCTGGTGAACGACGGCGGTATCATGGATCTTTGGGTAAGGGAAGCCAGGATCTTTAAATATGGATCTGGTGTGGGCACCAACTTTTCCAACCTCAGGGGTGAGGGCGAAAAGCTGAGCGGTGGAGGAACCTCATCCGGCCTGATGAGCTTTCTAAAGATCGGCGACCGCGCTGCCGGTGCTATTAAAAGTGGTGGAACCACCAGGAGGGCCGCCAAGATGGTTTGCCTGGATCTGGATCATCCTGAGATCGAGAAGTTCATCGACTGGAAAGTGGAAGAGGAAAAGAAAGTAGGCGCGTTGATCGCGGCGGGTTATGCAAGCGACTATGAGGGCGAGGCTTACCGTACCGTATCCGGACAGAATTCTAACAACTCAGTACGCATACCAAACGAATTTTTTGAAAAACTGGAAAAAGGCGAAGATTGGGAACTCACTGCCCGTTCAGACGGACGTGTAATGAAGAAAGTCCCTTCCAAAGCCTTGTGGGATAAGATTGCATATGCAGCCTGGCGTTGTGCAGACCCGGGTACCCAATACGATACTACCATTAATGAGTGGCACACGAGCCCTAAAGGTGGTCGTATCCGGGCCTCCAACCCTTGTAGCGAGTATATGTTCCTGGACAATACTGCCTGCAACCTGGCTTCGGTGAACCTCCGTAAATTCTTCAACGAGTCTGACAACAGTTTCGATGTTGAAGGTTTTGAGTATACCGTTCGTCTCTGGACAACGGTGCTGGAGATCTCTGTGCTGATGGCCCAATTCCCCAGTAAGGAAGTAGCCCAGCTAAGCTATGAGTATCGCACGCTTGGCCTCGGTTTCGCAAACCTCGGCAGCATGCTGATGGTGAGTGGTATTCCTTACGATAGCGAGGAGGCGCGTGGAATCGCCGGAGCGATCACTGCGATCATGACCGGTATTTCCTACAAGACCTCTGCTGAGATCGCACGTCACCTCGGCCCCTTTGTGAAGTTTGAAGAGAATAAGGAAGACATGCTCCGCGTTATGCGCAATCATCGCGCAGCGGCCTATGATGCAGATGGAGCCTATGTTGGCCTCAGTATCAAGCCCCAGGGGATCAAAGCCCAGTACTGCCCTGACTACCTGCTTTCTGCAGCCTGCAAGGCCTGGGACGATGCAGTGGAAATGGGAGAGAAGTATGGATATCGTAATGCCCAGTCAACGGTTATTGCCCCAACGGGTACCATCGGTCTGGTGATGGATTGCGATACTACCGGTGTTGAACCCGATTTCGCCCTGGTTAAGTTCAAAAAGCTATCCGGTGGTGGTTATTTCAAGATCATCAACGAGTCTATACCAAGCGCGCTGAGGAATCTGGGATATAATGAAAAAGAGATGGACGCCATCATCAAGTATGCGGTAGGTGCTGCTACTTTCAATGGTGCTCCTTTCATCAACCACCAGACCCTGAGTGAAAAGGGATTCATAGCTGATGAGATCAGGAAACTTGACGAAGCGGTAAAATCTGCTTTTGAGATCGGTTTTGTATTCAATGTGTATTCCCTTGGCGAAGAATGCCTCCAGCGCTTCGGTTTCAAACCGGAAGATTACTTCAATCCTTCCTGGAGCATGCTTGAAGCCCTTGGCTTCAAAGGTTCGGAGATCGATGCGGCGAATGATTATGTGTGTGGAACGATGACCATTGAAGGTGCTCCTTTCCTGAAAGACAGCCACCTGCCTGTATTTGATTGCGCCAACAAGTGCGGTAAGAAAGGAGAACGTTATATACACGCCCATGGCCATATCCGTATGATGGGTGCTACACAGCCGTTCATCAGTGGGGCCATCTCTAAAACGATAAACCTTCCAAACGAGGCAACCATAGAGGAGATCGCTGATTCTTATCTCCTCAGCTGGCAGCTCGGATTAAAAGCGTGTGCGCTTTACCGTGATGGATCCAAACTGTCGCAGCCGCTGAGCAACAAGAGCGACAAGAAGGAGAAGTCGGGTGAGGGCAAAGAGGAAGAAGCACCGATGGAAAGCCAGATGATCGACGTGGGTAAACTCACCATGGATGAACTGCTCGAAGAGCTTCAGAAAAGGATGACTGCATCCCAGGATACCAAATTGAAGCGCCAGTTGTCGAAGATCGTTGAGCGCAAAACGCTCCCTGCCAAAAGGCGTGGTTTCACCCAGAAGGCAAAGATCAATGGTCAGGCGATCTTCCTGAGAACGGGTGAGTATAGTGACGGTACACTGGGCGAGATCTTCATTGATCTGGCAAAAGAAGGGTCCACCCTTCGCAGCCTGATGAACTCCTTTGCCATTGCGGTATCGGTAGGTCTTCAGTACGGTGTTCCCCTGGAAGAGTTCGTTGAGAAGTTTGTGTTCACCAAGTTCGAGCCCGCGGGTATGGTGGACCATCCGAATATTAAATCCACTACGTCTATCGTTGACTTCGTCTTCAGGTGCCTGGCTTATGAGTACCTGAACAGGACAGACCTGGTTCATGTGCTGGATAAGCCTGAAGTGGGTAATACAGGAACGGACGAGTGGGATGAGCAGCCAGCCTCTAAGCCTGAGCTTTCTGATGTTCGTGTCATAGCTCCTGCCACCGGGAACAGCGCCATCACGGCCACCAGTTCCATGAAAGTGCAGAAGTCCACAACCGTGGTTAAGGCGGAGAACAGCACCCAGGAGTTCATGAAGAGTATGCAAAGTGATGCTCCGGCCTGTAACACCTGCGGTCACATCACCGTGCGCAGCGGTACATGTTACAAATGCCTGAACTGCGGCAACAGCATGGGGTGCAGCTAGTTAAATCAGATTGGCTAATTGGCTCATTAACTCATTGGCTAATTCAATAGAAAAAGTCCTCCTGAAAAGGGGGACTTTTTTAATTGGCTAATTAGCTCATTGGCTCATTGGCTAATTCTTTATGGAAAATCCGATTGCTTTTGTTGAATCTTTAACTTCTTTATAAAACCTTGTCATTCAAAAAGGTAGTTTCACCAATCAGCCAATGAGCCAATCAGCCAATCAGTCAATTGAAATAAAGGCACAATAAATGCGTTATGAACCCTAAACGTAACCTATCAGCCCAATTCTACCCTAAACACAGATCATGAAAAAAACAATCCTTGCGTTGTTGCTGGTCACCCTGGTGGCCACATCCTGCAGTCGTTCTGTTTCCCCTTCCGAAGCCGCTTCAAAGGGATACAAGCGCTGCCACGCGGTGAAATAACATCCGGCTTTATTTATTTCTTTACTTTGCCTTCTACATATTGAGATATGAAGAAGGCTTTTTCCCGTTTATACCTGCTCGTGCTGTTCTTTACCGGCGGACTGGCGCACGCACAGCCCAATGGCGACCTTGTTTCGGGTCCTATGCTGGGGCAGGTTGATTATCGTACTGCTACAGTTTGGATCGAAGCAAAGGCAGGAAAACAACCTCTCCTCAGGTTTTGGCGAAAGGATGACAGGAAGGTGTCCTGGGTGGTAAAGGGTGTTCCTAAAGCGGAAGCCCAAAAGCATGGCTTTAATGTGATCATGTTTTACATCAACGGACTTGATGTTAATACCGTCTACGAATACCAGCTGGAAAAGGGGAAAACAGATTTTAAAGCGGACGGATCATTCACTACTAAAGAACTTTGGCAATGGCGAAGATCACCGCCAGATTTTAGCTTTATCACCGGCAGCTGTTCTTACATGAACGAACCGGGATTCGACCGGCCTGGCAGAAGTTATGGCGGCGACACGTCCATTTATACAGCCATGGCCCGGGAAAACGCGGCATTCATGCTTTGGTTGGGAGATAACTGGTATACCCGGGAGGTGGATTACTACAGCAACTGGGGACTTTGGTATCGGGCGCATTACGACCGGAGCAGGGCGATATTACAGCCTTTTTTTAGCCGTATGCCGCATTATGCCATCTGGGACGATCATGATTTCGGGCCGAACGACATGGGCCGGGAATTTCATTTGAAAGAAGAAAGCAGGGCAGTGTTCACCAGTTTCTGGGCAAACCCGTCTTACGGCGAACAAGGCTCGGGGATCTACACCAGGCTGAACCATAGCGACGTGGATTTTTTCCTGCTGGATGATCGAACCTGGCGCAGCTCAGACAAATTCCCCGATTCACTTGGCGGACGGCCGAACCCGATGAAAAAAATGTTTGGTGACCAACAGATGGAATGGCTGAAGAGCGCGCTGGCCGGGAGTCTCGCGACCTTCAAAGTGATTGTGACCGGAAGTCAGATGCTGAACCCAAGATCCCCTTTTGATTGTTTCAGGAAGTTCCCTGCGGAATATCAGCCCTTCATGCAATTTCTTGCTGATCAGAAGATCACGGGGGTCGTTTTCTTAACCGGCGACCGGCATCATTCAGAGATCATCAAACTGGAGGGCCTGACCCCTTACCCCCTGTATGACGTAACGGTGTCCCCACTCACTTCGGGTACCCATGTCTTCGGTCCGGATGAAAAAAATAATCCCTACCGGGTATTAGGCATCGATCAGCTGCAAAACTACGCACGCATTAGTGTCAGCGGGGCTGTCAAGGACAGGACGCTTCGAGTTGATTTCAAGGACATTAAAGGGAACCCAATTGCCGAATGGAGTGTGAACGAAAAAGAACTTCGCTGATAACCTAACATATGAGACTAAAAATTACATACAAGAAGCCCCAGGTACTGCAGGCCCTCAGATATCATTTTATCAGCAGGCGGGAGATCAAACTTATGATGATACTGGTAAACGTGTTTGCCCTGCTGGCGGCAGCGTTGTTTTATTTCAAGCTGATCACCCCCCTGCCGTTCCTGATGAGTTCGGTACTCTGGCTGTGCATGATGGTCGCATTCTGGCTTTGGCTGCCATGGCTGGTGTACCGGAGGTCAAGGACTTTTAAGGACTCGTTTTTTATCAACATTGACGAAAACCACCTGACCATCGAAACGGAAAGATCCAATAAGATCTGGGCCTGGAGGGAATTCAGCAATTTTATTGAAACACCCGGGTTTTTTCACCTGTATTTCGACAGCCGCTCCTTTTTCCTGATCCCAAAGGACGCATTCGACAGTTCAGACGATATCCACAAAGCGCGCTTGATGATGCGGGAAAAGATCAACAAATAGGATCGGAGGTTAGTGGGCAAGTCTTTTTTGCATCTCGAAATGGGGTATGGTCACCTCCTGGAATTCTTCCCCGCAGATCTTGTAGCCCAATTTTTCGTAGAACCCCACGGCTGACTTACGGGCGTGCATGGTCAGGATCTTATAGCCCCGGTCGCGGGCAACATTCTCGGCGAAATTCATCATGGTGGCGCCTATTCCCTTGCCCTGCAGGCTGTTGTGCACTGCCATCTGGCGGAGGCGGCATTTATCGGATGAAAACGCGGTGAGCATACAGCAAGCGAGGATACGGTCATCGTCAAAAGCCCCGATCAGGATATCGTTGGCTTCCCGGTCGAGTTCGTCCTGGTTGAATTCCAAACCCAATGGTTTTCGAAGGATCTCGTACCTGAGGGAGACCATCTTTTCATATTCCAGGCTATTATGTTCAATGATTTTTAAAGCCATATTGACAACTGCTCCGTTAGTTTTAAAAATACGAAAAAAAGGGTCAAAACATCAATAATCCACTAAAGCGTTGTTTTTATACCAAAAACTCTATTTTTGCACCCAAGTATTAACCAAATATTACAAACATGTCTGACATTGCAACAAGAGTTAAGAAGATCATTGTTGACAAATTAGGTGTTGACGAAGCTGAAGTAACTCCTGAAGCTTCTTTCACTAATGATCTCGGTGCCGATTCACTTGACACTGTAGAATTGATTATGGAGTTTGAAAAGGAGTTCAACATCTCTATACCTGACGAGCAGGCAGAAACCATCACTACTGTAGGACAGGCAGTTGCTTACCTCGAGGAGCACGCTAAATAACTCCACACCTGTATCATTGGTGAGGTTTACATATGAATCTAAAAAGAGTTGTAGTTACAGGAATCGGCGCCTTGACGCCCATCGGTAATACCGCCCAGGATTACTGGAACGGTTTGCTGGAAGGGAAATCAGGCGCTGATTTCATTTCCCAATTTGACGCTGAAAAGTTCAGAACGCGTTTTGCCTGCGAGGTGAAGGGTTTCGACCCTGTTGCTTATCTCGACAGAAAAGAAGCGCGCAAGATCGATCGTTTCACCCAGTTTGGACTGGTGGTGAGCGATGAGGCAGTCAGGGATGCCGGATTTACAAAGGAGAATGTTGATCCCGATCGCATAGGGGTGATCTTCTCCAGCGGCATCGGTGGATTGATCACCTTCCAGGAAGAAGTGATCAATTTTGCCAAGGGAGACGGAACTCCCAGATTCAACCCTTTTTTCATTCCTAAAATGATCCTTGACATCGCAGCGGGCCAGATCTCCATGCGACATGGTTTCAGGGGACCAAACTTTGCCGTAGTCAGCGCTTGCGCTTCGTCTACTCACGCCGTTATTGAGGCCTTTAACTGGATCCGCCTGGGTAAGGCTGATGCGATTCTGGCCGGTGGCAGTGAGGCTGTGATCTCTCATTCAGGTGTCGCCGGATTCAATGCGATGAAAGCACTCAGCGAACGCAACGACGACCCTGCAACGGCGTCAAGGCCCTTTGATAAGGACCGTGATGGATTTGTCATGGGTGAAGGTGCGGGCATGCTGGTTCTGGAAGAACTCGAACATGCCCTTGCAAGGGGTGCCAGGATCTATTGCGAAGTAGCCGGCGGCGGTGCTACTGCTGATGCCCATCATATTACTGCACCACATCCCGAAGGATTAGGCGCGTTGAATGTTATGCGACAAACCCTGGCTGACGCTGATATGCAGCCTGAGGATATTGATTATATCAACGTTCACGGAACATCCACACCACTGGGAGATATTGCAGAAACCAAGGCCATCCTTAATGTTTTCGGGGACCATGCTTACAAGCTGAACATCAGCTCCACCAAGTCAATGACGGGCCATTTACTCGGTGCAGCCGGGGCCATTGAAGCCCTTGCCTGCGTATTTTCTGTGGTGCATGATATAGTGCCCCCTACGATCAACCACTTCACGGATGATCCTGAACTCGATCCCGGATTGAATTTTACCTTTCACAAACCACAGCCCCGTCCCGTTAGGGCCGCGTTAAGCAATACCTTTGGATTTGGTGGCCACAATGCGTCCGTGATCGTCAAGACATATGTTTGATCGCCGCGCGCGCTTTATCCATAACTTTACCCTGCTGCGTCAGCTTATATCATTCAAAATCATTTTGTGCTGTTCTGGATACATTATCTCAGGATCGACAAATCCAACAGGGCCTATTACAGGCAACTATGCAACGTTCTTGGTTTCGCTCCGGGGCAACTCAACCTGTACACGACCGCTTTAAGCCATCGTTCTATCCGTGAACATGCGGACGAGAACAATGAACGACTGGAGTACCTGGGGGACGCAGTCCTAAGTGGTATTGTGGCCGACTATCTTTTCAAAAGGTACCCGTATAAAGGCGAGGGATTCCTGACGGAGATGCGGAGCAAGATGGTGAACCGCCAGACGCTGAACGAGATCGCCATCAAAATGGGGTTGAAGAAGATCACCCTGTACAATAGAAACGACAATTCCCTGAAGATCAGCCAGATCTTTGGAAATACGCTGGAGGCTTTGGTGGGGGCGATCTACCTCGACAAAGGCTATGAGAAAACCAAGCACTGGGTATACAAACGCATTGTCACACCGCATATGTTTGTGGACGACCTGGAGATCCTCGAGATCAATCACAAAAACCGGCTCTATGGGTGGGCCAACAAAAACGGTAAGATCCTGGAATTTGAAACCCTTGATGAGAAAATGGAAAACGGAAGACGCCTTTTCCGGATCGGGGCTGTTGTTGACGGGCAAGTGATCTCTGAGGGCAAGGCTTACAATAAAAAGGATGCCTCGCAGATCGCAGCCCAGGCCGCCGTAGAGAAACTTGGAATTTAATCAGGCCGACCCAACTTTGCGCTAATCAGGAAATGAACCAGCAGCGCTCCGCATCTCAAAGGAAGCTACTCCTTGACAGACTGGCAAAGTTCAACAAGTACCCCGCTGGAAGATTTCGGGTGCACGAAACAGATCAGTTTATTGTCGGCCCCAATTTTCGGTTCCTCCATCAGCAGCCTGAATCCTTCGTTTTTTAAGCGCGCCATTTCGGTCCGTATATCCGCCACTTCAAAGGCGATATGATGCAGGCCTTCACCTTTTTTATCGATATACCTGGCGATGACCCCGTCCGGGTCCGTACTTTCCAGCAACTCGATCTTGGTTTCGCCTTTTTGGAAGAATGCCGTGGTAACTTGTTCAGTAAGAACCTGTTCCTGCTTATAACAGGGCGTTCCCAGAAGGGTTTCGTACAGGGGTAGGGACTCCGACAGGTTTTTTACGGCAATGCCGATATGTTCTACGCGTAGCATTGCTTAAAGTTAGGCCAAAAGGATGTCTATGCCTATGGGTGTGGCGGGTATTTCGTAAATTTGCCAGCGAACCATTACGCCAAAGGGATGGTTATTACGATATGAAACTGGACACCGGCATATTCATCAGCGAGAAAGCAAAGGATCGGGTGATCAGCCTGATGCAGGAACAGGGGAAAAATGACCATTTCCTCAGGGTTAGTGTGGTTAGCGGGGGATGTTCAGGGTTGAGTTATAAGATGGATTTCGATGATTCGGTCAAGCCCACGGACCAGGTTTTCGAGGACAAGGGAATGAAGATCGTGACGGATATGAAAAGCATGCTTTATCTGTTCAATACCACGCTGGAGTTTACCGATGGACTGGAAGGTAAAGGGTTTCATTTCTCCAACCCTAATGCGAGCCGTACTTGTGCCTGCGGTGAAAGCTTCTCTGTATAGTGCACAGCGGAAGGCCTTATCACAACAATCCATCCCGGCGAGAATAAAAAAAGTCCCGCACGAAGCGGGACCCAGCAGTTGGTTTCGGTTGAAACCTGTTAGTATTTGGTAAAGTGTAGGTTGGCCGGATCATTTGTACCCCGAAATCTTATGATGTAAGCTCCCGAAGGCAAATCACTGACCCCTATAATGCAGTTAGTGGTTTTAACAAAATGTCTTCTTAAAACAGCACCGCTACTATTGACAATATCTATATAGGAACCGCTGCTTCGATCCGGAAAATAAATATGAATTTTATCGGTCACCGGGTTAGGATACATCCTGGCCCTGCGCCTGGTGAAGGATTCCCTGATCATAAAACTGTAGGATCCGCCGCCAGATCCCTCCATGTGAAGGCGGTAATAATTGTATGGTTCCAGTGGTTGCTCGTCTACCCAACTATGTAAGGACAGGCCCGAACTGCCCGCTTTGATCCTGGAAAGGGGTGTGAATGTTCTGCCATCTTTCCCTCTTTCCAGGGTATAAACAGCAGGATGGTTATCCTGGTCGGCTTTCCAGGTCAAACGAATGCCCCGTTCATGTTTTTCAGATCGGAAGTCTACCAACCTGAGGGGTAACAGGCCGCTGTTCGTATACCCGGTTGTCAATGCTGTGAGATCCCGGACGGCCGTATCCGTGTAGAGCCATCCAAATGAGGCTTGTGCCTGAACCGGCTGGCCGGAAAGAGCCCGCCATTGTAATATCCCGTTCACTTCCGTCAATGCCGCCGGTACAGGATCTAAGCCGGGGTAGACGCCGGAATCTGCGGGTTGGTAACTCAGGCCGAACATCCATGGCCCGAAATAGCTCGATGAAAATGACCAGAATCCCCGATGTGTAATTGCGGACAGCGAAGGTGATAAATTTGTATAGGTTTGCCCGGGCGAAAATGTGACCCTTACATATACCGGCGGCCCGGGATCAGGCTTCTTTACCTGCAAGGGTGCAAATAACTCGCCGGCACCGACAGGAAGCAAATGCATGGCCGTATCCAGCACCTGGAACCGGAAGGGACCTTCGATGAAAGCCTGGCCGTTGTTGCTCCCGGCTGTTCTCCTGATGATACCCCGCGTCAGGTCCAGCATTCTTGTGGAATCTGTTTTAAGTTTTCCAGTAACCAGGTGGAGACTGTCTGCCGCCAGTGCTTTGGAAAGAGCAAGATGCAGGGCATTTTCTACACTAATTGAAGCCACCGTATCAGGAACCCCATCTCCGGTGAACTGGTGGGCAGTGCCGGCAAATACATAATGCGCTGACCTGCTCAAACTCCGAAAGCTGGTCTGTATGTTTCCCGCTCCTGAAGTGGCCGTGATGCCCGAATCAGACCCCAGGGTTATTCTTGCTGAATCTGACAGGATGAAAGTGCCCGCACCCGAAATGATATGCCGGCCACAGTGCAAACTGCCCTGGCAGATAAAATTGTTGGATGTGAATGGCAGGATACAGTCGCGTTCGAGCAAAAGCTCCGTGGATTTAGAAATCAGTATGTTTCTGAAAAAAGCATTTGTCGAGAGAAGGCCCGATCCGCGAAAAGCAGAGTTGTTGCCCGTAAAAAGCAAACTTCTTCCGGTAGTTCCAGCCGAGACCGGGTGTAGGTTCAGTTTTCCTTCAGCCACCAGGTGTCCGCCAAGCAGGATATCGGCCGTTAGGGTAGAGGTGATGGAGGCACCCGCATGTACGGTGAGATCACCCCGAATCGTCAAGTCCGATGTGCCGCTTCCACTGTATGATTTAGTTCCTCCCGCGGTCTTTGCGTTGAAGCTGAGGCTCCCAAAGCGGTTACCGGTCAGCGATACGGTATAGCCTGCGGTGCCGGGCACATCGAATTCGAAAATGCCGGTTTCAGTACCGGCAACATCGCTGAGTTTATCGATCAGCTCTGCATTACCCCTCGGGGTCTGGTGAACGTATTTCCCGCCATTGTTGATCCTTAATTTCCCGATCAGTTGGAGCGGACTCCCGGATGCGGCTGCAGAAGCATTGACAAAGATTCCCTGGTGATGAATGACTAACCCGTCGCCGTCAGTGTTCAGCCTGAGTGCCGGCACTGCTGTATTGGTAGTTGGGATCATCACGGTGATCTGCCCTGCCGAAGGCCTGATGAAGAGGGAAAGGATCTCTATAGAGGTGCTGCCTCCCGGAAGTAGGACCCTATAGTCCTGCTGCACCCACTGGTGATCGAAGATCACCTGGTCCTGGGCGCCGGGTATTCCGTCGGGGACCCAGTTCAATGGATCTCCCCACGCATCACTGTTCCCGCCCCCGTCCCATTTTTTCTGTGCCTTCACAGATATACTGATCAACAGCAACAACACAAACACCCACCTGCACATAAACTGTTTTGATGCAAATTAACTTTAGGAAAGCCGGCACTCAAGTGGCGCGAACCCAAATCCACTGTTGTTTTTCCTGTTGCAGCGGCGTTGGTAAAACATGCTCTTTATCTATAAAAACACCATATTTTCCCTGAGTTCCTGTATTCTTGCATTTTATTTTACCTATGTGGTCAATTTGTAAAAAAGAACTCCGGCAGTTTTTTAGCAGCCTCACCGGCTACCTGGCCATCATCGTGTTCCTGGTATTGAACGGATTGTTTCTTTTTGTTTTTCCCGACAGCAATATTTTCGACGCTGGCTATGCGAGTTTAGATTCGTTTTTTGGCACGGCGCCATGGATCCTGCTGCTGCTTATCCCTGCGATCACCATGCGAAGTTTCTCCGAGGAGTTTAAAGGCGGCACTTTTGAGATCTTGAAGACCAAACCCCTGACATCATTCCAGATCATTGGCGGGAAGTACCTCGCCTCGCTCATCATAGCATGGATAGCCATCGTTCCCACCCTGGTTTATGTGTATTCGATCTCTGAGCTCTCCACCGGGGGCATAGATACCGGTGGTATTGCAGGATCCTATCTCGGGCTGTTCATGCTTGCATCCGTTTTCTCGGCGATCGGCATTTGCTGCAGCAGTTTCACCAACAATGCCGTGGTAGCTTTCCTGCTCAGCGCATTTGCCTGTTTCGTGGTGTACAGCGCTTTTGAGGCCCTGAGCCGCGTACCTGCATTCAGTGCGGGGCTCGATTATTACATTGAGATGCTTGGTATAGACCATCATTATAAGAGCATCTCGAGGGGCGTGATCGATTCCCGGGATCTGTTATACTTTCTCTCTGTGATCGTATTTTTTCTTTTTCTGACTTCCCGAAACCTCGTGAAACGCTGATATTATGATCAACAGGCTCATCCGATCTTCATACGGCTGGATACTTGTACTTCTTTTACTGGTAGTGCTCAATTGGGTATTCTCATTCCTGCATTTTCGTGCGGACCTTACTGCCGAGAAGCGATACACTGTTTCGCCCTCTACCAGTAGGATGCTGGAGAATCTCGATGGTGATGTCTTCGTGACCGTGCTGCTGCAGGGTGATCTCCCGGCAGGATTCAAAAAACTGGCGGGCAGCAGCAATGATATGCTGGATGAATTCAGGTCCATCTCGGGAAACAAACTCCAGTATCGTTTTGAACATCCTGGTGCCGGCCTGCCCGATAGCCTGAAAGGGGAATTGATCGATTCACTCAGGCGGCTTGGGATCAATGCAACTAACGTAAAAGCTCAAACGAAGCAGGGCGAGGGTGAAGAGCAGCAGTTGGTTTATCCTGGCGCAGTGGTCAGTTACAAGGACCGGACCATCGGTGTGGATTTCCTTCAGGGGCAAAACTTTCAGGATGGGCTTAGTTCACTCAATAATGCTGAGGCGCTGCTGGAATACAAACTGGCCAGCAGCATACAGAAGATCATGCAGGATACCATACCCCTGATCGGTTACCTGGCGGGCAATGGCCAGCCCCTGGACCAGCGGGTGTATGACCTCATTGAGAATACGCTTCGCACAAATTATGCATTCCGTATCCTGCCCATCGATGCCGTGCCGGTCATACCGGATATCTTCAAGGCCTTGATGGTGGTGAAGCCCACGCAGCCTTTTACAGATGAGCAGAAACTGAAACTTGACCAGTATGTCATGCAGGGCGGGAAACTGATCTGGATGATCGATAATCTATATGCGAGCCTCGACAGCCTTCAGCGCTCGGAAGGGCAGTTCATCGCCTTTGACATGGGGCTTAACCTCGACGATATTTTGTTTAAATACGGGGTACGCATCAACCAGGACCTGGTGCAGGATCTGCAGTGCGATAAGATTCCCTCTGTCATCGGTTCCGTTGGCGGTAAACCCCAGATCCAACTTTTACCCTGGCCCTATTTCCCGATGCTGAGGAATACCTCCGGCCATCCGATCGCCAAGAACCTCGACTACGTGCTCTCCCAGTTTCCGCAGTCGCTCGATACGGTTGCCAGTCGTGCCATCAGGAAAACCTTCCTGCTGAGCAGTTCTTCTGAAGCCAGGATCCTGAATACCCCGGCCAGGGTGGAATGGGCTAGCGTCAGGAACGAAGAGGACCTGAGAACCTTTACCAGGAGTAATGTTCCGGTGGCCGTATTGCTGGAGGGAAAGTTTGAATCGCTTTATGCCAACAGGCTGACAAAGGCCATGGCTGATACTTTAGCCGCCGCCGGGCAGCCCTTCAGGCCCGCATCGCCTGCTGAAAACAAAATGATCGTAGTGGCTGATGGAGACCTGGTACTCAATGGGGTGGACCAGAACGAGGGGCCGCTTCAAATGGGGACCAATATCTATACCAAGCAACAGTTCGCCAACCGTGAGTTCCTCCTGAATTCCCTGGAATACCTGCTGGACCAGTCGGGCATTCTTGAAACCAGGGGTAAGGATTATACGCTGAGGCTGCTCGATAAGGCGAAGTACGAGGACAGAAAGGGCTTCTGGCAGCTGATCAATATCCTCGTTCCGGTTTTGCTGGTGGTTGCCTTCATCGCCCTATACCAGTATGTCAGGAAGATGAAATACGGCAGATAGAAAACCGTATCGGGGTTTGTTTCTTATCTTTGAAGTTCAATTATGACACCAGATCAGATAGCGTATCTCACTTTTGGATCCCTGCTTGTACTCGCCCTTGTGTTTGACCTGGGGATACTGAGCAAGAAGAATGAAGTCATCAGCATCAGGAAGGCCCTTTGGCAAACCCTTTTCTGGGTCAGTTTGTCCATGGCGTTTTGCATTTTCCTCTGGATAGAGAAAACGCCCATGATCGCCACCAAGTATTTTACCGCTTACCTGATGGAATGGTCGCTCAGTGTGGACAATATTTTCGTATTCATCCTGATCTTCACGTATTTCCAGGTGGAGGAAACCGATGCCGGCCGAGCGCTCTTGATCGGTATCCTGCTCGCGATCATATTCCGTATTTTTTTCATTGCGGTAGGTATCGAACTGATAGAACGATTCCACTGGATACTGTATTTGTTCGGCGCTTTCCTGCTGTACACCGGGTATAAATTGTTCACGAAGAAGGATGAAGCTGAATTCGATCCCGGGGAAACGAAGATCTACAAATTCATGAAGTCTTATTTGCGCCTGTCCGAGGTTGAACCCAAAGGGCGGTATTTCATCAACGTACATGGTAAAATGTTCTTCACTACCCTTGCCGTGGTAGTGGTCATGCTTGCCGGAGTCGATATTGCCTTTGCGCTTGATTCCATCCCTACCGTAGTGTCGCTGGTCCGTGATAATGCTAAAGCTCCGTTTACGAGCGACGAGATACTGGTGATCTATTCTTCCAATATTTTTGCCATCCTGGGTTTAAGGTCGCTTTTCTTCCTGCTTCGTGGAGCGGTTGATAAGTTCGACTACCTCCAGCAGGGTATCGCCATTGTGCTGATCTTTATTGGCTTGAAAATGCTGCTCGAATTCTTCCATATCCGCATACCCATTTTCATATCCCTGGGTGTGATCGTAGCGTGTATAGCCGGCTCGGTCTTTTACTCCATGCATCACGAGCAGAGAAAGATCGCGATGAAAAAGGAAAACGAAATTTAGAAAATGCCTGACTACAGCATCCGGGATATATCATCCATTGTTCATGGTAAGGTTTCCGGGAATGCTGATGTAAAGGTGGCGCATATTATTACGGACAGTAGGAAGATACTCGATCCCGAAAAGTCATTGTTTGTTGCCATACAGGGCGATAAAAGGGACGGACATCAGTTCATTCCGGAGGCCCGGTTGCGGGGCGTTAGATGTTTTCTGGTTACACATATCCCAGCAGACCTGAATGCCAGTCAGGACAACAACCTTGCTCAGCCGGTATTCATTGTGGTGGAAGATACGCTCGCAGCTTTGCAACAGCTGGCCGCCCATCACCGGTCCAGGTTCAACTACAAAGTGATTGGTATTACCGGGAGCAATGGGAAGACCATCATCAAGGAGTGGCTTAATTACCTGTTGCACGAGGATCTGGCGATCATCAGGAGTCCGAAGAGTTACAATTCCCAGATCGGTGTCCCGTTAAGTATCTGGCAAATGCATCCCCAGTCAGACCTTGCGATCTTTGAAGCAGGGATCTCCGCCAGGGGGGAAATGGAGAAACTGGAAAAGATGATCCGTCCGGATATCGGCATTTTTACCAACATCGGAGAAGCACACAACGAAGGTTTTTCCTCGCGTCGGGAGAAGATCAGGGAGAAACTGAATTTGTTCATCCATGCAGAGTGGCTGATCTATTGCCGCGATTATGCTGACCTGCATGAGGAGGCTCAAGCATTCGCCCTCCGGCATGGGGTTAAGTTGCTGGACTGGAGCAGTGATGGTGATGCGGTTTTCCAGGTAGTTCATAAGAAGACGGGTCCTTCATCTACGGTTATCCGTATGCGCCATAAAGATCAGGAATTTGATTTTTCTATTCCCTTTACAGGAGCTGCCCCTGTTGAGAACGCCGTTACCTGTGCCGTCGTGCTGATCCACTTGGGCATGGTGCCCAGGTTAATGGAGAAGATGGAGAAGCTTCCATCGCTCTCCATGAGGCTGGAAATGAAAAATGGTATCAACCGGTGCACGGTCATTAACGACAGCTACAGCAACGATGTCAGCTCGCTGAAGCTTGCGCTCGATTTTCTGCAGCAGCAACAGCAGCACAAGCGACGGACCGTGATCCTTTCCGATATCCCCCAGAGCGGAAAGCCGCAGGATGAACTCTACCATGAAGTCATTTCAATGCTGGTTCAACATAAGATCTCATCGCTGAAAGGGATCGGTCCGGTGATCTGCTCCTATGGACGCGCATTCCGCGATGCGGGTATAGATACTGAATGCTGGCTGACAACGGACGACTTTGTACATCATTTCAATCCCCTTGCGTATAAAGACGAGACAATTCTGATCAAGGGCGCGAGGTCTTTTGGCTTTGAGCAGATCAATCAACTGCTGGAGGTAAAAGTGCACCAGACCGTGCTGACCGTGGACCTGAAAGCCATTTCCGAAAATCTGGCCCTATACAGGAAAATGCTGAACAGGGAAACAAAGATCATGGTAATGGTGAAAGCATTTTCCTATGGAAGCGGCAGTTTCGAGATCGCCAACCTGATGCAGTTCCATAAAGTGGATTACCTCGCAGTCGCATATGCAGATGAAGGAGTTGAATTGAGAAAGGCAGGTATCAGTATTCCGATCATGGTGATGAACCCGGAGCATTCCTCATTTCCGGCCCTTGTCAATTATGACCTGCAGCCGGAGATCTTCTCTTTTGATATCATGGAGCAGTTTTCGGAATTTCTCCGCCAGGAGGGCATCAACGAATTCCCCGTGCACATCAAACTTGATACAGGTATGCACCGGCTTGGATTTGAGCCTGAGGAAATACAGAAGCTGGGCGAAGCCCTGTTACAAAAGCTGAGCCTGCGTGTGGTGACCATGTTCACCCACCTGACCGGAAGTGAAGATCCCGGGGACGATGAATACACCTCCCTGCAAGCCGCACGATTCCAGGATTCCTGTGATCGGCTAAGGATGATGCTTGACTATAACTTCATCAGGCATATTTCAAACTCGGCGGCCATCATCAGGCATCCAAACCTTCAATTGGATATGGTTCGACTGGGCATTGGATTGTATGGCGTTAATGTTGCTACCGGGCATACGCTGGGTCTGAAAAATGCAGCATCGCTCACGACCACCATCGCACAGATCAGGAAGGTGAAGGCCGGGGAAACAGTGGGCTATAACCGAAAAGGGAAGTTGACCCGGGATTCCCTCATTGCTACTATCCGTATCGGCTATGCTGACGGCTATCCGCGCTCCCTGGGCAATGGACAGGGTAAGGTGATGATCCGAAACAAACAATACCCCGTAGTGGGCTCAGTATGTATGGATATGACCATGGTGGATATCACCGATGGCCCGGAGATCGGTTTGGAGGATGAAGTGGTGATTTTTGGCCGTGGGCTAGACCTGCTTGAAGTTGCAAAATGGGCAGGAACAATCAGTTATGATATTATGACGGGCATTTCGCAGCGGGTTCGAAGGGTTTATGTGGAAGATTAATTTTGAACAATGTTAAGCTTTCGGACGGAGGCTTTATTATTATATTTGTTCCTTAAATCTGAATTGTGAAACTAAGGCATGCATTCCTCCTCACCCTGGTCATACTGTTCCTGGATCAGGCGTTGAAGGTGTATATAAAAACCAGTTACTTCCTCGGCGAGGAACACCTGGTGATACCGGCATTGAAGTGGTTTCGGATGCATTTCATTGAGAATGAAGGCATGGCATACGGCTGGAAGCTCGGCGGCGTATGGGGTAAACTGGCCCTGACCCTGTTCCGACTGGTAGCTGTGATCTTCGGTACATTTTATATTGCCCATATCGTCAGGAGAAAATACCATACTGGATTTATCATTTGTGCCACATTGATCTATGCAGGCGCTATTGGCAATCTGATCGACAGCCTTTTTTACGGACTCATCTTCGAAAACAGTGATCCGTTTACCCAGAATATCGCTAAGTCTGCTTTTGAGAAGGATTTCACCACGGGTTATGCAGGATTCCTGCATGGCAAAGTGGTTGACATGCTGTACTTCCCTATTATAACCGACGCTACCATCCCAACTTGGGTGCCCGTCTGGGGCGGTGAACCTTTCGAATTTTTCAGACCCGTTTTCAATATCGCCGATGCCTCCATTTCCTTAGGCGTTTTCATGATATTGCTGTTCCAGAAGAGATTTTTCCAGCCTCCGCAGGAAAATTTTCCAACGGTTGAGACCAGTAGTAAAGTGGATGATGAAGTACAGGTTTCTTAAAGGTGAATCACACATTAATTGATGAAAAAATTACGGACGCTAGCTGCTTTATTGCCCTTTTTAGCCATCGTATCCTGTTCAAAGGAGTATAGCGACGAAGGTGGTAACCCTAAAAGTAATTGCAGGATCAGCAGCATCGCCGTTGCTGCCGATGCCATCTCCTCTTCAGGGCTTTATGCGCTGAATACAAAATTCAATGCAGCTAACCAGGCCACGGCGGTGGAAGCTTACGACAGTACCATCAATACTGCTGATTTCAATACGTCTTTGTCATACAAAGGAGATACCGTTTTAACCACGGTCAACGAGTTTTTCGTCCTGGATGCTTCGAAAAAAGTGAAGAAATTTTTTACGCCGATAGATCCCGCTGTTCCCGCTGGAGAAAAGGCAGTGTACGATTACAAATACGATGGCAGCAATTACCTGATCGAGAAAACCATTTCTTCTGCTTCAGTCCCGCTGCCCCTGGTTGGCATCCAATATACCTGGGTGGGTGGAAATTTGATGAAGGTAGTAGCTTCGGTCAACCAGTTCCCCGGGGGATCCGTAAAGTTGCTGGAGGCCAATATGGAGTATGACATGAGCCGGCAACCCCGCAACTTCATCTATATCTTCCCCGACGCATTTGAAAACTTCTTCTACCTGAATGCCCTTGATTTCGGAAAGAAACCCACTAACCTGATCAAAAAGATCTCGGTGGTTTATTACGATAACGCTGGCGTATCCCAGGGTACTTTTGAAACTTTCCTGTCAGATGTCAAGTTTAACAACGAAGGGTACGTAACGGAATGGTATGCCGACGGTGCCAGCTTCGATCCCCTCGGCATCTTCCTGGGAAGAACATTGTTTTCCTACAAATGTAATTGAGGTACAGGCTTTTGCAGAGCCATCCTGACTGCATGAAATTTTTTGCAGGGATCTGCGTTAAAGTGGTATGGAAAACCTCATCATCACCATGCCCCATGAGCCCGCCGCACGGTTGAATTATTTATACGCGCTGGCCTCCTGCGAGAATTACCAGCTTCCCACCTTGCCCGGCGTTACCGTACAGGATATGATCAGCAACAAGATCTTTGACTGGTATAAAGACTTCGTGTCTTACCGCAGTCAGGAAGAAGTTGCCTGGTTCTCTAATTATGAATAGGGGTTTAACTGGTCAATCCCACCATATCTTCCGGCCTCACCCAGGCATCAAACTCTTCTGGTGTAACATAGCCTAATTTGACCGCCATTTCCTTCAGGGTGGTACCTTCCTTATGTGCTTTCTGAGCTATTTCTGCAGCCTTATAATAGCCGATCTTTGTATTCAATGAAGTTACCAGCATCAGCGAATTGTTGACATGTTTCCTGATGTTCTCTTCAATGGGCTCAAGGCCTATTGCGCATTTATCGTTGAAGCTTACACAGCCGTCACCTATGAGTCTGGCAGAGTGAAGGAAATTATAGATCATGACGGGCTTGAATACATTCAGTTCGAAATGACCCGTTGCCCCGCCAATATTAATGGCTACGTCGTTACCCAGAACCTGGGCTGCGATCATAGTAAGGGCTTCACACTGTGTAGGATTCACTTTGCCCGGCATGATGGATGATCCGGGTTCGTTATCCGGAATGAAGATCTCTCCAATACCGCTTCTTGGACCAGATGAAAGCATCCTGATATCGTTCGCTATCTTCATCAGGCTTACGGCAACTGTTTTGAGTGCACCATGTGCCTCTACAATGGCGTCATGCGCCGCCAGGGCCTCAAATTTATTCTCCGCAGTTACAAACGGAATGCCGGTAAGGTTGGCAATATGCCTGGCTACATTCTCTGAATAACCGGGAGGCGTGTTGATCCCCGTTCCAACAGCCGTACCGCCCAAAGCCAGTTCGCTCAGGTGCGCCAGGGTGTTCCTGATGGCTTTCAGCCCATGATCCAGTTGTGATACATAGCCACTGAATTCCTGGCCAACCGTCAGGGGTGTGGCATCCATGAAATGTGTACGTCCGATCTTCACCACGTGCATGAAGGCTTTGCTTTTTTCTGCCAGCGTATTCCGGAGTTTCTCAATGCCTGGTATGGTCACCTCCAGGAGGATCTTATAGGCAGAGATATGCATGGCGGTAGGGAAAGTGTCGTTGGACGACTGCGACTTATTCACGTCGTCGTTTGGATGCAGGAATTTATCCTTATCCGTCAGGCTGCCTCCTTTGATCACATGGCCGCGATAAGCGACCACTTCATTAACATTCATGTTGCTTTGCGTACCGCTACCGGTCTGCCACACCACCAGCGGAAAATAATCATCCAGTTTGCCGGCCAGGATCTCATCACAAACCTGACCGATCAGGTCAGATTTTTCTTTTGGAAGTATACCCGCATCAAAATTGGTCAGTGCCGCTGCTTTTTTCAGGTAGGCAAACGCCCTGATGATCTCCTTGGGCATCCTGTTGATGTCCTGCGCGATCTTGAAATTATCTATGCTGCGCTGTGTTTGTGCACCGTAATAAGCGTTGGCGGGTACTGAAACTTCACCCATCGTGTCTTTTTCGATCCTGTATTCCATAAATAAATTGTTGAGATTTTCCGGATGGCAAAGTTAACATGGTAATTCCAAAATGGACATAACTTTATTGCATTGCTGTCAATGGGCGGGCAAGGGGGTTTTACCCGCTGGCGCAGCCCATTCAAAAAATCTATACATTCATGGATATGAAGGTTCTGGTTCTGATCTGCTTTTTAGGTTTGTCCCTGCTTGTATCTGCGGGGGATACGCTGGGTGTAAAACAAATAAGTGATTTTACGATTGACGGAAAGGGAACCCATACGAACTGGCAACAGGCTGAATGGGTGCCCCTGAATAAACTTGACAAAGGCGCGGAATCCTACCATACCAAATTCAAAATTCTTTATTCGGCTAAAGGAGTTTACGTGCTGTTTGACGGGATCGATAAGAAGATCACTTCAACCTACATGAACGATTTTGAGAATCTGTTTAATGCCGACGTATTTGAAGTCTTTTTTCATACGGATCCTTCAACACCCATTTATTTTGAATATGAGATCAATGCCTATAACAAGGAGCTTGTGCTGCTGATCCCAAACCTTGATAAACGGGTCATGGGTTGGATACCCTGGCATTATAACGGGGAGCGTAAGGTGACTAAACAGGTTTATGTGACGAAAGATTTTGGCCACATGCAGAAGTGGACTGCCGAAATATTTATTCCTTTTGCTTTGCTGTCACCCCTGGGCAATGTTCCGCCAAAAAAGGGGACGAACTGGAATGCCAACTTCTGCCGGCTCGATTATGATGAAGGCAGGATGATCAAATGGTCCTGGTCGATCATTGAAACCAGTTTCCACGAGTACAAGAAATACAAAACGATCCGGTTCGATTAACCTGTATCATACAGAGGAATACAAGCGCATCAAACCGGATCGTCAATAAATAGGGGTTACCAGGTTCTTTTTTCGAGGAACTTTTCGAGCCTCTGCCGGTTGATCTGGGGCTCATTGGGATGGGCCTTTATCCAGTCGAGGAAAGCTGTTTTAATGTCTTCTGACCAGGCACTGTCGATTTGCCCGGCATTGAATTTTCCGGACTTCAGCATGTCCTTTGAAAAACGGTCGCGTACGGAAATGAACTCTGCAGTTTCTATGACGGATTCGGCCATATGCGCAGGAATGAACAGCACGCCTTCTTTTTCAGAAATCACTACGTCTCCGGGAAGTACCACAGCGCCGCCTATGCGCACAGGGGTATTCAACCCTGCCAGTACCACGCCGTCCAAAAATGAAGGATGGAAATCGCGGACATATGCATTGAAGCCCGGGATGGCTTCCAGTCCCTGCAGGTCGCGCGCTGCCCCGTCGAAGATCACACCCGTCCCGGTTTTATTGAAAATGGATGTGCCGAGGTTGTCTCCGATAAGCGTGCCTTGCGCGATCTTACCAAAGGCTTCTGCAACATATACGTCTCCTTTTTGTAGCACTTCAATCGGCCAGGCATTGGTATTGCCTTTCCTGCCTTCTTTCGCGCCTCTTTCCTTGATCTGCTGTTCCACGTCGGGCCGGGAGGGGATGAACCTGGCGGTCACCGCACGGCCGATCACGGGAACATGCTCGTGTACCATCTTCCAATTTCCTTCAAACTGATTTTTGTACCCCTCGTTATTCAGGATTTGCCAGGCTTCTTCTATGCCGATCTTCCTGGCCCTTTCGATCAGGGCATCGGGTACTTTGGGCCGGCCATCCGGGAAACGTTCGCCTTTCCACTGTGAGGTCAGGTAGATCAGTTCTTCTTTGGGAATGGTTTGTCCCATTAATGATGAGCACGAAAAAATGATGGCTAATAACAGCAGTACTGATCTCATTACACAGCGTTTTGGAAAACTTCTTTGATCCTTTTGGCAACGATCTTTTCTTCGCCATCTTTCAGGCACCATGCGGTAATGCCAATATGTTCCTTGCTACCCACTACTTCAATGGAAGGTTCACCCCGGCGAAGTTCTTCACGCAACTGGTCCCCGTCTTTCTTCACCACTGATTTATCCCAGGTGATACCCAGGGTTGGCGTCACATTGGCGAGCTTAGGCGTGGTAACGGTCGTTTTAAATCCATTCACGGATTCAGCTGCGGCTTTGATCAAACCTATTTTTTGTTCGTACACTTTAGCCATGGCATCGTGGTCAATACTCACGAATTCTTCCAGGGCAACCAGCATGCCGAGGATCTCTTCCTTGTTTACTTTCATACCACGACCAATGGTTTCGCCCCTTGGCGGCATGGATAGTCGTGCTGCAGACACAATGGATTTTTTGCCCATCAGGATACCGGCAGATTGGGGTCCCCTCAGTGCCTTGCCGCCAGAAATTACCACCATGTCAAAGCCCATATCGTTGAACCTCCAGAGATTTGAAACCGGTGGTACGTCGGCTGCAATATCAATGGTGGTGGGAATGCCATATTGCTTACCCAAGGCTACCCACTCTTCATGCATGATCTTGCCGCCATCGGCCTGCGCGTGCAGGAAGTGCATAGCAGCGGTATTGCTGTTGATCGCTCTTTTAAGTTCTTCAAGCGTTTCTATCATGATGATCTTTACGCCTGTGTTTGTCAGTGCCTGGTTATAACCAATCGCGTGCGCTTTCTGGCAGATCACTTCTGTTTTCATTCCTGTTCCTGCCAGGTGGGGCAGGGCCCTGACTTTAGCCGGATCATTACCGGTAAGGATGCCCGCCATACCCAGGGTAAGGCCCGCAAAGGCACCGCTGGTAACCACCGCGGCCTCTGCATGGGTGATCTTGGCAATGCGTTCACCCACTTTGTCGTGCAGTTCATCCAGCATGCAGAATTTATGTGAAGCTGCACGTATCGCCTCTACCGCAGCGGGGCGCATCAGTGTAGCGGTCATAGCGGTGTAAGTGCCGGCGGCGTTGATGAATGTTCTTACTCCCAACTCTTTGAACAGGTCCCTTTTGGGAGCCTGTGCAGGAGCGGCACTGGCTTCTGAGATTTCGCCAAGGAAGGCTGCGCCTGCAACGGGCGTAACGGACAGGTACTTAATCAGGTCTCTGCGTTTCACGTTAGTCAATTTTATTGTTTGTAAAAGTTAAGGTCAGGGCTTCGTGGTGTAGGCGATACAATCCATTTCAACCAGGGAATTGCCTGGCACACCACCATAGGTTGCGACGGTAGTTCTTACTGGAGGGTTTTTCCCGAACCTGCCCAAGTATACTTCATTCATCGCTTTGTAATCGTTCAGGTCGGCGAGGTAAACATTTACCTTCAACACTTTCTCCATGGACGAACCTGCAGCGATCAGTTCCTTTTCCAGCTCTCTCAATACATGGTCGGCATGCGCCTTGATATCTCCTTCAAAATGCGCGCCCTTACCGGCAACAAAAACAAGTCCACCGTATTTGGTTGATCCGGAGAACAGCGGAATATCCGGGTTGCCGACGATATTGAAGCATTCTTTTTCTGCAGGTTTTTCTTCTGTGGGTGTAGCGGCCTGCGCCAGTGCCGTGATACCGGTGATGCCCAATAATGTCCCGAACAGTTTCCTGAATGCCGATCTTCTTCCCTGAGTTTGCATAGTTGTTTTATTTAAGTTCAACGATCATTTCTATTTCGATAGCGATGTTGGTGGGCAGAGCGTTTGTGCCAACGGAGGTCCTCACATGTTTGCCATTTTCTCCAAATACGTCAACCATAAGGTCTGAACAGCCGTTCATCACCATGGGCTGCTGTGTGAAGGATGGATCGCAATTCACCAGTCCCATGATCTTGACGATCCTCTTTACCCGGTTAAGGTCTCCCACATAGGCCTTGAGTGTCGAGAGCAATGAGATCCCCGTAGTCCTGGCTGCTTCCTTGCCCTGTTCCAGGGTGAGGTCAACGCCCACTTTGCCGGTGATGAGCCCACCTTCCGGCTTGTCTGGCCCATGGCCTGAAAGGAAAAGCAATTTGCCTGATTCAACGATTTTTACATAATTGGCGATAGGAGCTGAAGGTTTGATCAGCTTGATGTTCATTGCTTTCAGTCTTTCTTCCGGGTTCACTTCTGTTGTTGGCATTTTCCTGAAGTCGATGCACACCGGCATGGGGATCGTGATATCCTTTTTTGTGTCCGTCAGTTTCCCGGTTTGGTCATCAAAAGCGAAGACCTGGATCTTATGGTCATCCTGGCTGGCTACAAAAACAAATCTGCCATTGGGAGTGAAGCTGAAATTCCTGGGTTTCCTGGCCACTGGCTGATGACCTGTTTTCCTGATCGTGCCATCTTTCTGCACGGCGAAGATGGTAAGATCGTCATTGGTGACACGGTTGGAACTGATGAGCCATTTTTCATTGGGGGAAAGATGGATATCGGCACTACCCCGGTCTTTTGAAGAGCTTGTGGTATCTGCAACAACAGATTGTATGAGCGTGAATTTTCCATCAGCCACATTGAATACATCTACCGTACCCTTCATTTCGGTGATGAGGTATGCCTTGGTGCCGGCTGCATTGAACACCATATGCCTGGGACCATTTCCGGGGGTAACCGGTATGGCTTTGAAGTTTTCATCCACGGTACCATCGGTCAGGATCTTATGTTGGTAGATCTTGTCTGTTCCCAGATCCGTCACGTATAAATATTTCTGGTCCGGCGATAACTGCGCCATGTGCGCATGGGGTTTGTCCTGCCGCGCCTTATTAATGCTTGAACCCTGGTATTTGATGTGTTGGGCGATGGGTTGAAGACTTCCGTTATTCGTTTTAAAAACACTCAGGCTGCCCGATGAATAATTTGCGGCGTAGACGGTCTGCGAAGATTCACGGATGGTGACAAAACAGGGGCCGTCACCAATGGTGGACTCATCGTTCAATTTCTGGTACCTGCCGCCATTGAGGCGATAGGCAGAAAGTTTCGATTTGCCGCCCCCGGCTTCCGTAACTGCATAGAGCAGGGTCCGGTCTTTTGTTGTAGCGAGATAAGAGCCATTAGGGTTATCGAGCGCATATAATCGCTTGGATGACCCGGTGGCGGGATCCACTTCAAAAATTTCAAGCCCGGCGTTCCCATTGGCAGTGTAGGAGCCTACGGCCATCTGGTACGTTGAATCCGTAAAAAAACTGCCCGATAAAAACGTAAATAAAGCGAGGATGGTCGATAACATCTTGGATGATTCGTTTTAGGTTTAAAAAATACAATTTTTTTGCTATATAATCGTCGGATCACGAAGCTAGTTTCATATTATGATTAAATTGATGCTTAATTTTAGGCAGTTCCAAAAAAGTAGCGCACATGAAAAAATCATTCTTTCTGATAGTCTCTCTGCTGGTATGCACTGTTTTGATTGCCCAGAATGCCCAGTTTAATTACGATATACTGATCAAAGGCGGCAAGGTCATCGATCCTAAGAATAGCATCAATGCAGAGATGGATGTAGCCATTAAGGGAGGAAAGATCGCAAAACTAGGTAAGGATATTCCAGCCCGGGAAGCAAAGCAGGTGATCAACGCAAAGGGGTTGATCGTAACCCCAGGCCTGATCGATATCCACGGGCATGTTTTTCATGGCACACAACCGGACCACTACCTGAGCGATGGTTATTCAGCGCTTCCGCCAGACGGCTTTACGTTAAGGGTGGGCGTGACCACCATCGTGGATTGCGGTGGGGCTGGGTGGAAGAATTTTTCAACGTTCAAGAAAAATATCATTGACCAGTCGCGCACGCGCGTTTTATCGTTCCTGAATATTGTTGGAGAAGGGATGCGGGGTGGCAATTACGAACAGGATGTGAACGATATGAATCCCCAACTCTCTGCGAACACTGCCTTGCAGAATAAGGAGCATATCGTAGGTTTCAAGCTGGCTCATTTCAATGGCCATAACTGGACGCCTACCGAAAGGGTGGTTGAGGCGGGTAAATTGGCGAATATGCCGGTGATCATAGATTTTGGCGGCGCAAATCCAAATCTTTCCATCGAGGAGTTGTTCATGAATAAACTCCGTCCAGGTGATATTTACACCCACGCTTATGCAGAGCTCGGCGGTGCCAGGGAACCCATTGTGGATGAGAAGACGAGTACGCTGAAACCGTTTGTGCTGAAGGCGCAGCAGCGGGGAATTATTTTTGATGTAGGTTATGGTGGTGCCAGTTTCAATTTCTCACAAGCCATTCCTGCCTTGAAACAGGGACTTTATCCCAATACCATCAGTACCGATCTTCACACAGGAAGCATGAATACGTCGATGAAGAATCAACTGGATGTCATGTCCAAATTCATGCTGATGGGTATGCCCCTTTATGACGTGATCAAGGCCAGCACCTGGTCCGCTGCACAGGCGATCAAAAGGGATAACCTGGGTCACCTGGGAGTTGGGGCAGAGGCCGATATTGCTTTATTGAACATCCGTAAGGGTGAATTTGGATTTTACGACAAAACCGGCTACAAACTGATGGGCAAGGAAAAGTTTGAATGCGAAATGACCATCAGGGCCGGTGCCATTGTGTATGATCTGAATGGCATGGCCTATCCTGCCAAATGATCATTTAGCCCTGCTTCTCGCGTTGGCCACTTCTTCAACCGTCACCGAATCTGCATGGTTTGAAAAATTGGTCCTGATGTACGTGAGCAAATCGGCAAGCTGTTTATCATCCAGGAAATTGAATGCCGGCATTACGCCGTGATAGTTTTTCCCAGCCACGGTAATGGGTTTGTCCAGTCCATGTAGCATGACACTAATGAGGGTGTCTTTATTGGCAGTTACCCATTCTGATTCTGCAATGGGTGGGAATCGGTTGCCATCACCCCTGCCATCTCTTTGATGACAGGCCCTGCAGTAGGTTTGGTATACCAGTTGCCCCGCGATAGCAGGTCTGATCAGGTCCAGATTATCGGTATCGGCTTTGGGGACTTTCACATAAGTACGTTGCTCGCGTTTCTTCATGGGGGCCAACTGTTTTATGCCAAACAGTTTTTTGTCACCTTTGTACATGACACGCCAGATTTTACCCTTTTTTGAATCTGAGATATAGAGTGATCCGTCTGGTCCCTGTGCAAGGCCCATAGGACGGTGGTGGGCGTCAGAGGTGTTGACCACTGTGTCAATGCCCGTGAAACCGTCGGCAAAAACTTCATAAGTACCTAAGGGTTTTCCGTTCTCAAAAGGAACAAAGGCAACGATGTATCCGGCCTGCGGGTATGGGGCACGGTTAGTAGAGCCGTGGAAGGCGACAAAGGCACCTTTTTTGTAACGGTCCGGGAACTGGTTGCCGGTATAGAACAGGAGATCATTGGGCGCCCAGTGACCGCCAAATCCCATGATGGGCTTGGTGATGGTGTCTGATTTCAATTCTTTTTTACCATCGCCTCCATATTCGGGATTGAACATCACTTTCTTTTTCAGCTGGTCGTAGTAATAATAGGGCCATCCCGCATCCGCCCCGGGTTTCAGTTTATAGAACGCTTCGGAAGGAAGGTTGGCACTCTCCCAGGGGTTGTAGAACTCGGGCCATGTTTGACCCATACCATCACGGCCATGCACAACCGCATATAAAGAGTTGTCTGTTTTGTTCCACGCCATAGCCACTACGCTTCGCAGGCCCGTAGCGACTTTGATGCCATCGCGGCTCCTGAACTGGTTGAGTTTGTCTGCCCGGAATTTCCAGATGCCACCATTGGAGTCCAGCAGCGGGCAGGGAAACATGCCGGGCGAGGAAGGGACGCGGTTCATCACCTGGCAGGCGTCAGATGGTCCGCCGAAGGGTACATAGATATTGCCTTCGTTATCGAAAGCCAGGGACTTGCCGTCGTGTTCTCGTACGCGGCCGCTGTCCACCACGATGATCTCGGGTGCAGAACCGGGCACCATTTCTCCTTTCGTGAGTTTATAGCGGTAAACGATATGCTGCGCGGCCGTGTATAGATATCCGTTATGAATGCGCATGCCTGTAGCATAAGCGCCTTCACGTTCAAATGGTCCAAAATTCCTGATCGAGTCGGCTTTCCCATCGCCGTTGGTGTCGCGAAGTACAAAGTTTACTCCGCCAGCCATCGGCCTGTTGCCTTTTACGTAGATGTCTCCGTTTTCGGTAACAGCAAGGTGGCGCGCGCGCGCGGGTAGGCTGTCTACAACTACCACAGCCTCAAAACCACCGGGCAGGAAAAGTCCCCCGTTATCGGGATCGCCTTTGGGGAGTGTATTGATGGACGTGAAGAACACGGTGGTGGCCAGGATGATCAACAGAAGCGCTACTCTCATAATCAGAAGATCCGTTTTAGGTTTGGGTGGGTATGGTGGTCAACATGAAAACTTGCTCGTATGGCAAAAATAAATATACAATTTATCAAAAGTTATGGTAGAATTTCCACCTTTATGGTAATATTAATCCCATGAAGATGCTCATTTCGCTGGTATTAATGCTTGCAGGCATGTCGGTTTTCAGCCAGGGCCCTGCCTCCCAGCCCGGGTCAGGGATAATAAAAGACGGATTTATTTATGAAACGGCCAGTTTTCCATCCTGCCATGCTGCAACCCTGGAAGAAACGCCGGAGGGGTTGGTGGCGGCATGGTTTGGGGGTACGCACGAAGGGAATAGCGATGTGTGCATTTATATGAGCAGGCTGGTGAAGGGAGGGTGGACGGCCCCGGTGATGATCGCGGACGGGCGGATCAACGACAGCACCCGGTATGCCTGTTACAATCCTGTGTTGTACCAGGTGCCCGGAAAGGAACTGATCCTGTTTTACAAGATCGGGCCGAATGTGGCCGGTTGGACGGGTTGGATAAAGCGCTCATATGATGGGGGGATGAGTTGGAGCAGACCTGAGGCGATACCAGAGGGTTTCCTGGGCCCGATCCGGAACAAGCCAGTGCTGCGGGATGGCTGGCTGATCTGTCCTTCAAGCACAGAGAAATTTGGCTGGAAAGTGCATTTTGAATTCATGAAGGATGGTGGCAGGACCTGGAGCAAAACGGGTCCATTGAATAATGGAACTACGATGACGGGGATTCAACCGGCAATCCTGTTCCATCCGGGAGAGACCATGCAGGCGCTTTGCCGAAGCCAGGATGGGCAGCTCAATGAAACCTGGAGTTACGATCATGGGAGAACATGGACGGATCTGCGGGCTACCGGGTTGCCCAACAATAACTCGGGGATAGATGCGATCACGCTGAAGAGTGGGATGCATCTGCTGGTATTTAACCATGTCAAGTCGGGCAAAGGGGTATGGGGCCCAAGGTCACCCCTGAACCTTGCGCTGTCTTCAGATGGCAGAGTATGGTATACTTCCCTGGAATTGGCAAGGGAGGAAGGGGCTGAATTTTCTTATCCGACAATCATGCAGACCAAAGATGGGATGGTACATCTTTTATATACCTGGAAAAGGCAGCGGATCCGGCATATGGTCATTGATCCGTCGAAACTGAGGCAGACAACAGAAGTTGTTCTGTGATTTATCGATTTAGCAAAGACAGGGTTTGAACGTTTTAGCAATGTGTAATTTTTACGTTTTAGCACCCCCTCCCGTGCCGCTCATAATTTTTTTTATTTTAAGGCAGCGAACTGGGGCATTCATTGCTCTTTGCATTAATTATATCCCTTATATTGTACCCCGATTCTACCCTTTTGAGAGCTGCGATTGAATTTTCATATTTAAACCAAACACGACAATTATGTTAAGATCGATTCTAACTGCAATCCTTGTGCTGGGTGTGGGATTAATGTCCTTCTCCCAGACCCGTCAACTGACAGGGAAGGTATTAGGCCCTGATAATCAGGGTGTTCCTTCCGTTTCAGTGAAAGTAAAAGGAGGTTCTGCTGCTACTACCACCAACGCGGACGGGGTGTTTTCCCTGAACGTACCAACTGGTGGTTTTACCCTGGAAGTATCATCTGTGGGATTTGCCTCACGTGAGTTTCCGGTAAGCGCCAACCAGTCTAATGTCATGATCAACATGACCTCAGATGCCACACAAATGCAAGACATTGTGGTTACTGGTCTGGGTATCTCCAAAGCTTCCCGTAAAGTGGGTTATTCCGTAACTAAGGTGGACGGTTCCCAGTTGACGCAAGCCCGTGAAACAAACGTGGCCAATTCATTGACCGGTCGCGTAGCGGGTCTGAAAGTATCCGGAACCAGTTCTGGTCCCCAGGGTACCGTTAAGATGCTGTTACGTGGTGTACCAAGCATCACAGGCGCGGGTACGCCTTTGTTTGTGATCAATGGTATTCCCATGGACAATACCCAGCGCGGTGCTGCCAATGAGTGGGGTGGTGGTGATGCCGGTGATGGTATCGGTAACATCAACCCTGATGACATTGAATCCATGACCGTACTGAAAGGTCAGGCAGCTTCGGCGCTGTATGGTGCGCGTGCATCCAATGGTGTAATCCTGATTCAAACGAAATCTGGCCGTAAGAATGAGTTCAGCGTAGAGTACAACATGAACTACATGGTGGAGAATGCGGTTGACTTTACTGATTTCCAGTATGTATATGGACAGGGTCTGAATGGTGTCAAGCCCGCTGATGTGGCTGCAGCCCGGACTACTGGTCGCAGGAGCTGGGGTGCCAGACTGGACGGCAGTCCGGTAGTAGGTATTGACGGTAACAGTTACCCTTACTCAGCCCAGCGAAACAACATCAAGAATTTCTATGTCCCTGGTCCTTCTTTGACCAATACGGTAGCAATCTCGAGTGGTGGATCGAATGGTTCTTTCAGGTTGTCATTTGCCAACCTGGGCAGCGATGCTATCCTGCGTAACAGTGGGATGAACAGGAATACATTCACGTTGAACGCAGATCAGAACCTGACCAAGAAACTGAATCTGAAAGTGTATGCACAGTACATCGACCAGCGTAACAACAACATCCCTTACCTGTCTGATGGTCCGCTGAATGCGAACAATGGTCTGTTCCTGGCCAACAACATCGATATCAATAGACTGAACCCCGGTTTTGATCCTGCTACCGGCAGGGAGATCGTATTCAGTGATGATGAGTTTGTGACCAACCCATGGTTTGTAGTGAACCAACTGGTTAATGACCAGAACAGGAAAAGGCTGATCACTGCCGCTACCCTCAAATATGATATCACTGACTGGTTGTATGTTCAGGGCCGTGCCGGTTTTGACCAGATGAATGATGCGACCTTAAGCGTAACCCCTTGGGGAACCGGTTATAGCAATGGCGCCCGGGGTGGTTTGAACAGCCAGGGCAAGACTGAAAGGTCTGAATATAACATGGACGTCCTTTTGGGTGCCACGCGTAAACTGACTTCTGATCTAACCCTTGACGCTGCTGTGGGTGCGAACACCCGTGTTAACCGTTCAGAGGGTGTAAGCGTTAGTGGTAGTCCGTTCATCGTACCTTATATCTATAATGTCAACAACACCGTAAACCGTGGTCAGGGTTACAGTTTCGCCAAAACACAGGTGAATTCTGCTTATGGTACGGTAGATCTGGCCTATAAGAATTTCCTGACCTTGGGTGCAACTGCACGTTATGATGCCTATTCCACCCTGCCTGAAGGAAACAATTCTATCGTTGTTCCTTCTGTGTCAGCAGCATTTATCTTCTCTGAGCTGGTGGATGTACCATCTCTGAGCTTCGGTAAACTGCGTGCATCATGGGCGAAAACATCTAACGAGTTCATTCAGCCCTATCAGACCCAGATATATTACAATACCGGCAACTCTTACCTGGGTCAGCCCGTGGGTTCTTTCCCTTTCAACCAGCCAAGCGGTTTGTTGAAGCCATTCACCACTACGGAATTTGAAATTGGAACTGACCTGAGGTTCTTCAACAGCAGGTTGAATTTCGATATCGCCTGGTACACCAAGAAGAGTGAGAATGAGATCATGAACGCTTCTTACAGTATTTCTTCAGGAATTACTTCTGGTTTTATTCCAAACGGTTCAATCAGGAACTCTGGTTTAGAAGTATTGGTTAGCGGTACGCCTGTCAGGACCAAAGATTTCAGCTGGGTAACTACCGTAAACTTCACTACCCAGAAGACAGAGGTGTTGAAAACGGACGCGAACAATAACACGATCTTCCTCGGTTCTAACAGGGCTACTTTGGGTAATGCCCGTACTGCCTATGTAGTTGGCATGGCTGGCCCCCAGATCATGGCTTTTGAGCAAAGGACAAATGATAAAGGGGAGATGATCGTTGACGCAAACGGCTTACCTGTTCGTGCGGCAACCTTTACGCCCCAGGGATCGGTTCTGCCTACCGTATTTGGCGGTTGGAATAACGAATTCAACTACAAGAATTTCAATTTTTCATTCCTGATCGATTACAACTTTGGTAACTATATTCTTTCAGCTACCAGCTATTATTCAACCCTCAGGGGTCTGAACCAAAAGACACTGGTTGGTCGCGAAGGTGGTATCACGGGCGGTGTGTTAGCGAGCGGTGCTCCAAGTACTGTTGCGGCAAGTGCTCAAGCCTATTATGGAGCGCAGGCTAACAACATTACCGCCTCCCACGTGCTGGATGGTGATTTTATCAAACTTCGCCAGATGTCAATAGGTTACAATCTTCCTGCTTCTGCACTGAAGCCGTTGAAGTTTGTGGCTGGTGTTAGCATCGCTCTGGTGGGCAGAAACCTGCTGGTGCTGCACAAGAAGTCTGATAACATTGATCCTGAAGCAACTTTTGGCGCTAATGTTCAATACTTTGGTATTGAAGGTACCAGCCTTCCCACCACAAGGTCTTATGGTGTGAACGTTAATATCAAGTTCAAGAATTAATCCGGGAAAAACTTAAGTAATCAAAATATTATAGATATGAAATTGATCAAATATTTATTAATCGGCGGTATGTTCATCTCCACGCAGATGAGTTGTACCAAAGGTTTCGTAGAACTGAATACCAACCCGGCAGCGATTCCCCCGGAGAGTTTCGATTTGAATTTCCTGCTGACCAATGCGGAGAACAGGTATAAGGCTTCCATTTCAGGGTATAATGGACCGATTCTTTTCCAGAGCGGCTGGGTGCAACTTCTTGCCTCTACCACTACTGAGGGTGCCATTTACTATGGCCATATGGATAAATACCTGTTGACTGCAAATACGCAGAGCTATTCAAATGGCAGTTGGGTCGACGGCTATGCTGCGGGAGCCAATGCCCAAAACATCATCGATGGGTTTGGTACCGACGCAAGCAGGGGAAATAGTGTGGGTGCGGCAATGGTTATCAAAGCCATGGCAGTGGCCTACCTCGCTGATATTTATGGCGATGTGCCTTATACAGAGGCGTTCAGGAACCTGGAAGGTATACAGAGGCCTGTTTATGATAAGCAGGATGTGGCAATGAAAGCCATACTGGCTGATCTGGAAAAGGCGGCTGCTATGTTCGGCGCTGGCAAAGCGCCCATGACCTCCGACGTATTGTACAATGGTGACTGGGCTAAGTGGAAGAAACTGGCCAATTCAATGATGCTGCGTATCGCCATGCGTTACGTCAAGAGGGATGCTGCTTTCGCCAGGGCATGGGCTGAGAAAGCCATTGCAGGTGGTGTGTTCACCTCGGAAGCTGATGACGCGGTGATGCGCAGTGATCAGGCCAACGGTTACAGCAGCAACAATGCCGGTGCGCTTCGCGTTCCTGCAGATCTGTTTGAAGTGAGGTGGTCCAAGACCTATATCGATTTTCTCAGGTCTACCAATGACCCTCGTATCAGCTCTATCGCTGAAGTTCCCCTGCCCGGTCGTTCTGGCAATACAAGTCCTGATCCAGGTAACAATAATGCCGCTGATCAATTAGGTCTTCCTAACGGATATGACATGAATGGCGGTGCCCTCGATATTACCAACGCTCCGGGTTATCCTGGTCCTACGGGAACTGGCGCTGACGCTGTTAAAATCGGTCGCTATTCAAGGCCAAGGGGTCACTACCGTGATTTGAATGCGCCGGTATTCCTGATCACTTTTGCTGAGGTGGCGCTGATGCAGGCCGAGGCAAAAGTAAGGGGCTGGAACGCTGGTAGCCCGACGGCTGCTGAGTACTATGCAAGCGGTGTTTCTGCGGGTATGGCTGCATTGGCGAGGTTTGGTTCAGGGGCTGCTGTAGCACCTGCTGCTATCAGTGCTTATGTTGCAGCTAATCCGCTTAACGTAACATCAACTGCTGCTTCGCTCAGAATGATCAATGAGCAATACTGGGCTACTACAGGTTCTTTGATGAACTTTACAGAGGCCTGGAGCAACTGGCGCCGGACAGGTTTCCCTGTGCTGACCCCTGTTGTTGTTGCCGGTAACGTCGGAAACAATCAAATTCCAAGAAGGCAAATGTATAATAGCAATGAAGCTGGCTTGAACCCAACAGCCATCAACGCTGCTATTAGCACTGGCCTGACTCCAGGCGTAGATGCATTTAGCTCACGCGTATGGTGGGATCAATAAATTGGATGGCAACATCTATAAAAAAACCTCCTGTTTTACAGGAGGTTTTTTTATGTCATCAAGTGAAGCTATTTAAGCGTAACGATTCTGGTCACCGAAAACTGGCCTTGCGTTTTTCCAGGAACGCCGTTACACCTTCCTCCATCTCTTTATGGCTGGCGCAAGCGGCAAATAAACGGATCTCTTCATCGTACCCATTGAGCTGGTTGTTGTAGCCCGCGTTGATCGCTGTGATGCTTTGGGCCACCGCATTGGGCGATTTGGAGAGGATGGTAAGCATCAGCTTCTCTGTATCAGGGATCAGTTGGTCCGGCTCTGTCACGTGGTTGACCAGGCCTGTTTGGAGGGCCTGGGCGGCATCGATCATATTGCCTGAGAGGATCAATTCCGTCGCCTTACCCTTTCCTACCAGTTGAGCCAGGCGCTGCGTTCCGCCATATCCGGGGATGATACCAAGGTTAACTTCAGGTTGCCCGAATTTAGCTGCAGTGGATGCCATGCGGATATGGCAGGCCATGGCCAGCTCACAACCGCCGCCCAGGGCGAATCCATTTACGGCTGCAATGATCGGTTTGGTGCATTGCTCCATGCGGGCAAATATGTCCTGCCCCTTTTTGGCCAGGGATGCCGCAGCTTCCTTGCTGATGCCCAGGAATTCGGTGATATCGGCTCCGGCTACAAAAGATTTGGGACCTGCCCCGGTGATGATCACGCCATGAATGTCTTTATTCGCGTATATCTCATCCAACTGGTCATTCAGTTCGGCCAGCACCGTTTTATTCAGGGCATTCAGCTTGTCTGGCCTGTTGACCGTAATGGTCAGTATACCGTTGTTGAGGGAAGTGAGTAGTGTTTCCACGTTATGATTTGTTATGTTCTTTGTTTTCTGTCCAGACCCGGATGTAATCCGCTATTTCATGGGTATGGGTCCCCGGCGCAAACAATTTGCCTACGCCCATGGCCTGCAATTGTTTCATGTCTTCCTCAGGGATGATCCCGCCGCCGGTGAGCAACACGTCATCCATCCCGTTTTCTTTCATCAGGCCAATCAGTTTTGGGAAAACGGTCATATGCGCACCTGAGAGGATGCTGATGCCAATGGCATCCACGTCTTCCTGCATGGCGGCCCGGACCACCATCTCAGGTGTTTGCCTGAGGCCGGTATAGATCACTTCCATGCCTGCGTCCCTCAGGGCCGTTGCAATGACCTTAGCGCCCCTGTCGTGCCCATCCAGTCCAACCTTTGCTACGAGTACCCGGACGGGTCTGGTTAAGCTTGAATTGCTCATAGGTTGAAATTAAGCGTTATCTCCCAGTTGACTGATGACGTGGTTAATTCTTTCGATCGTTTCTTCCCTGCCCAGCATTGCGGCAATGGCAAACACCGGCGGGCCGAACTTACCGCCCACCAGCATGATCCGCAAGGGGGCCAGCAGTTCGCCGCTTTTGATGTTCATCTCCGTGGCCAGTTCCTTAAAGAGTTGTTCCATCGCCGCAAACTCCCAGCTTTCCAGTTGGGCAAGTTTCTGCGTCAGGGAATTGAAAAAATCCGTTTTGTCGGCGTTCCATTTCGGCTTAATGGATTCGAGGTCATATTGTGCAGGACGCTGGAAAAAGAATCCGCCCTGTTCCACGAAGTCTGGCAGGAGGGTACATCTTTCTTTCACCATCCCGATGACTTCCAGCAAAAGGGTATCCTGGACCGCGATTCCTGCCTTCTCATAATATCTTTTCACGTCTGGTATAAGCCTCTCGTTGGTGCTTTTTTTGATCCATTCGTGGTTGAACCATTTGGCTTTTTCGAAGTCGAATTTCGCCCCGCCTTTATGTACGCGCTCGATACTGAACTGGTCAACGAGTTCGTCCAGGGAGAAAACTTCCTGTTCCGTACCTGCGTTCCAGCCCAGCATGGCGAGCAAGTTGATGAATGCTTCCGGCAGGAACCCGCGTTCCCTGAAGCCTTCGGTGAGCTCGCCGGTTTTGGGATCGGTCCAGTTCATGGCAAAGACCGGGAAGCCCAGTTTGTCGCCATCCCTTTTGGACAGCTTACCATGGCCATCCGGTTTGAGGATCAGCGGCAGGTGGGCCCACTGGGGCATTTCCTGCTCCCAGCCCAGGTATTTCCAGAGCAGGATATGTGCCGGGGCGGATGGCAGCCACTCTTCCCCGCGGAAGGCGTGCGTGATCTTCATCAGGTGGTCGTCTACCACTACGGCCAGGTGGTAGGTGGGCATACCGTCTGCTTTTAGAAGTACTTTGTCGTCCGACTGCCCGGTATTGAAATGCACTTCGCCGCGGATCAGGTCAGTGAAACTGATCTCCTGGTTCTCCGGCATTTTGATCCGAATCACATGGGGAACACCTTCTGCGATCCATTGTTTGGCTTTTTCAGGTTCCGTCAGCGAGTTTTTCATGTGCATCCGGATCTTACTGTCGTACTGCGGCGAAGGGTTCTCCTCCGTCTTATAGTGTACCCGCATCTGGTCCAATTCTTCGGGTGTGTCAAACGCATAGTAAGCATGACCAGCAGCCACCAACTGTTCGGCGTAGGCCAGGTAGGAAGATTTCCTTTCGCTCTGACGGTAGGGGCCGTAAGGGCCGCCCTGCTGCGGGCTTTCGTCCGGTACCAGTCCACACCAGTCCAGGCACTCGACGATGTATTCTTCTGCTCCCGGCACAAAACGGTTCTGGTCCGTATCCTCAATGCGAAGGACAAAATCGCCCTGGTGTTTCTTCGCAAAAAGGTAGTTGTACAACACGGTTCTTACGCCACCCAAGTGTAAGCCGCCGGTTGGGCTGGGGGCAAATCTTACCCGAACTTTTTCCATGCTGCGAAGATACGAATTCAACAGGGGGATCAATTCTCCGGGTGGTTATCATATTTTTGAAACATGTTCTATACCGTCAGCATACCATGGTGGATCAGGAGGATGTACAAACAGTGTATTTGGGAGATGCCGGGGGATGATCATAAAGTTTACCTGAGTTTTGATGATGGCCCGGATCCGGTTGCTACCGGTTTTGTGCTGGACCTGCTGAAGGAGCATGGTGCACGGGCCACTTTTTTCTGCATAGGTAAAAATGTGGCTGAATATGGCGAACTATACCAGCGCATTTCCACAGAAGGACATCGGGTAGCGAATCATACCCATACTCATCCCAATGGCTGGAAGACGGCTGACGAAGATTATATCAACGACATCAGGGCAGCGTCTGTCCTGATCGATTCAGATCTGTTCCGGCCGCCATATGGACGCGTTCGTTTTTCTCAGCTTCGAAAGATCCTGGGTGACCTGAAGCTCAGACCCGTCATGTGGAGTGTATTGAGCGGTGATTTTGACCCGGGTACCAGCAAGGAGCGTTGTGCCCGCAATGTGATCCGCCACATGAAGCCGGGATCGATCATCGTGTTCCACGACAGTCTTAAAGCTTTTGATAAGTTAAAGTATGCGTTGCCGTTAGTGCTTGAGGAGATCCGGAAAAGAGGGTGGGTAGCCGAAGTGTTGTAAGTGTTGATGTTCTGGGGAAACCGGCCGATCGGCTTTGGGAAGGCCCTAAAATAAATTGGGCCTGGGTAGACACCCTGGCCCGTTTTTAATCCGTACCCTATGAAAACTGGGTCTAAGTTACAATTCTTTTGATACTGTGCAACAATTTTTTAACGTAGTTTTATCAGCTTGGATGTCCCATTTACGGTGAGGGTAGCCTCATCGTCGCAGGTGCCATTTCCAAAGTTCAGGGTACCAACGGTGTTGTTCACCCTAACCAGTAAAATGCCTTTTGATACCCAACGACATGTGAAGGCCTTGATCAGGGGTTCCTTGGTTTCAGTCATCCAGGTCCTGCCCTTTGAGTTTTCTCCTTTCCGGCTTCCTGTGAACTGGTAGACGTCGTCTGCAGGCCAGAGCGGGGTGCCATTTCCTTCTATTTGCTTCATAACCGTAACACCACTCCAGGTCCTCCAGTTGCCGGTAGGTACATGGGTGATTTTTGACTCAACGGTGCGCGTGAACTTCCGCTGGTTTGACCCTGGCTCGGTCGTGTTCTGGACCAGGTGTCGGCCTGCGATCTTAAGGTCATTCACCTGATAACCATCGAATTCTGTTACAGACTTGTTTCCGGGCACGTGCAGGGGGCCAGAATACACGGTGATCACTTTACCCTTACGGGTAACGCCATTGATTTCACAGCCTGTCCCGAAATCCAGCACTACCGTTTTTGGGAATACGCCGCGTTCCCTTGGAGTTATGGAAACAGTGAAGCACCTCAATATGGATTGATCAGGGGTTGCCTGTCTGAGGAAAAGGCCAAAGCCCGTTCCGCCATATATGCCGATCTCTTCCCCGGCCGTGGCCAGGTCTATCCCGGCGGCATGATCGAAAACATCGTCAAAGGTTTCTTGCAGTTGCATTTCATCTATTGTGGCTTCAGCAACCAGCTCCGGTTCGGAGGAACTGGTAGACGCTTCTTTTTTGCAGGAAGTGGTCAACAGGGCTGCTGATACTACGAGTACCGCAGCGGTACGAAAGATCATTTGGTAAGGTTTCATAACAGGCGATTAATGGTATTAAAGTTTGGGGGTACAATGGTTAAAGGGTACACAACTCAGACTGTGAACAAAGCCTGGGGTTTAACGTTACATTCGATTTAATATGATATTTGGTCTATGATTAAATCCCAACTCATTGATACTCATTGTCATCTTTATTCAGAAGAATTCTTGGAAGACCGGCACCAGATGATGACCCGGGCTGCAGGAGAAGGGGTCTCGCGGTTTTACCTGCCCAATATTGATGTCAGTTCCATGGACGTGATGATTGAAATGGAGAAGGAATACCCGGGAAGGTGCTTTGCCATGATGGGACTGCATCCATGTTATGTGAAAGAAGATGCCGAGGAGCAGCTTGAGGTGGTACGTGACTGGCTTGCAGTCAGGCGTTTTGCTGCCGTAGGGGAGATCGGCCTTGATTTTTACTGGGATCTCAGCTTCACCGAACAGCAGTACCATGTGTTCAGGTCCCAGCTGGCCTGGGCCCTCGCTTATAGATTACCGGTAGTGATCCACTCCCGTAATTCGTTGCGCGAATGTATGGATACGGTAAGGGAGGTTGGAAATGGTGCTTTGAGAGGTATATTCCATTGTTTTGGTGGCACCGTGGAGGAAGCGAGGGAGATCATGGATATGGGTATGTACCTCGGTATTGGCGGCGTGGTGACGTATAAGAAGGCAGGTTTGGACCAGGTGATCAATGCGGTAGGACTAAGCAGGGTAGTACTGGAAACGGATGCCCCTTACCTGGCTCCGGTCCCCTTCAGGGGAAAGCGTAACGAGAGCGGTTACCTGAAATACATTGCTGAACGTATAGCTGAGATCACGGGATTACATTTTAATGAAGTGGCCGAGCTGACTACTGCTAATGCATTGAATGTTTTCGAACCGTAGGTTCGAAAACATTCAATCGAAGAAATTGTGGGGGGAATGCCTGGCTCGTTCCATTCATACATTCACCACATTATCTGGATTTTTCCAGCGCCAGCGTTGTGGTATAGTACTTGGTGATCATATTGGGAACTTCCCATGCAGGCAATTTTCCCGCTTTCAGGAAGCCCAGATATTTTTCAGTAACGCGGGCGAAATGGGCTTCATGGCCTTCCCTGTAGGTATCAGGAATGATGACTTCCCAGCCTTTGTCGTTCCCAACCAGAGTGATGCCCGGATATTTTTTCTCTACCTGCTTAAATGCATGTTCAACAGTTGCAGGGTTCAGGCCGCTCTTTTTTTCAATATACAGTTTGGGCTGGAATTTTTGTTCCCGGCCCTGCCTGATGACGAGGTCCGACAAGCTGCCGCGCATGATGGAAAAATGGGTGTCGCCGCCACCGGGTTCTGCTTTGTAATTCCAGATCACAGACACTTTTGCATAAACGCCCTTGAGGGTGTAATTTATCTCGCCATTTGAGCTCACCTGCAGCACGCCATTCGCATCCACATATTTTTTCAGGTAGTCGGGGTAACTCGCCGCGGCCGTACTGGCGGTAAACTCTGGCAGTGAAACCGCAGTGTTCCATCGGCGGGCCTTGTTGATCACGACGTCTTTTTTCCGGAGCACCTGATCAGGGAAGGCCTCCCACTGCACCAGGTCAACCAGGTGGGTTGTGACATCAACAATCCCTTCACCTTCCTGTTCCACATCATAGAACCAGGCCGGCCTTTGCAGGGGAGCACCTGATACTTCTTTATAGAAATGGTGTATACTCTCTTTGGTGATGGCTGGATTATCACTGCTTCCTTTCAGAAGTTTTCCAAAGATCTGCGTGGAAAGCGACAGTTCTTTCTGGATCATGGTAGTGATCTCATATCGTTCCGTCATGATGTCGTACAATAACAACTTTTTCTTCTCCGCCACTTTGAAAGCCTCTTCGAGCAGGGGCAGGGAAGCTGCATTGATCACCATGGGTTTGTCGGCATACACATTGAAGCCCGCCTTGATGCTGTTCAGGATGTATTCCGTCTTCTTTTTATTGTTTCCCGCAAGCATCACGATGTTCCCCTGTTTTTCGGATAACATCCGATTGAAGAAGTCCTCACCTTCATATACATGCTCTTTCCAGGACGTAGGACCGGCAGCCCGTTTGTTGTAACCGTTGATCCGGTTGAGGTGCAGCTTCACATCATTCCCATTTGGCGCATATACGTACACGTTATTATCCACTTCCGGGTACATGCTTTTCTGAATCAGTGCAGCATGAAAATGGCCGGGGTCAAGGGTGATCAGCCTCCAGGGTTTCGAAGTGTCGGAATAAAGAGAAGCAGGGATATTGCTATCCCTGCTTTCTGCGTTAAGTTCACTGCTTAGGGTCATTAATACAGTAGCAATCAATAATCTCATCATCGCTAAAAAATATACGGGTATCTCTGGGGCCTTGATAAGAGTGCATTGGCCTCATCATCATTTACAAATCTTTCTTTGATCGGGTTCCAGTAGAGCTTGCGGTTCAGCTTCATGGCAGCATGGTGCAGGAGGCACGCTGAGCATGATCTGTGACCCACTTCAACTGGCGCGATCGGCGTATTGCGTGTTTTCATGCTATCCAGCCAGTTTCCATGGTGTTCAGCACTGACCATCAGGTTGACCTCGCTGGGGAGGATCTTGGACGTGATGATACCAGGATCGCTGGCTGTAAGGGCTTTTGTAGGTGTTTTGCTTACGGGATCAGAAGCTGTTGCCGCATAATTACCGCGGGTTACAAAGACCCAGCCCTTGGTTCCCTCAAATTTTACGCCGTTGGGGTTTGAATCGCTCACTTCCATTTCAACGCCATTGGCGTATTTCGCAAAAGTTTTGAATGAGCCATGAACATCCCATAGTCCTGATTTTGGGAAAACGGCACTGCCCCATATCTCGATGGGTCCGGAGTATTCCATGTTCATCCCCCAGTGGGCGATATCAATATGATGTGAGCCCCATCCGGTGATCATGCCAGCGCCGAATTGTTCGCAGCGCAGCCAGCCTGGCCTGCTGTAATCATTCTGCGGGTGAACCCTTTTCTCGGTGTAATATTTATAGGGGGTCATGCCCAGCCAGGCATCGTAGTTGAGGTTGGATGGAATGGTCATTTCGGGTTCCACGTCACCACCCGGATCAACGGGCAGGCCGATCACCACTCTTTTCAGGTCGCCGATCCTCCCGTTACGCACCAACTCCGCTGCGTACCTGAATTGGGTAGAAGATCTCTGTTGGCTTCCGATCTGGAGTATCCTGCCGGTGCGATGTACCGCGTTGCTCAGGGCCCGGCCGTCCTCAATGGTGAGGGAGGTGGGTTTTTGCAGGTAAACATCTTTGCCGGCTTCTACGGCATGGATACCAATGATAGAATGCTGATGATCGGGCGTACTGATGAGTACACCGTCAATATCTTTGTTGGCCAGCAGGTCCTTGTAATTTTCGTAAGGGGTAACACCTTTATAGTCGGTTGCATTTTTCTTGCTGTAATAACCATTGACAAATGTGACCGCTTCACCAAGTCTTTTTTTGTCGAGGTCACACACGGCAATGATCCGGGCATTGTCATATTTCAGCGTCTCGGCCATATCATGGTCGCGCGAGATCCTTCCCGTTCCGATAGCCCCGATATTCAGACGGTTACTGGGTGCGTTCTTTCCGAACACGGAAGCCGGAACGATACTGGGAAAACCCAAAGACGCCACTCCAGTAGCTACCCCGGTTTTAACGGTTGAGGAAACAAATTTTCTGCGATTCATTTTCATGTTGATTTTTTAAATGATCAGTATTGTAACGGAGTGTCTCTTTGTGTGGCATAGGCTTTTTTGATATCGCGCTTTTGTGTAAGCGAAGCGATATAGGTCATGCCCTGAAAGATATGATTTACAAAAACAGGATTGGTATAATTGGCGATATCATGACCCAGTTGCGAAACCCAAATGTGTCCGCCGTCAAACTGATGATACCATACAGCGGGATAAAGTGCGTTATACGGCCCGGTGTGTTTTTGAATTAGGCTGTCCTGTTTTTTGTCAAGCGTCCTGATATCATGCGCCATCAGTACTTCAATCCCCGGATACATTTCTTTGGCGAAATAACATTCATCCTTGATCTCCCAAACCAAAGGTACTCCCTTCACTGAAGGATGATTGGGTTTGATGTTCCTTACGGTGAATACCTGGTTGTTGGCATGCCATACAAAGGTACCGCCCAGCATATTCTTGAACCAGGTCCAGCCGCGTTCGGTGCCCATAACGGAGTGGAGTCCAACGAGGCCGCCACCGGATTCAATGTATCTCCTGAAAGCTACACGCTGTTGCTCTGTGTGGAATACGTCGTTGTTGGTGCTCGTAAACACCAGCAGGTTGTATTTTGCCAGGTTGGATTCGGTGAAAACGGCGGGATCATCAGTGACATCTACCTTGAATCCGTGCTGTTTACCAAGTTGCTGGACAGCCGCGGCCGAAGCCGCAATGTTATCGTGGACAAAAAGTTTTTTTCCGTCTTTCGACAGGCTGTCACTTTTTGTGTAAACGAGTACCTGGATTTTTTTCCAGTTCACCTGGCCCGAGGCGCCTGAGATGGAAAACAGAAATGCAAGGAAGAAGAGTGTTTTTTTTGCTGAAATGGGCATGTGATAAAGTTGGGTCATAAACAATGGCTGCACTAAATATCCATCTTTTTATGAATAAATACATTTCAATCGTTTTCCGAAATCAATTTGGACAACTTCCTTTTTCTCAGCCTATATTTCGCACAGAATTTTTTTGAATATGGATGGATCATTTTCGTTGAAAGGCAAAGTAGTAGTAGTTACCGGTGCTACCGGAGTTCTTGGTGAGGCATTTATTGCAAGCATTGCGGCTGCAGGTGGGAAAATTGCACTCATTGGCAGGAACAGGGAAGTGGCTGAGCAAAGAGCAGCAGCCGTTGTATCCGGTGGAGGTGATGCCCTGGCCGTCATCGCAGATGTGCTTGATAAACACCAGTTGGAAGAAGGGCTTAAGCAGATCATGGACAGGTATGGCCGCATTGATGCCCTGGTGAATGGAGCGGGCGGCAACATCAAGGAAGCGGTGATCGATCCTTCGGCTGATATTTTCTCGATCGATATGGAGGCCACCCGAAAGGTATTTGAACTTAATTTGTTCGGGAGCTTATTACCCGTGCAGGTATTTGGCCATGCTATGGTGCAGTCTGGCGGAGGAAGTATCATCAATATTTCGTCCATGGCATCAGAACAGGTGATCACCAAGGTGTTGGGATATTCCATGGCGAAAGCTGCCATAGACAATTACACGCGTTGGATGAGTGTGGAGCTCGCAAATCGCTATGGTGAGAAGATCAGGATGAATGCTATAGCGCCTGGATTTTTTATTACAGACCAGAATCGAGCCTTGTTAACCAATACGGATGGCTCAATGACACCGCGCGGCCAGTCTGTGATCAATAACACGCCCTACAAGCGTTTTGGAAAGCCAAACGAGCTCTGCGGGGCCCTGGTATGGCTGCTCAGCGACGCGTCATCTTTTGTAAGCGGACAAACAATTTATGTAGACGGAGGATTCAGCGTATTTTCCGGAGTATAAAAATCTATTATTATGAAACTGAAACAGACCTGGAGATGGTTTGGACCCAATGATCCTGTTACCCTTGAAGATGTACTTCAAACCGGTGCGGAAGGTATTGTTACGGCATTGCATCATATTCCCCATGGGGAATTGTGGACCGTGGATGAGATCATGAAAAGAAAGGATTTTATTGAAGCCCGGGGATTGACCTGGGATGTTGTAGAGAGTGTCACCATTCATGAAGATATTAAAACAAGGACCGGCAGGTACCAGCACTGGATTGAGCTGTACAAGCAAACATTAAGAAATCTGGCAGCCTGCGGCATAAAGATCGTGACCTATAATTTCATGCCGGTGAACGATTGGACGCGCACCAACCTCGACTATCCTATGAAGGATGGATCCAAGGCTCTTTATTTTAATTGGTTCGACATGGCATTGTTCGATATCTATTTGTTGCAGCGTCAGGGTGCGGAGAAAGATTATCCACAGGAGGTTCTTGAAGCAGCAGAGCAGAGATTCAAAATGTCTACCCCTGAGTCGCGTGAGCATTTGGCCAACGTTGTGATGTTTGGCATACCAGGCGAAAAGAAATCCACGCTGGCCGACATGCGGTCCAGACTGGAAGTGTATAAAGATATTGACCGCTATGCTTTGCGTGATAATCTCGTTTATTTCCTGTCGCAGATCACGCCTGTAGCCGATGAGGTGGGAATAAAGCTTGCGATACACCCTGATGATCCACCTTATGATATATTGGGCCTGCCCCGGATCGTGAGAAATCTGGATGATTACCAGTTCATTATTTCATCTGTACCTGCTGACAGTAATGGCGCATGTTTCTGTACAGGATCCCTCGGTGCGTCCTTTGATAATGACCTGCCGGATATGGCCAGAAAGATTGGCGGCAAGATCCATTTTGTGCATTTGCGTAATGTTAAGAAAGACAGCGCCGGGAATTTTTATGAAGATGACCATTTGGGCGGGGATGTGGATATGTACGCGGTAATGAAGGAAATCCTGACCATCCAGCAAACCAAGAATGCACCCATTCCGTTCCGGCCAGACCATGGACACCAGATGCTTGACGATTTAGCAAAGACAACCAATCCGGGTTATTCCTGCATTGGGCGATTAAGAGGGCTGGCTGAGCTTCGTGGATTGGAATTGGGAATTCTGAGAGCAAACGGTTGGATGGATTAATGACCAATCCACTTCAAACGTTTTCCTTATAAACTGAAGCAACTTTAAGTTAGATTTAACTATTGTCCTTTTTTATAACCACTCAACTGCTGCGAATGTCTAAAAGAATCCCTCATGCCCTTCTATTGAGGTGCGCACTGGTGCTATCCGTGTTTGGTTCAAGCACAGACCTTATAGCATTAGATGTCCCTAATGAAACAAAACCTGCGGGCAACACTAAAAAAGCGCCGATCGACGTCACCGGCGTAGTTACAGATGCCAAGAATGAACCCCTTTCCGGAGCTACTGTCATGGTAAAAGGAACAAAGAAATTTGTTCTGACCGATGCGAACGGTCAGTTTACCCTGAAAGGTGTGGAAGCGAACGCCACGCTTGTAGTCAGCTATGCCGGGTATTCCGCCCAGGAAGTTCCCGTTAAAAATGTCGATGGACCGATTAAAGTATCTTTCACGGAACAACAGAACCAATTGGGTGAAGTTGTTGTGGTAGGATATGGAACACAAAAAAAGAAGGATCTTACCGGTGCCGTTGCGCAGGTTAAGGCCACCCAGTTCGAAAATGAGAATCCCCGTTCAGTGCAGGATATGCTTCGCGGTAATGCACCCGGCCTGGATGTTGGCTTGAATGCATCAGCCAAAGGTGGCGGATCGCTACTTGTCAGGGGCCGGGGTTCGCTGATCGCATCTACCTCTCCCTTGCTGGTCGTAGACGGGGTGATCTACCCGGGAAGCCTGGATGACATCAATCCGAATGATATCGCCACTATGGACATCCTCAAGGATGCCAGTTCTGCTGCGGTGTTTGGGGCGCGTTCTGCCAATGGTGTTATCCTGATCACTACCAAAAGGGGTAAGTCCGGCAAGCCTACCATTTCGGTGAATGCGAACTATAACATGAACCGGATCGCTCAATATCCCAGATTGTTAAGCCCGGAGGAATTTACTGACTGGAGAACAGATGTGCTCTGGAGCATGAGGGGTTTTGATTCAACATCGAGGACAAATATCAAGTATCAGTTTACCAATCCGAACGAACTCCCATCCAATATCACCGTGGATGAGTGGAAGGCGTTGACGGGAGCTACTGGTGATCCTATTGACATTTGGCTGAACCGCCTTCGTTTTAACGCCGTTGAGGTGAAGAACTACAAGAATGGCACCCCTACCGATTGGGAGAACGAGATGTATAACCGCAACTCAAAAGGTCAGGACTATACGGTGGCCATTTCGGGTCGTAAGGAAGAGTTCAACTATTATACTTCTTTCGGCTATCTTGAAAATGAGGGCCTGGCAGTAGGAGAAAAATATAAAACCTTCCGTTCCAGGATGAACATAGAAGGTACGGTGGCAAAGTTCCTCACCGTGGGTGTCAACATGCAGTTTGCAGACAGGAATGAAAGTCCCTATTCGGTGAACCTGGGTGATATGATCAGAACTACACCCTATGGACAATTGATGACCGATGATGGATCAAGGCTTCGGACCAGTACCAACGATGATCCCGGCAATAACTCCAACCCCTTTCTGGACATCACTTTCCGTGACAGGTTGCAAAAGAATACCCAACTTTTTGGATCCATTTATGTAAAGGGGAAACTCCCCTACGGTTTCTATTATCAGTCAAACTTCACACCGAGGCTTGAGTGGTTCAGGAATTACAACCACCTGTCATCCCAGCACCCGCTGCAGGGTGTACGAGGTGGTGTGTCAGTGCGTGAGGAAAGCTTTACTTACCAGTGGCAATTGGACAATGTTATCGGCTGGAATAAGTCTTACGGAAAACACAATTTCGACGCCACCTTCCTGATCAATGCCGAGAAATTCCAAAGCTATTACACCCGGGTAAATGCAGAGAACTTTTCTCCCAATGACAACCTGGGCTATAATGCCATACAGGCAGCCAGAACAGTGGTTGTTACCAACGATGACCAATATGCAACTGGCGACGCCCTGATGGGCAGGCTGAACTATAATTACGCCGACAAGTATTATCTAACAGTTACTGCGCGTAGGGACGGTTACTCAGCTTTTGGTCTGGCTAACCCCAGGGCTTTCTTCCCCTCCGCCGCCATCGCGTGGACCTTCACAGAAGAGAAGTTCATGAAAGGAATCACCGGATGGATGGACTATGGTAAGTTCAGGGTGTCCTATGGCGAGAATGGTAATCGGGAGATCGGTCGTTATGCCGCGCTGGCAGGACTTAGCGCCGGCAGTTACGAGTACATCACTCCCGGTGGAGCACGTTACGCTGTTGGCCGTGTCCAAGCGGCGAATATGGCCAACCCCACGTTGAAATGGGAGCGTAACAGTTCCATCAATATAGGTATGGACTTCTCAACCCTCAAGGGTAACCTGACGGGTTCAATCGATTATTACCAGCGGAACACCAAGGATCTGCTCCTGAACAGGTCACTTCCAAACGTAACTGGTTTTGCCAGTGTAATCGCCAACCTTGGCCAGGTGAACAACACCGGCTTTGAGGTGATGCTGAACAGCACAAACATGAGGCGCAATAACTTCATTTGGAGAACCAATGTTTCGTTCTGGACCAATCGCAATGAGATCGTGAAATTGTATGGCCCTGTGCCGGTTAAGGATTCAACAGGTAAGGTGATAGGATCTGTAGAGAAAGATGATATCGCGAACGGCTGGTTCATCGGCAGGCAGATCGCCGACATATTTGACTATAACGTGACTGGTGTATGGCAGACAGCTGATAATGTGGAAGCACGTAAGTATGGCTTTACACCTGGTGACTTCAGGTTGCAGGATACCAATGGTGATGGAAAGTATACCATTGACGACAGGCAGTTTGTAGGCCAGACAACGCCCAAGTTTTCTTTCAACATCAGGAACGAATTCACGATCTATAAAAACTGGGACTTCTCATTTGCACTGTATGGAAGGGTTGGCCAGTTGAGCCAGTTCAATGAAGCGAAGAATGTTGACTTGTTCTATGACAGGTCGCAGTTCTACAAGCGCCCATATTGGACCCCAACCAATCCGATCAACGATTATGCAAAGATGATGTCTGCAGCAGGTGGTACCGTAGCGTTCAACGTGTGGAGGAAGTCTTCTTTCGTCCGCCTGAACAACATCAGCCTGGCCTATAGTGTTCCGAAAGAGTTGCTCAGCAAGTATAAGATCGGCGGCCTCAAGTTATACGCCAACGTGCAGAATGCATTTGTGGTGTCAAGCTGGGATTATTTTGATCCGGAGAACAAGGGCCTCACGCCTTATATCATCAACCTCGGCTTAAACCTGACCCTATAATTACCTGATCATCTCCAAAAAAGCTAATATGAATAAGTATATCAATAAAAATATCAGCGGGGTCATGATCGTAGCCATATTGACCCTATTCATCTCCTGTAAGAAAAGCTGGCTTGAGCCTAAACCGTTATCGTTTTTCTCTCCTGAGAATACACTGGTCAACGAAGCGGGTTTCAGGGCAGCACTGGCTTCTTGCGCCAATAACCTAAGGCCTGAATTTTACGAAGATGGCGCCCCCATCATTACTGAGAATATATTCTCAGAGATGGCTGTTGAAGGTACTACCGATAAATTCGGGCCCGCAGTGAATATGAACCTGTTAATCACCCCGGACGCGAACCTGAATAGCCCCGATTTCAACAGGATCGGCTGGTATTGGGATCGGTGGTGGTTGCAGATCCGTTTAGCCAACACCGTTATTTCAAGATTGCCTGAGGCTGAGTTTGCAGCGGCGGCAAAGGATATTATCAAGGGCAAAGCTTTCTTTTACAGGTCGATGGGTTATTACAGGCTGCTCCATCAATTTGGAGATATTCCAACTTCTTTCAAAGAGTTGCGTGAGCCTAAGCTTGATTTCGAAACTGTTCAAAGGGAAGTGATCCTTCAAAGGATTAAGAGAGAACTGGACACAGCAGTAGCTGTAGTGCCCTGGATACAGGATAAGGGTGATGTGAATAAAGCGGCGGTGTTGCATTTACTGACCAAGGTCAATCTTGCCCTCGGGAATTTTGACGAGGCCATCGCAAATTCAACACAGATCATCAGCAACGGTACCTTTAGGCTGATGGTCAACAGGTTCGGCGCTGAGGCCTCAGATGCCAGGAGAAATGTGATCTGGGACCTGCACAGGCCTGCCAATAAGGCCATAGCTGCAAATACGGAAGCCCTGTTTATTGTCACAGACCGTTTCGGTGATCAGAACCAGGTGGTGAACGGTACCACCGCTATGAGGCAGGCAGTGCCCTTTTTTACTGCGCCAACCTTGCTTACTCCTGACGGCAGGGTGGGTATGTCACCCAACTTTGGCGTTGAATTTGACATGACAACGCTATACGGTCGTGGTATCGGAAGATGCCGTGGTACAGGTTATGCCACCCGCATGATCTGGACGGACCGGAATGACCTTCGGGGCGATACCACCTCGGGTAACTGGATGACCATGGGGCAGGTGTTGTACAACAACCCGGCGATCAAAGGAGTTTCTCCATTCTATGGCAGGAGGTTGCAATTGTTCAGTCCCAATGGCACACTCACCGTTTCATCCGGCGACACCATCCGTACCTGGTTCGACTGGCCGCATTACAAGCTCTATATCCCTGACCAGATCCGTACGCCATGGCAGGGTGGTAACTCAGACTGGTATGTGTTCCGCCTCGCGGAGACCTACCTGCTGAGGGCCGAGGCTTACTGGTGGAAAGGCGATAACGCCAGGGCGGCAGACGATGTGAACGCGGTAAGGACAAGGGCCAGATGCGCTCCATTGCTTCCTGCACAAGTTGATATTGGAACCATCCTTGACGAGCGCGGAAGGGAGTTATATTATGAAGAACCAAGAAAAACTGAGTTGACAAGGATGTCTTTCATCTTTGCTAAAACAGGTAAGCCCTTCAATGGCAAGACCTATAACGTGAATTCTTTTACAACCTCTAATTTTTGGTACGACAGGCTCATGGATAAGAATGAATTCTATGGTCGTAATGTAAAGAACGTTCGTGGCGATGCATACACGATCAGTCCATACCACGTTTTATGGCCCATTCCAAGGAATGCTATTTTGGCAAACACCAACGGCCAGATCAACCAGAACCTCGGCTACTCAGGAAGTGAGACTAACCAGCCAGCACTGGCAACCATTCCTGAATAACGATAATCAACAGTTTATTTCATTCAAGTGCCCCGGTATTTTACCGGGGCACTTTCTTAAAACTACATCCATGAAGTTTGTGTTGCTTGCAATGGCGTTGATACTGTCGGCCACAGCCATCGGTCAAACGAGAACCAAGTATCTTTTTAACGAGAACGGAGGCATGTGGATCCGTAACCAGGGGAAGAATGTTTTGTGCTATCAGTATGGCATGCATTATCCTCCTCCCGGGATCGATACAGCCTATAAAAGAAGCGGATATTTTCACCCCGTTAATACACCCCATGGGCAAACACTGACCCGTATTGACGCACCAGATCACTATCATCATTATGGCATATGGAATCCCTGGACCCATGTGGAATACCAGGGGAAGATCTATGATCTTTGGAACCTGCGCGACAGAAAGGGAACGGTACGATTCGAGAAGTTCAACGAGATCAAGGAAGATAAACACAAAAGCAGTTTTTCTTTCAGGCACCAACACATCGCTTTCGTGAAAGAGGGTTCCGTTTCCCGTGAAGTGGTCATCATGAACGAGGACCAGACCCTGGTCTATCACCATCCGAGGAAAGGGCAGGACCACTATTTTCTTGACCTCATCATTGCATTGAAACCTGCCACAGATAGCACGGTTGTATTGAAGGAATACCGTTATGGGGGGCTCGGGTGGAGATGCACGGAAGAATGGAACAAAGAGAACTCTGTGGTGTTGACATCGGAAGGCCTTAACAAGGCTAAAGCCGATGGATCCCTGGCAAAATGGGTAGTTGTGGAAGGCGCACTGGGTAATGAAAAAGGCGGGATGATCTGGTTCTCACATCCCTCTAATTTTAACCATCCTGAACCATTACGCATCTGGCCGGAAAATTCAAACGGCAGGGGGGATATGTTTGCCAATTTTTCACCCACTAAAAACAAGGACTGGCGTCTGGAACCCGGCAAGACCTATGTACTTAAATACAGGATGCTGGTCTATAACGGCAGTATGATGGATAAGGTTTTGGCGGATCGTTTGTGGAACGATTTCTCCGCCGGAAAGATCAGCCAGCGACTGAAGTGATTTTTCGTTACCGGGGTCAACCAGCGGCTGAAGAATGTTCATTTGAGTTCCTTCAGCGTGCAGTCGAACTGGATGGATTCGGGCGGGAGTTTTTGATCTTCGTTTCGGATCCTTTTCATCAGCAGTTCTGCGGAGCGGCTGCCAATATGTGAACACTGTTCCTCGAGGGAAGCGAGGGGCGGGGTATCCAGGTATTTCAACATCGGCAAATTGCCAAACCCAACGAACTCTATCTTTCTGTAAGATGTTTTCTTGAGGGTTTTGATGTACTGCATCGCATCCATGGCGATGTAATCTTTAAATGCGATCACAGCATTGGGAATGTCGCGCAGGCTCAACAGTTTATCCACGGCCCTGATGGTACTGGTTGTGGATAGGTCAGAGGAGTAGAGCAGACTCTTGTCTAATGGAATATTATTTGCCTTTAGTCCGTCCACATATCCGTTATATCTTTCTTTCGTAGTCAGCAAACTAGGCGGCCCCAAAATAAGGGCGATCCTTTTATGTCCTTTTTTCACCAGGAAGTTAACGCCGTCCAACGTTCCTTTATATACATTGCTGGTTACATTGAAACAGGGAAAATCTGCAGGTCTTCTTACGAAATAGACGACCGGGATCCCGGAGTCTTCCAGTCGCTTGAAATGATCGAAGTTGGTGGTGTTCTTGGTAATGGACACGATGAGTCCATCAACCCGGTATTTACTCATCATCTCTGTGATCTCGATCTCACGCTGCAGGTCTTCGTAATGCTGGCTGATGATCGCCTTATAGGAATTCGCCATGGCATATTCTTCGATACCACTTACCGCCAGGGTGTAAAACTGGTCAAGTAGGTTAGGTATGATGACGCCTATGCTGAAGCTCTTTTTGCTTTTAAAAGAGATCGCGGTCTGGTCAGGGATAAAATTGAGTTTTTTCGCCAGTTCCTTCACCCTTTGGCGCGTGATGTCGCTGATCGACGGGTAATCGTTCAATGCCTTTGACACCGTTGAAGGTGACATGTTCAGCATTTTTGCCAGGTCCTTGAGTTTGTGTTTCGGGCTCATGTTCTATGGAGCCAAAAATTAAGCAATAATTTT
>JBBAJN010000004.1:0-76467 GCA_040404045.1 Chitinophagaceae bacterium
TAGGCCCGGTAGGCTCCAGGCTCGGATGGCGCCGTAAAGTCCAGATAATGAGTGGAATGGCCAGGCAAAAGCCGAAAAATCTTTTCCTGTAACAATGCAGTTTCTTTTGTCACAAAGGTAGATGTCAGGTACTCGGCCTCTTCCCGAATTTCAACATAGCCCGAGTTGACTTCAGCTGATGAATCAATATTAAATCGAAGCCGGAAGCGTGCATCTTTCTCCACATAAACGTTCTTGCTCACCCGATCGATATCAATGGATTGCACTGATCCATGCTTACTGTTGGAAAAATCCTTCTTCCAAATAGCCGACACGGCAGGCAATAGCTCCAATCGTTCTCCTTTCGCCGTGTACATACTGAACCAGGTGGGTGTAAACTCCTGCTTGTATCCCCATAAGAAAAAATAGGACCCCAAACATGTTGGCGGGCTGTTAAGCGCATTGTACAGGTAAGCCAGATAAGCAGATTTATCCTTGCTGGTTGGCTCATACTTGCTGAACCATTCCGTATTCTCACTCCCCCAATATCCGTTGACACCTAATTCCGAATAAATGTGAGGTTTGTAAAACGGAGCAATACCGCACTTTTCCAGGACCTTCCAAAAAATGCCTTTTTCAATGGTAGCAAAAGCATTCATCGAAATCAGATCGATATTCCTGGTAATGGCATGTATTAACCTGAAATGCCACCTGCCCGCAGGAATAGATACAGCAACAGGATGATTCTTATCGATTTTCTTGATCTCGGCTGCAAGCCCATCCATTGTTTTCCAAATTTTATACTGCCGATTCATATTTCTCAGCCTTGGAGGCACGTAGAGATCTACTTCATTGCCCAATCCCCAAAAGAGCAAGGCAGGATGATCCTTGTACTTCTCTACTTCTGACCTGATAAAGGCCTTCAATCGATTCACCGTTGCGCTGTCAGAATAGTCTGCATCAGGGCCCGCTTTGGGGAGATCCAGCCCTAACATGACGATCAATCCGAGTTTGTGTGCAGAGTCCAATATCTGGCCCGCATTATGCGTACTGTACAGTCTTATCGAATTACCTCCAAATTTTGCTACGTCAGACAGACAAGCAATGTCTACTAACGATACGCCCTTGATAGCATATGGGGAACCGTTCCTGATTAACTGATAAGAATGCTGATCCCACTTGATATAGACACCGGCTCTTCCCTCCATGTTGCCCTGAAGTTTCCCATAATTGGCAAAGATGATCAAGCCAACTACGAGCAACATGACAACATCTATGAAAATCCATCTCTTCATGCTATATACCTTCATTAAAAGCGCCCTTGATAACGGATATGGGTTTCGAAACAGTGATTACATTGCCCGACTTGTCGTACGCATACACATAAACCCTGTACTTTCCGGGCATGGCGGGGACTGATATTTCCGCGAGTTCGCCCTTCCCTTGCACCCGAACGGTGCCCACTTTCTGGAAAGTTACCTCCGAAAAAACCTTCCATTCATACCTGTCGAATTGTTTATTGGAGTTTTGCACCCGATATATGTAGCGCTGGTCGCGTTTGACCATAGAGTAAGGCCCAATAAGGTGGATGGGTTTCCAGTGAATGTTAGCCGTTGAATCTCCCCAAACTTTCTTCAATGCATAATAAGACGCCTTTTTCATGCCCCGTTGATCCGTAATTCCGAACCAGTTCGCGGAACCTTCATAACGTTCTCGCCAGCAAAAGGCGACTCCGCCGATATTTGCTCCTTTTTTTCCTTCCACATAATTCTTCCAAATATTTGTGATATGATCAGCATCGGCAAGATCATCCTCATCCCTCGGAAACCCTTGACGATCAAACCGGTTATACAGAAGATCCCAATAACCTTCCGGGCCAAACTCAGTCACTAAATAGGCTTTGTCTCCCAAAAATTTGGCACATAGGCTATCTAAGGCGCCTACTTGTCCCGTATAATAAGAGTTTATTCCAATTACATCAAGCGAGGGCGTCATTCGCCGCAAGTAACTCAACTCACCACTTAGATGCCTTGAATGCTCAAGAGTTGAGGTCACCAAACTTCCCTCATCGATCTCATGAATCCTTTTGGCCATTGAATCCACCATACGTATATAGGCAAGCCTCAGCTCCGCAAGATATGGCTGGTGAAAATGATGCTTTAAAAGGCTTCCTGTTTCATTTCCAACATTCCAGATAATGATCGACTTATTGTTCTTGTACTTCCTTACCACCTTCTCTACCAGTTCGTAATAGGCTTGAACTTTAAGGGTATCCTTTATGTAATCCACTTTGGGATCAAACCAAAACCCGTAGATCACTTTCAAATTTTTTTCAGCAGCCGTTTCTAGTATCAGGTCGTCATAGCGTGAAGGATGATACCTTCTGATGGTATTGGCTCCCATCTCAGAAATTTCACTGAAATCTTTCCTGACAGATTTCCTGGTGAGTACATTAAATCCACTTTCCCAACCGTGACCTGGATTATACGCGACACCCTTTATATAAAAGGGTTTCCCTCCAACGTGAAGCTGGTATTTTTTGCGTGGTTCAACAGGGTCGCCCTCTTCCCAATGAACCGCGCTGCTGCTATGGTCTTCATCGGCAGACAACGGAGAATGTTTCAACTGGCTCAGGATCTTCCCATCAAGCCGCCAGTCGATTGTTTTTGTGTCCGCCGTGGGCCGCCAATCTGTGATCCAGTTCTTGTCCTGCCCGGAATTAAAGAAAACGATGGCTTTCACTTCCCGGTATTTTGACGCAACACTCTGTAAAGCATCTGCTATCCATTTGCCTTTGTCGCCCCCATAGCTCGTGCTTCCAAATTCGGCGAACATCACGGGCTTTTGGATCCATGAAGTTGCGATTCTATAGGGTTCATAGATCTCCTCCATCGTCCTCCATTTCCGATCGTACGTTGCATATCCGTAGTTCAATATGGTCAGACCCACCCAATCCACAAATTGACCACCGGGGTAATACGCCCTGCTGTTTGAAGGATTCCAGGGCGTCCATACCCATGATACATTGATTGCGCCTACGCCTGCAAATACGCTCACCACTTTTCTCCATGCTTCCTTAAAATCCTCGGCCGTATTCTCTCCTGCCGTTGACCAGGGATACATTGGATTATCCGCTTCATGGGCAAAACGCATCATGATCGGAACGCCAGCATCCCTCGCCTTAATCGCAAAGGATTTGATGTAATCATCGAACCTACCATCAGCAATGGCTCTCAACCCCTTTTTTTCATACCTTAACCAGGGCGCATCGGGCATTTCAGGAAAGCCACTGACCCAGGGTTCCCAGGTGATCATCACAATTTGCCCATTCCCTGATACTTCTTTAACCAGTTCTGAGGGGAATTTGCCTGAACTGTCAGGACCCCAACTTTGATAATAGGAAAAGATTTTTTTACCTCCACCCATTTCCTTCGCGAGAGAAACTAATGGCTGAATATTGCCTTCATTTATTTCGGGCATATACAAGCCAAAATAAAAAGGAACCAGTTTTTCAGGCTGGACTAATAATTCGTTCGATCTTCTTTGTTCATAGATTCCCGCCCCAAATAACCCAAGTGCGAATACGGCCAAAATGGCCGAGTACTTTAAAAAGAACCGGTAAACCGGCTTGTGTATCTGCTCTTTGAACCAACTGATAAGATTGGCGGATCCTTTTAACATAACGTCCTCCTTCACCCCCCGATCCAGTTTCGCAATCAACAGTTGCTGGCTAAAAACCATTACCAACAATAGCATCCCGGTATTGATCGCCACAAAGCCCGCCATGATCCAGGAATAAGGGCCCCAGTCAGTCAATACACTGTATATGATCGCGGCAATTCCCAACATGATAAAAAACATATTGGGCACCAGTCCCTTGTAACTATTTGCGAAACCATCCCGCTTGGGCGTGGGCAGATAAGGAACTTTGATATCTACAATGGAAAAAACGAACCCCTTAAGAAAGGTCCACCAGGTACTGAACATCAATATCCCTCCTTTCAACTGAAGGCCCGCCTCATTATCCCCGATCAACCACCGTTGTGCGTACAACTTGATGGCGATGGTGCTGAACAAAAAGGGAATAATAGCCAAAACCGCTTCAAATGGCTCAAGGATCACCGGTGGTACTCCACTGAATAGTGAAAAAATGGGAATTGAGAGGTCAAGCAGTACGATGATCCCGATCGCAAAATGCAATGGTAGTAATGCATAATGAAGCTTCTGCCGCCAGGAGAGCTGCATGAATATTTTCGGCACAACCTTAAAGTACAGCTCAAACGCGCCTCTCGACCATTTCAGCTGTTGTTTGAAATAAGCGTTGGTGTTATCCGGAACCAATCCCTTGGTATTTGCATGGGGAACGTAGACCGATTTCCACCCTTTGGCGTGCAAAAGCATGGAAGTATGCATGTCTTCGGTCAAACCAGGAGCATGCCCCCCAATGGAATCAAGGGCTATTCGTCTAAAGGCACAATTCGCGCCGATCGCCTGGGCCGTACCATAATGACTCATGGCCTGCATCAGCGGACCATAAAACATATAGGTTTGTTGGGCTGCACCTTCCGAGATCCAACTCTGCTCCGCATTGCTATACATTTGCACCGCCTGTACATATCCCATCTTTGGATCATCAAAATAGGGCAAAAGCTTGTCCAGAAAGTCAGGACCGGGTACGTGATCCGGGTCCATGATCACCGTTATTTCTCCCGTCGCATTAAGCAGGGCATTATTGATATTTCCCGCTTTAGCGTCCACCTTGACAGCCCTTGTCACGTGAACCACGCCAAGCCTGGCACAGAATTCCTTCAGCCGCGGATCATTGCCTTCGTCACATAGATAGGTGGTATGCGGATAACGTATGTTGAAGATAGCCTTGAGTGATTCTTCAATCATTGCTATCGGCTCGCCGGGGACAGCAGTGGTCAACACATCCACTTTCCAATCCTTGCCTATTTGAACCTTTGGTTTCGTATCCTTTAAAGCGAAAAAGTGATACCATTCAAAATATAAACGCAGTAGCTTATATGAAATAGATATCGCAACAAGGATCTACAGTGGCAGATACTCTACCCTGTCTGCCGAATAAAACCACACCGCAAATTGTACTGAGAAAAATATTCCCAGAAGTATCAGGAAACGAAGTACTATTAAGTGTCTGCTCAGATTCATGCTACGCCAACAAAATAATTTTTAAGCCTGCACTTCAAATACTCACATATAAAATAATTGAAATACAATGAAGCCACGATGGCATATTAGAACGAATAACGGCTACAATTAATTATATTTCAATGATAGTTAATTTTTAATTAAATAAGATCATGGTAAATCTGGGTCATTCTTTTCCAGTCCCAACCTTATCGGTCTAATAGCTATCGTGTTTTTTTCTATTGCACCGCACACCATTTCTTCATTAGTCTAATAAAATTCGTACTGATACCTGCCAAAAAAAAAATCCCGGAGACCGGGATTTTTTTAACCAAATAAAAATAAGCTTATGCGCCCTGCTTGGGAGCAAGCATGCTTTTCAAAAGGCCCACCACGACCATTAACACACTGCCGCCAACGCCGCCACCAAGAATACTGGTAATAATGCCGCCGATTCCCGAAGCCGCAGCATCGCCACCGCCAATACCCAGTAAGCCCAATAGCTGGCCGCCCAGGCCCCCACCCAGAATTCCGGCTAACATATTTGCAACACCAGAACCAAGGGAAAGTTTTGGAAGAAGTTTACCTGCCAGTGAACCGCCGGCAGCGCCTGATGCCAATTGAAGAACGAGGGATAAGATGTCCATAATGTAAAGTTTGAGGGTTGATGAATCCTCAAAAGTTAGTGCATAAATGTTTCTCTTTGTTGCTCGTTCGTCCCATATTACTTTTTAAATACCTATGTCCGTATCTGCACGAAAAATCCCTGTAAAATGACATGGTATTGTCCCTTTGTTCAGTTCTGATAAAGCCTTATTAGGGTCTCTTTTACAGATCTCGTCTGAATTTGTTACTGCCAAAGAATCTCCGGCATCGTGTAGCCTTTCACGGTATAGGTGTACGGGGAAGGCGGATAATCATAAGGATCACCCCTTTTAGTATAAATAGCGATGGCGCCACCCGGCGAGCCGGAGGAAATAGGTGTACCCGGCGGAAAGATTTTGATGATGGCCACTTCCTGGGGCTGCACGGTAAGGTCATTCACATTCATCAGAATTTCATCCTGGAAGATATTTACCCGCTGGCCACGCCAGAAGACGTTCCTGGAGAGTCCGTTCTCCCTGACAATGATCCCCGGGGCATTGGCCTGTATATAGGCCCAAATATTATTCATAAGCAAAAGCCGGTCATTATCCAGGCTGTTCAAGGTCCTTGCGTTCATATGTTTGAACAAAGGCGTCACATGATCATCCTCAAACTGCTTTACCCTGGAAGGGCCTTCCACGATCACCTCCTGCAAGGTGATACTATTGGGATAGAAATCGGAAAAACTGAACCGATAGGCAGAGGTGTCTGTACGCTCAGCAGTTGCCCCGGCTTCAATTCTTACAAACAAGCTGGTAGTGTCAAACGGAACAAAACTGGTATCCAGGGGCGTCCGCATATCCACGATGTAGTCGTTCTTGTCGGTATTGAAAGCAAGGGTGGCCGTGTCGCCAAATACAATAGGCGGGATCCGGAAACTTCCATCCCCAGCCACTTGCAGAGTTTCGTCGAACAACAATCCCGTGCGGTTGAGCATAACCGCATTCACATTGTACCTTACCGGTCGTGGCAGATCAGCAACGGCAAGGGTATCGTATTTCCGGGTTTCATAATTAAAGGCCGTCTTGACCTTCACCCGCCGGAACTTACCCGAGATCTCCAGGAAGTTCTCTGCAGCCAGAAAATTAAAAGCATAAACGCCGGGCGGCAGTTCTTTGGAGACGGCCAATGAACCACCGCTTTCCCCATCCAGGATCGGATACCTCAATTTCCACCTCCGCCCGCTTTCCAGGTGGTCGATCCATACGTGCAACGTACCCGTTGGGACCAACTTATTGAGTGGTTGCCCGTTCCAGGAAAAATGGATACTGTCGCCAGCCTTAAACAGCCGCCCATTGATCTGAACGGGAATGGAGTCGGACGCTATGGCTGACCTCCCAACCAGCAGAATCCCCAGGATCAACATAACCGAAATGACCAATCTGAAACACCGCATACTATGTAGACCATTGACAGGCGTAATTGGTTTAACTCTCCTACATAATGTAATGTTATAATCCTAAAACACTTGCGCTATACTGTGGGTATTCATCAAGGAGGATCTACTTAAAAAAAAGCCTGCCGTTGAACGGCAGGCTTCAGCTATGATTTCAGTTACTTACTGCACGATCCACATTTTGGTATTCAGGTCATCCGTTCCGCCCTGGCGTGTCACAGCTTCCTTCCGGTTTGCCGGGTTGAGCGACTGCTCGGATTGCGGGTAAATATACCTGATAGGCACTTTGTTATCGTTCAGGTTGTTTACACCAGGTATGACCTCGGGCTTTCCCGTCCTCCGCCAGTCGAACCAGCCTTCCAGCCCATTGAAATACAGGGCTACCCATTTCTGCAAATAGATCTTGTCCAGCTTTTCGGATGATGTGCCGGCATAGGCCACTGCAGGCTGTGCAAAATAGCTATCGGGAACGTTCAGGTTGATCCCATATTGCGGGGGTACAACTGATCTCCAGAAGTCGAAGTTGGCTCTCACCCCATTCATATAGTAGGTATCTGCACTCCCCGTGGTAATGAATCCACGCTCGCGCGCCTCAGCAAGTATGAACTGGAGTTCGGCATAACTCATCAGTACGCTCCTGGCTGCTGCAGGATCAGGCACGGCCTGGTTGGCATCATTACAGACAAGACAGGCAAAAGTATAACCCACCCTTGATACGCCCTGGGGTCCGCCATTATAGTTCAATGCAGCTACATCACCCAGGCCATTGGGGATTCCCTCTATCCTCGGAGTGCCAGCCGCAACAGATCTTTGAGATGGCCTTCCAAATACGGGGAGCCGGGGATCGTTCAATGCCGTGAGCCTGTCAGACATGGTCTTGCTCAGTCTGAATTCGTCGAAAGAACCCACCCTCGATCCGTACAGGGGCCATTGATTGGGCGCCTGGGGAAGATATCTCAGCTCAGCATTGTCCGCATTATTGAGAAACACGGGGTTGTTTGTTGGATCTGAAAGAATGGCCTGCATCTCGGCACCCACGTTCTGCTTCCTGGACAACCTCATGAGCATCCTGAGTCTGAGAGAGTTCGCGAGCCTTCTCCATTTAACTACGGCTCCTGCGCCACCGCCGTAGATGATATCACCCGATAATGTATTGGTACTCTTCGACAACACCTCGTTGGCTTTCTTCAAATCTGCGAGCAGGCCTTTATAGATGTCTTCCTGCTTATCGTACTTTGGAAGATATACGCCTTCAGATTTCGCTTTTCCTGCTTCTGTATAAGGTACATCGCCGTAGGCATCAGTGACCAGACTGAACATCCACGACTTCATCACCAATGAAACCCCGTAATACACATTCCTGTCATCAACCTGTACCTGGTTCAGGATATTCTGAAGGTTCCGGTAATTCCCATACACGCTGTTCCAGATACCGTTCTGTTCATTCCATAAATATCGATCCTCATTCACGAACTGGATCTTGGCATGATACTGTACCACGATGTTGCCGATGCCCCAGGCCTCGCTAATGTTCTGGTTCATCAGGTTGCGCTGTATCCCGCTCAGCAGCAGGTCCGGAGTGACACTGGTTGGTACATTGGTATCTGTATTGATCTCACTGAAGTCTTTTGTGCAACTGGCGAAGAGCAAGATCACAATGATCGTATAAAACGACTTAACTGGTTTCATATGTTTTGAATTACCGTTTTAGAATTTCAGTCCGAGGTTGACCCCATAACTGCGTGAAGAAGGGAGGCTCATATTCTCAATACCCGGAAGCGCGGTGCCCCCTGTATAGCTCATGTTTTCAGGGTCAATATGCGGGACACGGTCCCAGAGGAAAAGATTCCTGGCAACAAAAGAGATATTGACCCCCCGAAGCGGTATTTTACCCCAGGTCTTATCCGGAATGGTGTAGCCGATCTGAAGTTCGCGAAGCTTGATGAACGACGCGTCATACATAACACCTTCGGCAATACCGCGGCCTCCGGTCCAGGCGGAATGCCACTCCCTTGCGCTGACCTTTCTTGCATTCACAGTTGGCTGGCCGTTGACAAACACCACACCCTTACCAACTACACCATTGCCTTCTTTGGTCAGGTCGTATCCATCAGCGCGTCCTTCCAGCGTTTCTGTAATGATCCCACCTTCCCGGCCAACAGTCTGGGTTTCGCTGTAGAGTTCACCACCACTTCGGATGTCAAACAGGAAGCTGAATCGGATGCCCCTCAGCGTGAAGGAGTTGGATAAACCAATCAGGAAATCGGGATTATAATTACCCAGTTTGATCCTGTTGGTGGTCCTGACCGGCCTGCCGTTTGCGTCAAAAACCATTTGACCTGTATACGTGCCAGTGGCATCATAATACGGTGCGTTCTTGTCAGAACTTTGTACCCTGGCAAATCCGATCCCATAAAGATCGCCCATGCGTTCCCCTACCCGGGCTTCAACGGTTACCCTCCGGCTGGCCATGACAAAATTGGTGAGGCCATCCCGCAGCTCGATCACTTTGCTTCTGTTTGTGCTGAAATTGATATCTGTGGTCCAGGTGAAGTTCTTTGATTTGACCGCCTGGATATTCAGCATGGCTTCCCAACCCCAGTTCTTGATCTCCCCGGCATTAATACTCCTGCTATTGTATCCGCTGGTCAGTGAAAGCGGAATATTCAGGATCTGATTCTTTGTCAGGCTGGTATAGTAGGTGACATCAAGGCCGATGCGATTTTTGAAGAACCTGATGTCAGCACCGATCTCATAGGCCGAACTGATCTCCGGCTTCAGGTTGAGGTTTGCCAGCCGATCGGTTTCACCATAGATCTGGGCGGCGCCGTAGGGTGTGCTTGGATTAAAAGACTGTGTGAAAGTGAACGGGTCCGTGTCATTACCCACTTGCGCAAAACTTCCGCGCAATTTTGCGAAGCTGATGGCTGAAGGAAGCTTCATCATATCGCTCAGGATCACGCTGAGTGCCACAGACGAATAGAAATAAGAATTATCCTCATTTCCGAATGGTTTCAGGTCCTTCGGCAAGGTCAATGCGCTGCTCCAGTCATTTCTGCCCGTGAAGTCAATAAAGATCATATTCTTGTACCCCAAACCTGCAGACCCGTAGAGACTATTGATTCTTTTGGATACATTCCTCTGTGCCGTTTCAATAGGAATTCGGCTATTAGTGATGTTATAAATTCCAGGAAGATTGAGTTGACCTGCAGACTGCTCATTGAATCTGCTGCTTTGGCGCATTTGGTTCCCACCGAAATTTCCTGAAACCACCCAGTCCCTGTTCTTGAGCTCTTTATTCAGGGTAAACAGAAAATCGCTGTTCCTTTCCTCATTCACGATCCCTACCTCACGGTATTGGCCAAATGGGAAACGCTGGGTACTGAAGGCACGCCTGTATTCACGCCTTTCATTACTCCAGTCTGTTGCTGCCCTGAGTTGCAGGCTCAGCCATTGGGTAAAGTCGTACTTGAGGGACATATTACCAATGAGCCTGTCGTAATACTGGCCATTGGTATTCTCATACAAGGTGAGGTACGGATTATCGTGGTAGTTATAGTTCCAGCCATACTGCCGGCGGCCATCTGCCCCCCGCATCCAAAGTCGTTGCATATCTGAAAGCCTTACTGAAGCAGGCAGCCAACAGTTGAAGAGGTACATGATGTTCTCCGTTCCATAACTGATGGTGGGCCTGTTGTCGCTTTCACTTTTAATATAGCTGACAAAAGCTTTGGCGGAGAGCTTGCTATTGAAATTGTAGCCTCCGGAAAGTGATACGGTATTTCTCTTCAGGTCCGTATTAGGCACCATGCCCTTTTGATTCAGGTTGGTATAACTCAGGCGAAAGTCGCCATTTTTGTTACCCCCTACCAGCGCAACGTTATTGGTCAAAGTCCTTCCCGTTTGCAGGAAATTTTTCAGATTATCCACTTCAGGCAACCAGGGAGTAGCCGTGATCTGACTGCCGGCAGGAGCATTAAGGTCTCCACCGGTAAAATCAATGGGAGACCCATTAAGCGTGCGAGGGGAATTGTATTGGGGATACGACTGGCCCTTAAACTCCGGGCCCCAGCCTTCATCAGTACCGTCGGTAAGGCCAGCACCGCCACCGTTGACGAAAGCAAAATCTCCCCCGTTCCCATTACCCTGTCCATACTTCGTTTGATATTGGGGTAGCTTCAAAGGCGTTTCATAGGTGGCATTGGTGTTGAACTCAACACCTACTCCTTTAGCCCGTCGGCCAGATTTGCTTTTGATAAGAATAACTCCGTTTGCTGCGCGGGATCCGTAGAGTGCAGAGGCCGCAGGCCCTTTCAACACACTCATACTCTCTATATCATCGGGATTAATGAATCCCGCACCGTTACCGAAATCCACTTCCAGGTTCCCGCGGCCATTGGCACCCGTGATGGCATTGCTCACTGGTACGCCATCAATGACGTACAGGGGTTGATTCTTATTGAGATCCACCGAGCGCTCACCACGAATCGTCACTCGAGCAGAGCCACCTATTCCTGAGTTACTCCCTACTACGGTCACGCCCGCAATTTTTCCTGCAAGCTGATTGACCACATTGGTTTCCCTGGCTACCGTGAGATCTTCCCCTTTGATATCCTGGATAGCGTAACCCAGCTTTTTCTTCTCTTTTCGGATACCCAGTGCCGTAACCACAACGGCATTCAATTCAGAGGGGGTAGGGCTAAGGTCTACCTCCACAAAATCAGATGTAACAGAGATCACCTCTGTTACAAATCCAACATAACTCATCTCAAGGCGATCACCTTTCGAGGCCTGCACACCAAATTCACCTTTTGCATCAGTAGCCGTCACCGCGCCTGAGGAAAGTACTTTGATGGTAACACCCTGTAAAGGTTGCTGGCTTTGGTCAGTGATCTTCCCTTTTACTTCAGTTGCCTGTGCTGATGCATGCCGGGAAGTAAGGGACAGACATAATAAAAGGATTGCTCCGAGTACAGTACTCATCTTCATACGCAGAAAGTTTGTGGATGCAAACGTATCTGCCTGAGATTAAGGAATCGTTTCTGGAAGATTAACGAATCAACACGCTAACATGAATAGACCGTTACTGGAATGTTAAGGCAATGTATCTTACTTGCGGTATTTACAGCTGGCAGGATTTGATTTAACGTAGTACGACTTGTAATTCGTGGCTTTGGGATCCATACAGCCTTCCAGGTTGAGCACCTGCACTTTCCTGAATTCAACCGGATGGCTCTCGCTTTGCAGGGAGATCGTGCCTTCTTTTAAAAGGAGTCCGGACTGCCCCCAGACCGTTTCCTGCCCGCTGACGTTGCCGCCACCAACCTGTGGCTTCTCATAAGAAAGAACCTCCTTTCCGTTGGCAAAATGTTTCACTACTGAATCTCCCAAAACCAACACTTCGGCATTGACCCACTGGTCGCCATGGTAGGTCTCGGAATTGGAGTTGATACAATGCTGGGTTAAGAGTTTTCCGTCTTTCACTACATTCGTACCCGGCGTACAAAGGTTGCACGTGGTCCTGGGATCTTTTCCGTTTCCACCGAGCAACTGAACCTCTATAGAAACTGGAAAGTCCTGGTTCTTCCCCATGCTTTCAGGTGTTTGGCCATGAACCATGATACCGCTGTTCCTGGTGGCCCAACCCGGCCCTTCTTTTGCCTGCTCACCCACAAAACGATACTGCAGGCGGATTCGATAATACCCGTACTTTTTCTTGTAGAAGATATGACCGAACCTCTCGTCAAACTTATCATAGCCATCATACCTCACCACCATCTTCCCGTCTTCTACCCGAAAGGTATTGCCAAAGTTCTCCCCTGCAGGATAGTTCCTGATCTTCACCGTCCAGCCATTGAGATTCTTACCATTAAATATGGTTTCCCAGCCTTCCTTTGATGTTGACTGTCCGTGGATAGCATTGGAAATAGAAACGAGTAAGATGTATGCGAACAATTGCTTCATATGTTTGAGATAACGGGATTAAGATACTGATTTGATTTGAACCGAAGGCCTAACCAATTGGCTCATTGGCTAATTAGCTCATTAGCTAATTCTTATACTCGATCATCGTAATTTTTGTATCACCTCGCTGATGATATCGAGGGCTTTAGTAATGTCCCCATTTGTTGTAAATCTTCCCAGGCTGAAACGGACAGAGCAGGAAGCGAGCTCATCCCCAATACCCAGCGCCCTCAACACATGAGAAGGTTCAATAGATGCAGAGGTACAGGCAGAGCCCGAGGATATTGCCAGGTGCTTGTTCATCTGGCTGATCAGCACCTGGGAATCGATCCCTTCAAACGAAACATTACAGGTCTGGGGCAGGAGGTTATCCATATCGCCGTTCAAAGAGGTTCCGCCGATACTGAGCAAGCCCTTCAGCAATTCATCGCGAAGCGATGTCAAACGAGCGGAATCCACATCCATTTCTTTCATCGCAAGTTCACAGGCTTTACCGAGTCCTACGATCCCGGGTACATTCAGCGTACCACTGCGCATGCCTTTTTCATGCCCGCCGCCATACTGCAAAGGGGTTAAACGAACCCGCGGATCCCTTCGTCTTACATATAACGCTCCACACCCTTTCGGACCATAGAGCTTGTGGGCTGACAAGCACAACAAATCAATGCCATCATCCTTCACGTTGACAGGGATCTTCCCAACCGCCTGGGTAGCATCGGAGAAAAAGATCACGTTATGTTTCTTTGCGATGGCCCCGATCTCTTTCACTGGCATGATGGTGCCCGTTTCATTGTTGGCATACATGATGCAGATGAGCATGGTGGTCTCCCGGATAGCGTCTTCCACCGCACGCGGATCAACCCGGCCATTCCGGTCAACAGGCAACACGGTGACTTCTCCACCAATGCTTTCAATATACCTGCAAGTGTCCAGTACAGCCTTATGTTCAACTGATGTTGTGATGATGTGATTGCCTTTCCCATGATACATATGGAATACGCCCTGGATGGCGAGATTCACCGATTCAGTTGCACCTGAAGTAAATACGATCTCCCCGGGCTCGCTTCCAATAAGGGCCGCCACCTGCTCGCGCGCAATATCAACCGCCTCGGCGGCTACCCAGCCGTAGGCGTGACTTTTGCTGGCGGCATTGCCAAAATCCTGCGTGAAATAAGGAAGCATGGCATCCACCACCCTCGGATCGCAGGGGGTTGTAGCATTATAATCGAGGTATATAGGATAACTGGTCATGCTGTCAATCGTGTCTTAAGCCTTCGGCTACTTTAAAAACATGCAGTATATAGGGGAATACGGCATCCATTGTTTCTTCCGCCCCTTTGGTTGAACCCGGCAAAGTGATCACCAGCGTGTTACTAATAAATCCACTGACACCCCTGGACAACATCGCATAAGGCATCCGCTGCTGGCCATATTGACGCGCTGTTTCCATCACGCCCGGAATCTCCCGCGTGAGCAACGGGCGAATGGCGTCCGGCGTCACGTCTCGCGGTGAAAGGCCTGTACCTCCTACAAAAACAAGCAGGTTGACACCCGCATCGGCATACATCAAAGCCTTTTGCCGAATCACATCCACCTCATCAGGTATGATCTCGGCAGCTGTCACCTCTATATGATATGATTCCAGTTTCAACTTTACCTTCTTGCCCGACTCGTCCTGCTTAATGCCGCCCGATACGGTGTCTGAGCAAACGACCACCACAGCCTGCAGACCTTGAGGGACCTTAAGATCCGATTTTCCTCCCTTCTTGGATTCAAGGCGGATCGAAGATACCATGATGCCTTTATCAAGCGGTTTCAGCATATCATACATGGTAAGCGCCGCAATAGCAGCACCATGCATCGCCTCCACCTCAACACCTGTTTTATAGATCGTGTGCACCTCTACCCGAATATGGATCTCCAGCCCTTCAGTGTCAAAACTGATGTTGGTATACTCTACGGGAAGTGGATGGCAGTCCGGTATCACATCACTGGTTTTCTTAACGGCAAGCAGGCCCGCCGCGCGCGAAAACTCAAATACATCACCTTTCGGTACTTTTTTATGCAATACGGCATCCATGGTAGACTGGTCAGAGACCGCCAACGTGGCTACTGCAATGGCCTCCCGAAGGCTGTTCGATTTATGTGTTATGTTCACCATTATCTATTCTCCTTCCATTGATAGCTGTTGTCTGAAAATATTTCCTTCCCCCAAACCGGCAACTCCGCCTTGATCCGTTCCACCGTTTCCTCGCAGGAATCTATAGCTGCTTTGCGGTGTGCCGATGAAGTAAACACGAACAAACAGATCTCCCCTGCGTTAACGGAACCAAGACTGTGATATACGTGCATGCAGGTCAACGGATATTTGGCAAAAATGTCTTCCCTGATCTCTGCCATCCTGGCCAGCGCCATCTCCTCATGGGCAGTGTACTCAATCGCAGATACCTGCTTATCCTCTATCACATCGGCCCTGACCTGGCCCAGAAAAATGCTGTGGCCGCCAATATCCGTTTTTGTACTGTGTTTGGCAATGCTGCCTGCAATGAAACCAGGGTCGATGGCCCCTTGTAGAAAAATATTTTTAATCTTTCTCTCTTTCATGATACCGATGTTTCAAAACGATCTTTAAAGGATTGAATCCCGCCTCTGACACTAAAAACCTGCAACCCCTTATCGGCCGCGAGCATCGAAGCCTGCATGCTCCTCATTCCCGTCTGGCAAACAAAGATGATCTTTCCATGCCTAAATTCAGCAAGTGCTTCATCCAGCTCGTACAGGGGCACACGCACATGCTTATAGGCCCTGATCTCCGGCTGTTCATGCAAGTCGCGCACATCGATCAGCGTTACTCCATCTTCCTGCATCAGTTGCGCAAAGCCATCCCAATCCAATTGGGTGGGTGGCGCAAATACCGGTGAGTCTGCCGGATCGACGTTGGCGGATCTGGCGGCAATGCCGTCGATCGCTGGCGCGCAGACGTCTTCGTAAGACCTGCTGCCGAATTCCCCGAGTGCGGGTTTTGCTGGCTGATACCTTACGATAAGGAACTGATTGTCCAGGGCGCCGTAGGTCAGCAACTGATTGACGAGTGGCGTTCCAATGCCCGCAACCAACTTAATGACCTCCATGGCTTGCATCGTACCGATAATTCCCGGCAATACGCCCAATACGCCCGCTTCCGAACAACCCGCCACTTCTCCTGCCGCAGGCATTTCGGGGAAGAGATCGCGGTAATTGCCCGAGCCCTTCCAATTAAAGACCGCCACCTGCCCTTCGAAGCCCGACACCGCAGCCCAAACCAGGGGCAAGCCCAGGAAAACACACGCATCATTGATCAGGTACCTCGATGGAAAATTATCTGTACAATCCACTACAATGTCATAGTCCTGCATCATGCCCCGCGCATTCTCCATGTTGACACGCTCAGGATGGACCTGCAACATGACACTGTCATTCATGGTTTTTAATTTCTTCGCAGCCGCCTCGGCCTTTCCTTTACCGATATCACTTTCATCAAACAGCACCTGCCGATGCAGGTTAGTGAGATCCACCACATCGTCATCTGCAATGCCCAAACTGCCAATGCCCGCCACCACCAGGTACTGTAACACCGGGCAGCCCAGTCCGCCCGCACCAATAACAAGTACTTTGGCTTTCGACAACAACTGCTGGCCATGCTGCCCAAAACCTTTCAGGATCTCCTGCCTGTGGTATCTGTTCTGCTTCTCCATCTCAACCTCCGGAAAATGGCGGCAGCAAAGCAATGTTCGCGACCTCGCCGATGGGCGTATTCTCTTTTACGATCCTATTGTTGACCGCAACCATGAATTTTTTCTGTTTCAAAAGCGGGTACTTCGCAAACAACAACGTCTTCAACGATTCCGTATCATCAACGCGTTCCACTGCGCAAGAAGCAGCACCTACAATATCCGTCAATTGCCCAAATACCTGTATCGTTAACCCGTCCATATCAGTTTATATGATGCGATGAGTAATACTACAGCAAGTAAAATTTTCAACACCCGCTGGTTGAACTTTAGCGCCCCAAGGTAAGCACCCAACAGTCCGCCCATAAAAGCCACTATGGTATATGCTCCCATGTCTGCCGTGAACACAATGCCCTTGGACCACTGCCCGCCAAGTCCGGATAAAGAATTTACGAAAATAAACAATGCGCTGATGGCCGCGGTTTGTTTCTGATCGGTCCATCGCAAAAACAGCAACAACGGTGAAAGGAGGATGCCGCCCCCAATGCCGATCAACCCTGACAGCAATCCAATGCTGCCACCCATGAGCAAGGCAACAGCTATATTCGGTGTGCTTGCCCTGCTGACCTCTGTATTGGGGAAGAATAAAAAACGAAGTATGGGGATCACCAGCAGGAAACCCAGGATCCTTTTATAGATCACCGGATCAATATCGATCATACCGCCGACAAAAGCCATCGGCACCGAGGCTATGGCCAATGGCAGAAATATCTTCCAGTCAAAATGCTTCGCCCGATAGAATTGTATGAAAGCCGTCAGGGATACGAACAAATTCAGGACCAGCGCCGTAGGGCGCATAACCTCGGGCGCCATACTGAAGATGGCCATCAGGGCCAGGTAACCACTTGCACCTCCGTGCCCCACCGAAGCATACAAAAATGCCAGGATGAATAATAACGTGAAAAAGACGATACTCAGTTCAATACCCATATTCAGGCAATAAGTGGATGTCGACCTCCATGCCGGCCGAAAGCGCTTCCGTAGTTTCAGGCAACACCACCATGCAATTGGCTGTTGCAAATGAACGAAGTTTGTACGACTCCTGGCCTGTCCCAATGTGAACCCGGCCATCCTGATAACTCCCCCTTAAGAAATGGGTTAATCCCGCCGGTTTGCGGTGATCGTGGCCCAGAGTCGCTTTCCTCTCTTTCAACACCATATTTCTTCCCGTCATACATGAGAGGCAGATCAATACATACTCATAAAAACAGGTGAGTACGGAAGCCGGATTGCCAGGAAGCCCAAAAAAATATCTATCCTCTTTCTTGCCAAAGAAAAAAGGCTTCCCGGGTTTCTGTTTCACTTTATGAAAAACCTGCTCCACCCCGCATTGGCTGGCAGCAGCAACCGTATGATCGTGATCGCCCACGCTCACCCCGCCAGTCATCAACACTACATCTGCTTTACGTAGCGCACTTTCAAGAAGCTCCACCATCTGCTTGAGATCATCCCTGACATGAAGCACCTCCACATTGTTCAATTGAAGTGCACGCAAGGCAGCCATCAAGGCATAAGAACTTGCTTCATACACTTCCCCATACAACAGGTCAGTCCCAGGCTGTACCAGTTCATTGCCCGTTACGATGATACATATGCGTGGCGACGGGATTACCTTCACCTCCGCCACACCTATTGCGGCTAGAAAACCTATGGCCGGCGGCGTTAGTATGGTAGAGGCCGGCAACGCCATCGAGCCCTGCTCGATCTCTGAGCCAGCAGGACGAACATGGTCGCCTTTCTTTACCACGGCGTCAGGAATGTATAACATTCCATCCTTTAGCTCCGCTTTCTCCTGCATCAGGATGGTATCAGCGCCTGCTGGCAATGCTGCACCGGTAAAGATCCTGGTCGCGGTTCCGGGCTCCAGCCTTCGCTCCCAACGGTCTCCCGCCGCATGCTCATCCACGATGCGCAGAGACGATAACCTTTCCGAATAAGCAAAAGCATAACCATCCATAGACGATTGGGGATACGCCGGAATATGGCACCTGGCTACAACATCCTCTGCCAGCATCAGTCCGCCGGCATTCGCCAGAGGCAGCCGCACCGCTGGCAATAGGTGAGCGTGCGCAGAGATCAGTGATTTCGCTTCTGTAACGGTGATCATCATCAACCTCCAATGGTGATCATACTCCTGTCAATAATCGTTTCGGCATTCACATGTTCAAGATCGGTGAACTGGCCACCGAGTGCTTCCTTCTTCTCATGAACATTGCCATGGATAAGCGGGATGATATCCTCGCCTCTCCTGAATGGATTGAGAAGGTCGGTTTCCGACTGAGAGAACAGGCAGTTCTTCATTTTCCCGTCAGCGGTCAACCGCATCCTGTTGCAGTCGCCACAGAACGGCGCGCTCATGGTAGTGATCACCGAGAACGTACCCTCGTGTTTGAAAATGCTGTATTTCTTTGCCGTTTCATGCTTACCGTTCTCGATCGGGTTGATCTCGTACTGGCTGCTGATGGTTTCCAGGATCTGGTGCCAGGTGAACACTTTTTCGCCCGACCATTTATTTCCTGAAAAAGGCATGAACTCAATGAACCGCACATGCACCGGCTCATCCCGGGTCCACCGCACAAAATCAAGGATCTCTTGGTCATTGATCCCTTTCATCACCACCATGTTCACTTTCACATGGAAACCCCTGTCGATCATCATCCTGATATTGTCCATCACCCGTTCAAACTGGTCCCGCCGCGTGAGCATATGAAAACGGTCACGGTCCAGCGTATCCAGGCTGATGTTGAGCGAATGTATACCCACCTCCTGGAACAGATCCGCAAACTCATGCAAGCGGGTCCCGTTGGTGGTAATGGTCAGTTGAACCGGAAGCGCTGATAACTTTCTGATGATGCCAGCCGCATCTTTTCGCACCAGCGGTTCCCCACCCGTAAGCCTGATCTTGTTTACACCCAGCGAGATAAATATTTTTGCGATCTCCACGATCTCATCTTCCTGCATCAACCTCGTCACAGGGGTAAACTCATACTCTTCTTCAGGCATACAATAAAAACAACGGAGATTGCAATTGTCCGTCAACGAAACCCGCAAATAATTATGCACCCTCTTAAATCCGTCCCTGATCATGTAAGTTTTATTTCTCTGATATGGCCTCGTAATCACGCAAGGTGTCAATATCGGTAATGCCTTTGGGAAAACCCGCAAAAGCAACAAGTTCTTTGTGATCCGCGATCAGGTGCCGCGCACCCACATCGCCTTTCAATTGCATAAGCATCGGGAAAAAAGATCTGTGAAACAGGGCAGGAGTGCCGGCACGACCGCCATACTCACTCGCCACAATCGGTTTCCCGGAGCGTTGCTGCAGTTCAACCAGGCCCTTGAGCACTTCCCTGTCCGCATAAGGCTGATCACAGACCATGATGATGGCATACTCCATTTCGGCCATCTCCTGCACCGCCCCAACGCCGCACTTGATTGACGATGCCATGCCTTCTTCCCATTGTTCATTCTTCACCAGGCAAATGTCATCCTCAATAAAATCAACTAAATCCAGCGCACCGCCGACAACCACGAGCTGATCGGCTCCTGCTCCCCTGGATTCGTCAATAGCACGACTTAACAATGACTTGCCCTGGTACATCAACAACTGCTTGGGTGATCCGAGCCGAGAGGAAGTTCCGGCAGCCAGGATGACCACAGCGATCTTACTCCTGCCCATCAATTAAACTGGTTTTTAGGCTCATGAATGGGTCCGGTCTTATCACGCAACGAAGACCCCTGCCTATTGCTTAATATGGCTTTGATTTCAGCTATCACGCTTAACGCAATTTCTTCAGGCGTCTCCGCCCCAATATCCAAACCTACCGGTCCGTAGACCTTATCCAACATTTCGTCGTCGATCTCCATACCCTGATCCCTGAGCTCGCTGAGCATCCTGTTCAGCTTCTTCCTGGGACCCAACAGACCCAGGTAAGTGAGATCCAATGGCAACATCGCTCTCAACATGGCCAGATCATACTGGTAGTTGTGCGTCATCAACACAAAAACAGTGTGGGGGTCTATACTGATCCGTTCAAGAACGGATTCGGGTTTACTCACCATCACCTGGCAGGCCGCTTCAAATCGCGCTGATCGCGCATGGGTGGCCCGGCCATCTACCACCGTAACATCCCAACCCAATTCACTGGCGATATTCACCACCGGAATGGCATCGTTGCCACCGCCGATAACGATCAGTGAAACGGGAGGCGGAACAAATTCAATGAATGCCTGAAAGGTCTGCCCTTCATGAACATATTCCCGATGGAGGGATGCAGACATGTGAAGCGCCTCGCGGGCATTTTCAGCGATGCTGAGCGCAAGGGATCCGTCAAGGTTTGACATCATGCTTCCATCCTGTTGCATCATAAAACAGGTACCCCTTTGCGGGGACAAAGTATTTGATCTGTCGATCAGGGTAACCAGCACAGCCGGCTGGCGCCCGGACGCTGCCTGTTGCAGAAGGCGAACGGGGTTGCTCTCTACGGTGGGGTCGATGGGTTCAAACAACACCTGGATCACACCAGCACAACCCAGCTGCACCCCGAGGCTCATATCATCTTCATCGGTAGTATCGTAAGTCACCAGTTTTGGATCCTGCTGCGAGATCACCAGCAATGCTTTTCTGAGCGCATCGCCCTCCAGGCAACCCCCGCTGATCGCGCCAGTCATCTGGCCCTCATCATCCACCAGCATCCGGGCCCCGGGCCTTCGATAGGAAGATCCTTCCAGGGTTACCAACGAAGCCAGCGCCATTCTCCTACCCGCCAACACACATTGTTCATAGGCTTTTACGATCTCGCGAATCTCTTTCATAATACTATTTCAAAAAAGACGCCTCATCGATAAAAGGCTGCTTCCGCAAACGCTTGCCAGTGGCCTTGAAGATGGCATTTGCCACCGCGCCACCGGTTGGCGGAAGCGCAGGCTCACCAAGGCCTGTGGGATCGATGCCGTTTTGTACGAAACTCGCTTCGATCTCAGGAATTTCCTTCATCCGGATCAGTCGGTAGCGATCAAAGTTCTTTTGTTCAGGCTCGCCATTCTTAAAGCTCAGCTTGCCGTACATCGCGGTTCCAAATCCGTCCACAATGGCACCCATCACCTGCTGGGAAGCACCCGTTTCATTGATCACCACACCACAGTCGGACACCGCATAGATCTTTTGCACTTCGGGTTTCCCATTCTTCATCACCACGTCGCATACCTGGGCTACATAACTGGCATGTGAGAAATAGACGGAGAATCCCTGGGATACTCCCTTCTTCTTTCCCCAACCTGATTTTTCTGCAGCCTGTTTGATGACCGTTTCCATCCGGGCGATATCATACCGCACAGGGCCGGCAGGTTTTGTTTTCGCTTTCTGCAGCAGTTCCAATCTTAACTGCACCGGATCTTTCTTGGCTGCAACCGCCACTTCATCCAGGAAACTTTGCTCCGCAAAGGCCAGGAAATTGGTGGTAGGGGCCCGCCATGCACCCACAGTAATGGGAGATTTATGTTCAACGGTATCAAGGAGGATATTGTCAATAGCACCTGCAGGGAAATTATCCTGCCTCAGTGAATTCTCCATGTTGATACCAACACCACGGCAGGTATACCCCGTGATATTTCCTGCAGCGTCCAGTGCTGCTTCAAAACGATACCGCGCCGCAGGGCGATAACTTCCGCCACCCATATCATCCTCCCTGGTCCATATGACTTTAACGGGTTTCTTAATGATAGAAGAAAGTTCAGCCGCTTCCACTACATAGTCCGTCTTCAATCGTCGTCCGAAACCACCGCCCAACCTCGTCATTTCCACGGTGATCTTGTCTTCGGGAACTTTCAGCAGGTCAGACACCGCCTTGCGGGCAGACGCGGGCGTTTGGGTAGGACCAACCAACTCGATACCATCCTCGCGTACATGCGCAAAAAAATTCATGGGTTCCAGGGCATTGTGGGGCACGAAGGGACACTCGTATTCAGCCTTCACTATTTTCGCTGCATCCCTGAAAGCTGCATTCACGTCTCCTTCCTTACGCCTCACCTTTGCATCTGAGCTGTTCATCAGGGCAGAGAACAATCGGTCGTGGTCAGCAGAACTTTCCAGGCCCTCGCTCTCTTTCTCATACTCGATCTTCAACGTCTTTTTGGCCTTCAACACTTCCCAGCTGGAGCGGCCCACTATTGCAACATTGTTCTGGAATTTTACCACATCGATGATGCCGGGCATGGCCCTGGCTTCATCAGCGTTATACGACTTCAATTTCGTTCCAAATGCGGGTGGGCGCTGAATCGCTGCGATCACCATACCATCCCGATGGAAGTCGATCCCAAACATTCCTTTACCGGTTACGATATTCTTATTCTCTACATTCTTAATTGGCTTACCAATGATCTTGAAATCTTTGGGTTCCTTGAGTTTCACGTCCGTTGGCACGGTGAGTTTTGAAGCCGCAGCGGCAAGTTCACCATAGCCCGCTTTCTTTCCTGATGCTTTGTGAAGTACAAAGCCATTTTCTGCTGTACACTGATCCGCGGGTACGTTCCATTTGGCAGCGGCAGCAGAGATCAGCAATGCGCGGGCTGTTGCGCCTGCTGTCCGCAGTCTCTTCCATGAATGGGGAATGGCACCACTGCCCCCTGTAGCCTGGCGCTCAAAACGTTTAGTATCGAGCGGGGCCTGTACTACATTCACCTTATTCCAGTCGGCATCCAATTCCTCGGCCACGATCATGGCAAAAGATGTTTTGATGTTCTGCCCCAATTCAGGATTGGGTGATGCGATGGTCACGATGCCATCGGCTGCGATGGACAGGTAACTGTTGAACCCTGCAATATCGATCTCCGGATGGGCCATGATCGCCGGCATAATGGCTGCTTCGCTATCAAACCAGCTGAATCCAAGCATCAGTCCGCCACCAGACAGGGAGAGTTTCTTCAGAAAATCGCGTCTTCCTTCTTGTAATGTGTTGCTCATGTTCATTTGGTTTTGGTGCTAGCTAATTTCACGGCTTCCCTGATCCTATGGTATGCGCCGCAACGGCAGATATTGCCATGCATAGCCTGTTCGATCTGCTCCATGGTTGGCTTAGGGGTTTCTTTCAGAAAGGCTGCTGCCGTCATGATCTGCCCGGCCTGGCAGTATCCGCACTGGGGAACATCCACTTCTTCCCAGGCACGCTGGACCGGATGATCACCTTTATCAGAAAGGCCTTCAATGGTTGTTATCTTACCATCTTCCAGGGCCGATACGGGCATAAGGCAGGAGCGCAATGGATTACCATTTAAGTGAACGGTGCACGCACCGCATTGTCCTACCCCGCAACCGAATTTTGTGCCCACCAGGTTGAGGTGCTCCCTCAATACCCAGAGTAACGGGGTATCCGCTGCTACATCGGCCTTTAATTCTTTGCCATTTACATGAAGCGTGAAAACAGGCATCTTTTTTTTCTTGAATTTATGAATATTTATTCAGCCATACCCCGAAAAAGGCCATCATTCCATAACATCTGAAAAGGTCCTAAGTAAAAAATGAAATAACTTCAAATATGCACAGGAAGTTTATCGTTTTTGCACTTGCCCTATGTTTGTTCGCCTGCTTAAAACCCTCGGGAGCAGAAGAGCACTTTTTTGCCAAGGGAGCAGATATCGGATGGCTGAGTGAGATGGAAGCTGCAGGAATAACATTCAAAGACGCGTCGGGCAAAAAAGACGATTGCATCACCATCCTCAAGGGATTGGGCATGAATACGATCCGCCTTCGGGTTTGGGTAGATCCGGCCAACGGATGGTCCGGCGAGGCAGATGTGGTAAAACTGGCCATGCGGGCGAAGGATCAGGGGATGCGGCTGATGATCGATTTTCATTACAGCGACTGGTGGGCGGACCCGGGAAAGCAGAATAAGCCTGCTGCCTGGAAAAACATGTCAGTTGCACAGTTGACGGCGGCCATTCATGATCATACAAAAAAAGTGCTGACAGCATTAAAAGACAAAGGCATCAGTCCGGAATGGGTGCAGGTGGGCAATGAAACCAACGATGGGATGTTATGGGAAGATGGGCGGGCATCGAAGCACATGGATCATTTTGCCGCCATGGTGAACGCGGGTTATGCAGCGGTGAAGTTGGTTAGCCCCGCCAGCAAAGTCATTGTCCATATCTCAAACGGCTACAACAATACTATGTTCCGATGGATGTTCGACGGCCTTACTGCAAATGGCGCAAAATACGACGTGATCGGAATGTCGTTGTACCCCGAGCCAGAAAAATGGCGGGAGAAGAATGCGCAATGCCTTGCCAATATGAAGGATATGATCGCCCGTTACAACAAGGAAGTGATGATCTGCGAAGTGGGCATGCCCACTGACCAGGCGGAGGCATGCAAACTTTTCATCACGGACCTGATCAGCAAAGTCCGGTCACTTCCTGACCATAAAGGGCTGGGGGTATTATACTGGGAGCCCCAGGCACACAATAACTGGAAGGGTTACAAGCTAGGGGCGTTTGACGATTCAGGGAAGCCAACAATGGCGTTGGATGCCTTTAGATAACTGCTATGCAAAGTCTGATACCGTACTGAAAAAATAGTTGCTGAAGGCGACATCAATATGTATTTGAAAATTCGCCCACCCTTTTCAGTTGAAGATTGGTCACCGGAGAAACAATCAATGGGAACTTTTCTACTTCTACATTACTGGGATCAAGGCCAAAACTGCGGGCTTCGGACTGAGAAATCTGTTTTAGGAGAAAATGCGTCCTCATGATCAGCTTTTCAAGTAAAGGCAGTTCATTATCCTGACTTAGATATTTCTCCAATACGATGAATGTAAAGTCACCTACCACTCTGTTATCGGATGCTGCCTCATATCTGTTAAGGATATTGACCTCCCGGTTTCTAACGAGGTCTTCCACTACTTTTTTGAATAGAAGATTGATCCTTGGCTGAACACGAAAGCCAAGCCGAAAATCTACCCTGATGATATCATTGGGCATAATATGTTCCACGGTATACTCTGAAGTATATGGGTCATCCACGGTATCAACGTGGACAAACCAATAAATGTCAGCCCGCTTCGGCCGGCGGTTCAAAATAGAGTATATGATCTTATGTTCAATTTCCTTAGGATTATCTGCCGATGAGAGATACACAAGATGGGTCGCATATTTTGGAACAGTGGTGTCTAAACTGAGTTCTTCGATTTTAGGAACATAATCAGACAGTCTTACGAACTCCACGTATCTGTTCTTTATCTTCCTGGCTTTATACCAGTCGAACATGATCAGAAAAAGCACACCACCTACAATCAGGGTCACAAATCCACCATGAGGGAATTTCTCCAGATTGGCATAGAAAAAACTCAGCTCAATAGTAAGATAGACAGCGAGATAGAGATAGATCAAAACCGGCCTGACCCTTTTCAACACTAAGAAGTTGGCAAACAAAATAGAAGTAGCGATCATGGTGACCGTAATCGCCAGACCATAGGCAGCCTCCATGTTGGATGCTTTTTTGAAGTACAGAACAATGCCTATACAACCGGCAAACAGCAGCCAATTGGTCCCTGGTACATACAACTGGCCTTTAGCCTCAGATGGATACCTGATCTGCTGTTTCGGCCATAGATTCAAACGCATGGCTTCGCTTACCAATGTAAAAGATCCGGAGATCAATGCCTGGCTTGCGATGATCGTTGCGCCAGTAGCGATAGCAATGCCGAAATATAGGAACCACGAAGGCATGATACCGTAAAAGGGGTTAAAGCCTGCTTCAATTTGCGCTGCACCAATCAACTCCCCGCCGTGTTTACTCAGCAGCCACGCTCCCTGACCCAAATAATTTAAGATCAGGCAGGTTTTTACAAAGATCCACGAATAACGGATGTTCCATTTTCCGCAGTGCCCAAGGTCGGAGTATAACGCCTCGGCTCCTGTTGTGCAGAGGAAAACCCCACCCAGGATGTAAAATCCTTTAGGATACAAAATCAACAGCTCAATTCCGTAGTAGGGATTGAATGCCTTTAAAATAGAGGGATACTGAAGGAAATGGACCAGACCCAAAACAGCAAGCATGATAAACCAAATCGTCATGACCGGGCCAAAGAATCTTCCTATGAAAGATGTTCCGAACTGCTGTATGAAAAACAGGACAGACAGTATGCCGATCACGATATATACAACAGTCCATTGACTAATATCATGCAGCGCTGGTACCTGCTTTAAACCTTCAACCGCAGAAGTAACGGAAATAGGCGGTGTGATCATGCCATCTGCCAGCAGAGCCGCACCTCCCAACATAGCAGGTATGACCAGCCATTTTTTCCTTCTGCGAACAAGGGCAAATAATGAGAAGATACCACCCTCGCCTTTGTTGTCGGCCCTAAGGGTAAGGATCACATACTTCACCGTGGTTTGAAGGGTCAGCGTCCAGATGATCAGCGAAAGCGAACCAATGATCAATTGCTCAGTGATCTGCTTTCCATTTATTATGGCATTCAGCACATAGAGCGGGGACGTACCAATATCCCCATATATAATTCCTAATGCGATAAGAAAACCCGCAGTGGAAAAACGGTTGTGATTAGACATGTTTGAATAATAAGGAAGCGAAATTAACAACCCCCGATGCCCGCCTGAAAAGCAGTAGTCAAATCTTTATAAAATCTTTATGCGGCGGATCCGTCCAAAAATCATTGGAACACGACTAAGGACTACATTTGTCATGGCATTATATGAATATACTATTCAGGCAGATGGACCAGAGATGGCAGTACTTGTACAGCGCAGGAATCATCATTCTTGTGTCAGCCATTTGCTTTGCTTTTTCAGGTGTACTGGACTACCGGGTGCCTGCTTTTATTCTGCTTCTTGCGGTATCGATACTAGCCATCATATTCGACATTTTCCCGGTGCTGCTTGCTGCAGCACTCAGCGCTTTAGTTTGGGACCTTTTCTTCATACCTCCACTTTTTACGCTGCACGTAGACAATGCAGAGGACAGCTTCCTGTTGATCATGTACTTCATTATTGCCATGATCAATGCAGTACTGACATTTAAAATCAGGCAGGCAGAAAAAATTACCAGGTTAAAAGAGGAAAGAGCCGGTAGCGTTAAACTCTACAATACCGTATTGGACTCGCTATCACATGAACTAAGGACACCCATTGCAGCAATAATTGCTGCCACAGACATTCTGCAAACACCCGACAATTATACAAAAGAAGAACAAAAACAGCTGATCTCAGAGATTTCCCGGGCCTCCCTTAGACTCAATCAGCAGGTGGAGAACCTGCTGAATATATCCCGACTGGAATCAGGACATATTAAACCGAACGAAGACTGGTGCGATATCGTTGAACTGGTGTACGACGTGGTTAGGCGGGTAGAAGAGAATAATAAAGGAAGGAAAATAAACATCAGCGTAGACCAGAGTCTGCCGCTTTGCAGGACAGACAAGGGGATGCTGGATCAGATCATGTATAACCTGCTGAACAATGCAGCCATCCACACGGAACCAACATGCAGGATTGCCATAACGGCTACCGTTCATACTGATCTGTTGCAATTTATAATAGAAGATAACGGGAAAGGTTTTACCAGTATAGAACTGAAGGATATTTTCAATAAGTTTTCACGTCACAGAAATCCAAAAACAGGGGGCTCTGGTCTTGGCCTCTCTATCGTTAAAGGATTTACAGAAGCCATAGGCGGAACGGTTGACATCAACACCTCCTTCAAAGAAGGAGCTCAATTCATCATTTCCATACCTGTGAAAACCTCTTACTATAAAGTATATGACAATGAGTAAGGGAGAAATACTGATCATTGACGATGAACAGCAGATGCGCAGACTCCTCGAGTTCACGTTAGAGACCAACGGCTATGTGGCAAGGTCCGCCATTTCAGCAAAGGAAGGGTTGATCATGGCAGAAAATCATCCGCCCGACCTGATTTTGCTTGACCTGGGACTGCCTGACGAAAGCGGACATACGGTGCTAAAACAGCTTCGAAAATGGTACACGAACCCTGTCATCATATTATCGGTTCAGAAAAGGGAAGTGGATATCATCAATGCCCTTGATAATGGAGCCAATGATTACCTGTCGAAGCCATTCCGGGTGGGTGAATTACTTGCCAGGATCAGAACAGCACTCAGGAATGCTATATCTGAAGAGGGTGAAATGATAATCGCCTGTAAGGACCTGGAATTTGACCTTGCAAACCGGATCGTAAAGAAAAGCGGTCATCCGTTAAAACTAACCACAACGGAATACAATCTGTTGGCCGTACTGGCCAGGAGTATGGGAAAAGTGCTTACACATCAATTTCTATTGAGGTCCATCTGGGGACCCGGCTATATAGACCAATCTCAATACTTAAGGGTATTCATTGCGCAAATCAGAAAGAAAATAGAGTCTGACCCCAATCATCCTGAAATACTGATCACGGAATCGGGAGTCGGCTACAGATTGACCAACGAATAGCCTACCTCACCTTCAACATCGCCTTCACCTGCTGGATCTGTCCATTCTGCAAGCGTACATAATATACGCCCTGTGGAAGGTAGCCGCCATCGAACGATACGATGTGCGTACCTGCATCGGGGAATTCTTTCTCGATCAGCACTTTTACCACGTGACCTGAGGCGTTCATGATCTGCACCAGGGTATGACCGCCTTTTGTTTTGAAAGTGATCTTGGTAGTACTGGTAAATGGATTGGGATAGTTGAACACCAATACATTCTCATTATTAAATGAATTAGGCGGCCTGTTGGTTACGCAACTGCTGTTATTGACGAGCGGGAGCGACTGGAAATTCTTCAGCATGATCTGCTGCAGGGTATTGTCCGGCACACAGAACCATTGCTGCAATACGGAGGCGTAGACACTCCTGAAATCATATTGGTAAGGGACGTTTTCACTTACGGTAACGTTGGCTGCGATCGTTGGGTTGTTACCCGTCAGTCCACCTAACACATTTTTCCCAAACAGGAACAAAGGCGCAGCTGAACCATGGTCCGTTCCGCCACTGGCGTTCGATTTGATGCGTCGTCCAAATTCAGAAAACGTCATACCCAGCACGCGGTCCTGTATACCCAGACCCTTAGCATCGTCCATAAATGCCTTGATGGCAGAAGACACATTGTTGAGCAGGTTCGCATGGGTTCCTGTTGCTGTGTTTGTGCCCACCACCTGTGTTGCATGGGTATCAAAGCCTCCGAAACTCACCATGTATACCCTTGTCTTCAATCCACCCTTGATCAATCTCGCGACGATCTTCAATTGGGCAGCAAGACTGTTATTCGCCGGATAGTTCCCCTGGGTTGGCACGGCCAGCGCGGCCTGCCTGATCCTTTCCGTGTATTTATTGGTCTGCCTGGCGATCTGCCTCAGGTAGCTCAGTTCATATCCCATTGGACTATTTGGAACAGGGTCTTCAATATTGCTTACCAGGTTGTAAAAACTGGTAGGATCGGTAATGCTCATTCCCATGCTGACAGCAGGGCCCTGGCAGGTAAGCGATGTCACTGAGCCCACCTGGATAGCGAGCGGATCAGGCATCTGCGTAGATGGATAATTGGTAGGGAAGCCCGGATATTGATCGTCGAGATACCTTCCCATCCAGCCACTGTTGATCACTGTGTTGCTGTCAGACGCACTCATCCATATATCGGTTGCCCTGAAATGCGAGAAGTTCGGCAATGGGTAGCCTACGGCCTGGATGATATTCATTCTACCCTCATTATAAAGCTGTTGAAATCCTTTTAAAGAAGGATGGAGACCTGTTTTGTCTACACCATCAAGGCGGAGAATACCCGATTCAGGAATTGCGATATTCCTTCTTGCATTCACATAGTTTTGATATCCGTCAATGGGGATCACGGTATTGAGTCCATCGTTACCGCCGCTGAGCTGCACGATCACCAGCACTTTGTCCGTTTCAACATAAGGCAGCATGGCAGCCTGGATGAAACCATTTTCAGCAGCAAAAGCCCTGATCGGAAATCCATCAATTACTCCCGGTATCATTCCTGCTGCAGGCAGCGATCTTTTGAGGAATTTTCTTCTGTCCATACTATGATAATTGATACTCGGGCAGGTTCATAAAATATTGAAACAGGGTTTTCAGCCTGTTATTGACGATATTGAAATTGGCCGTGGAGGGATTCTGGATATAGATATTCCAGGCATCGGTCCAGTAATGATCTTCAGCCTGGTTGCTGAGCAGGATCTGTTGTTTGATGCTTTGCTTAGTAGCTGAAGACATAGGGACCCTATAGATCACCTGCAGGATTTCATCAATCAGTTTATTTGGATCGGAAGGATTATTGAGCTTTCTCACGAAAGCCACTGCATCGATGATAATTCTCTGTCCTGAGGTGCTGTAACCGCTGGTGATCATGGTATCTGTAAAGCGGTTTCGCTTGGGAAGCGTGTCCGCATTGATCCAGATCTCGTGAAACTGGGGCTCCTGGTAATAGGCAGGCCAGCCCGATACATTGGGCGGGTCGCCCAGGTCCTGTGTCATGGAGGCATACCAGTTCCTGATGTAATTCCACATACTGTACTGGTTGGTATACGCAGTAGGGAATACCACACCAAATTCACGCAGGCACCCGATCACATACTCTACGGGGCTTTTGATGAAACAGCCCTGGTTAAGTACATCAAAAAAATGCTGGCTTTCGAACAAGGCACGAAGAACAGGTTTCATTTCATACCCGTTGTCGCGGAATATTTTCGCAAGCGGTTCGATCACGTTCTTTTCTGTGGCTGCATCGATCTTGTAATACACGAACCAGATATACAACCGGCGGCAGATGTATTTTGACACTTCATCTTTCAGGAAGATCATATCGATCAATTCGTCTGTTTCCCCAGCTCCCGCTGCCCCTGTTTTGCCGGTGATGGCTTTATTCCCGTAATAGGATGAAAACTGTTTGGCCCCGGTGTCATGCCTTCCTGCATCGAAAAAAGTAACGAAGCTGGCATTGATGCGCCACCCGGTGAGGACCCTTGCAGCCGCTCGCACATCAGCTTCGGAATACTGCACCGTGGGGCCCTTGCCCAGGGTGAACAACTCCTGCAACTCCCGGGCGTAATTTTCATCCGGAGCGCTCGCCGTGTTCACATAGCCATTGAGGTAGCGAAGCATGCCGGGGTCGATGGTCACCTGTTTAATCAGCTGCCTGTAGTTTCCAACCGCGTTCTGCCTTAACAGGGTATGATGGTTATATACCCAGTGGGCATTGCCGATATCATTGCTTTCCGTTCCAAACAGGTTGGCCCAGAACAGCGTCATTTTCTCCCTGATATTCGACTCCTGGTTGATCATAAGTCCTGCCCACCATTTCTTGAATGAAGCCCTTCTGAGGCTGTTGATGGTTCCGTCGTTCGTTGGATTGTTCACCCATGTGGCGCCGGGAGCGACAGCAGGATCTGTAACGGTGGAACTGTTGTAATCATTCAGTGGCGGCGCAGGCAGCGCAGAAGTATAGTTGATCAGTTCGTTCAACGTACCCGGAAGCCCGAGGGCCATGAATTTGTCAATATCGGCTTTTGTGGAACCAAAAAGGGTTCTTTTCAGCAGGTGCTGCACTTCGTTCCTGGTCCAGGTTCCGGTATATTTATTCAATCCGGTATTGGTCCTGGCCGTGTACACAGCTGGCTTTTTAACCTCGGGTTGCAAATTCAGAAAAGAACGACGGTCCATATTGGTTATTTACTGGATGACTAGGGCAGGATAAATATATGTATTATGCCGCTTGAATGCAAGCTTCGGGTATGGATTACGGTGATCTTTGGCTGTGGGCAGGGACAAAGGTTTAACGGCTTTGGGACCTTTTTATTTTTCCATGGGAAGTATCGATTTCTTTACACTGAAACAACAAACGCTGGTGACCAAGAGATTGAAAGTGCTGTTAATCATTTTATTGCAATCGCCCCCCAACCGTGGGAAAGATGACCCGGCAGTTTGCACCGCGTTCATGAATTCCAGTATGGTGAACGGCATACGGGGCGCTGGCAACTGGCAGGTAAACGAGCACCGCAGCACTACAAATACGTATTTCAACGAATTCGTAAAATGCTATAAAACAAGGCTCGCCGGAACATTCAATACAGGCGCCGGGAAATTCAATGCGGCTTCATACAGGGAAGTACCTTGTTTCTATAGATGATTTATCTACATTTAAAATATGGAACAATCGGCTGAAGAAAATAAGGACCATTGGCGATCCCGCCTGTTTACCATCATCTTTGAACATGATACCCCAGCGGGTAAGTTGTTCGATGTTGTGCTGCTGGTCATGATCTTCCTGAGTCTGGTGCTGGTGATGCTGCAAAGTATTCCGGAACTCGAAGCTGGCAACAGGGAATTCTTTTACCGGGCGGAATGGGTGATCACCATCCTGTTTACCATAGAATATATACTTAGGCTTCTGTCCGTAAAAAAGCCCCGTGCCTATGCCACCAGCTTTTATGGGATCATTGACATCCTCTCCATCGTTCCCACTTATCTGAGTCTCATTTTACCGCATTCCCAATACCTGCTGGTCATACGATCACTACGACTGATGCGGGTTTTCAGGATCTTCAAGTTGACGCAGTTTGTACGTGAAGGCACAACCATTGCCCTGGCCCTCAAAGCCAGCGCACGGAGAATACTGGTGTTTTTTGCCTTTGTGCTGATCATTACCATTGTTATGGGATCTATCGTTTATGTAGTGGAAAGTCCGGTGAACGAAAGATTCAGCAACATCCCACAGAGCATTTACTGGTGCATTGTAACCATCACCACCGTGGGATACGGAGACGTGTTCCCCATCACGCCTTTGGGAAAATTTTTTGCCTCTTTTATTATGTTGCTGGGATACGCTATCATTGCGGTGCCCACGGGCATTGTCACTGTGGAACTCACCAAGAGCGCCCGAACGGACCAGGTCAAAGGGCAGGCCTGCCCAAATTGTTCTGTCGGCGGCCACGATCCCGACGCTGTGCATTGCAAATATTGCGGTCATCATCTTTAACAAACTCTATCATATGCGTTATCTATTGCTATTTGTTATGCTTCTTCCGTCAGTCTTTTTGATGGCCCAGAAAAAAGGAAAACAGGAATACTACCTGGTCAAAGTATACCATTGTGTGAACCAGAAGCAGATCGATCATGTAGAAGAGCATGTAGGCAAGCAGGTTCTGCCCTTTCTGAAGAAAAACAAGGTACCGGTGGTAGGTATTTTTATACCCATTGCCAATGATACGGCGGCTGATAAAAAACTCATGGTTTGGGCACCACTTTCCAGCCTCGAACAGTTGGGGGCCATTGAACATGCATTTGGCGCCATAGATCCTTTCGGTAGCGATCCATTGATCCATTTAGACAGCTTTCAGAACAACTCGCCTTACACACGTATTGAATCGATGCTGGCATCAGCATTCAAACTGCATCCCCAGCATAGCACGAAAAGAAGCTTTCAAAAATCGCCCGACAATATCTTTGAATTCAGGAGTTATGAGAGCAGTACAGAAGACCTGCATCTGCGTAAAGTACATATGTTCAATGAGGGCGGCGAGATCGACCTCTTCAACCGGCTCAACTTCAACGCAGTCTTTTACGGCCGCGTCATGGTAGGCGCAAGGATGCCCAACCTCATATATATGACCAGTTTCAAGGACATGGCAGACCGGAACCAGCATTGGAGTACGTTCCGGGATGATCCGCAGTGGAAGCAATTATCGCCCATGCCAAAATATGCCTACACCGTCTCAAGGAATGAAACCATACTGATGAAGACATCGAAGTATAGCGAACTATAGCCCAGTAGCCTTCATCATGAAACTGTGCCACGGGCCGAACGGGTATGAAATACTCTATGAAAGCTACAATGGCAAAGTTGTTTTCTATGAACCGATGAGATCATGGTGAGTCTGGGTGCATTTGCCTGGAGACAGACGGGAAACATTTTTTAAAGTGCCGTAACATGTTGATAATCAGAATTTTATCGACTAATTCATGCTGTTATTTCCCATCTCTGGGAAATTGGCTTGTCATTAAGGCAAAACCGGAATACTGCTGTGGATGATTTGTTGGGCTACACCAGGGTCAAATCCCTTCCGGACAACAACCACAAGTCCGTCCTAATCCCTTAATTTTGCACCTCCCTAACCTTAACCTTTCATTAACTGGGGTAGGGATAGTTTTGTCCACTCAAATCATATCATGAAGAGGATCGTAATAGCATTGGCATTGTTGATAACCGGAACAGCTGCATGGGCACAGGAAACCAAACCTGCGAAGAAAGACTGGTCAAAGGTGGACCTGAGCAAAAGGCCTGCTGATCACTTTATGATTCAATTTGGATACGCAGGGTGGACCGGAGCACCCGATTCGATCAACAACGGTGGGTTTTCCAGGTCGTTCAACATGTACTTATTGTTTGACTTCCCTTTCAAGACCAATCCCAAGTTATCCGTAGCCCTGGGCCCTGGTATTGGAACAGATAATATCTTCTTCGAGAATACAACCATTGACATCAAAAACAGGACCCGTGCCGAATTCAACCGGGATACGGCTACTCAATACAAAAAGTACAAACTGCAGACAGGTTACCTGGAATTACCCGTGGAATTCAGGTATTCTTCCAATCCTGCCAATATGAACAAGAGTTTCAAATTTGCCATTGGCGCCAAAGTGGGCACCATGATCGAGGCAAAAACAAAGGCTAAGGTTGATCTGGACACTGAAGGAGACGGCGGCTATGTATCCAAGGTCAAGGATAGAAAATTCTTCAACGGAACGCGCCTTGCTGCTATTGCGAGGGTAGGCTATGGCAATATCTCCGTGTTTGGCTCATACACATTTACAGAATTCTTTAAGGAAGGCTCCGGTCCCCAGGGCATCAGACCCTTTACCGTTGGCTTAAGCCTCAGCGGCCTCTAAAGTTAATAAGACTGCTGGTCAAGGGAGGAAGCCGTCGGTCGACTTTGGTTTTTTCCCTGACTCATTTTATTACCTTTATGGAAATATCAGCATTTGATCGATAAGAAACAGTTACTGAATCACGAGGAGAAAGCAGTCCTCGTAGGTGTGATCGGGAAAGACCAAACGGAAATGCAAGTCCGCGAATACCTGGATGAGCTTGCATTCCTGGCTGAAACTGCAGGAGCCATCACCGTAAAAAAGTTCACCCAGAAATTGGCGCATCCCGATAGCAAAACCTATATCGGGAAAGGCAAACTCGAAGAGATCAAACACTATGTGGAGGGCAAGGATATCAAAGTGGTCATCTTTGATGATGAGCTCAGTGGTGCCCAGTTAAGTAATATTGAAAAAGTCATCGGCGTAAAAACCATAGATCGGTCCGATCTTATCCTCGATATTTTTGCCAGGCGCGCCAAGACAGCACAAGCCAAGGCACAAGTTGAACTGGCACAATACCAATACATCCTGCCACGACTAAGAGGTATGTGGAAACACCTGGAACGTTTGGGTGGTGGTATCGGTACCCGGGGTCCTGGCGAGACCGAGATTGAAACTGACCGCCGTATAGTTCGGGAGAAGATCAGCCTCTTGCGCAGAAAGCTTGCGGAGATCGACAAACAGTCATTCACACAACGCAAGGAACGCGGCGAGTTCATCCGTGTTGCACTTGTTGGCTATACCAATGTGGGCAAATCAACCATCATGACACTGCTGAGCAAGTCTGAAGTATTTGCCGAAAACAAGCTGTTCGCCACGCTTGATACCACTACACGTAAGGTGGTTTGGGAAACCACACCCTTCCTGCTCAGCGATACCGTTGGATTCATCCGGAAGCTGCCGCACCACCTGGTGGAAAGTTTCAAAAGCACCCTGGACGAGGTCAAGGAAAGTGATATCCTGATCCATGTGGTTGATATCTCACATCCCAATTATGAGGACCAGATCAATGTGGTGAAAACGACCCTGATGGAAATGAAGTGCCACGACAAGCCGGCCATCATGGTGTTCAATAAGATGGACCAGTATGAGAAAAATACTTTCGATGAATGGCTTGAGCCAGAGATCAAAGAAGAAATGCTGAGAGATCTGAAGGAACGGTGGGACAGGGAAACGGATCATAACGCAGTCTTCATTTCGGCTACCGAAAGGAAAAACATAGACGCATTGAGGGCCACCATCCTGGGCAAGGTAAAAGAGCTTTACCAGATCAGGTATCCATACAAAACCGCATTCTACTCCTGATGGCGAAAAAGATCAAATGGCACCGCATCGCCCCCGATGTGCAGTCGCTCCAGTTCCCGGACAACAACATGATCGTTACCGAATGCGGCGGAAAGACCATCACCGTGGGCCGTCATAACGGGGAGATCTATGCTTTTGCCTATAAATGCCCGCATGCCAGTGGTATCCTCGCTAATGGCGCCATAGATCCGTTGGGAAATGTGATATGCCCCCTGCACAGGTACAAATTCAATATTACCAACGGCAGGAACACGAGTGGTGAAGGCTATTACCTGAAAACCTATCCGGTAGAACTACGTGAAGACGGCGTGTATGCAGGCATTGAAGAAGCAGGTTTTTCACTTTGGTGATCTTTCTACATTTTTGCATCCATACCAGTTATGGAAAAACAAACATCCTCAAGGCTTTACAACCTGCTGCTCAGCTTAGCGATAGCCGTCAATTTTTCCGGCTTGTTCCTGGTGATCCTCGGACCTGATGGCACCCTGTATGCCGCCATTGCCAAAACCATGGCCCAAACGGGGAACTACCTGGAAATGTTTGGCAACGGGACAGACTGGCTGGATAAACCACATTTCCCATTCTGGGTCACCGCCCTGTTCTTCAAACTATTTGGCATCAACAGCTGGAGTTACAAACTCCCTGCTATTTTATTTATGATGCTGGCGGCCGTTTATACATACCTGTTTGCCAGAAAATTTTACAGCGATACCGTTGCTAAATGGAGTGTGTTGATCCTGCTCACGGCGCAACACATCATTCTGTCAAATACCGATGTACGCGCGGAACCATATCTTACTACACTGATCATTGGTGCCGTCTATCATTTCCACCGTGCCTGGCAGGAAGGGAAATTCCTGCAACTGCTGCTGGGGTCATTGCTGACGGCATGCGCAGTGATGACAAAAGGCATTTTCGCCGTGATCCCAATTATGGCGGCACTCGGGATCCACCTGATGGCCCTGGGAAAGTGGAAAGAGATTTTTCATCTGCGTTGGCTCTGGGCCGCCCTGATAACGCTCGTGTTTATCACTCCCGAACTCTATGCGTTGTATTACCAATTTGACCTCCATCCTGAAAAAGTTGTTTTTGGGAAGACCAATGTCTCGGGCCTGAAATTCTTCTTCTGGGACAGCCAGTTCGGCCGGTTCTTCAACACCGGCCCCATCAAAGGCAAGGGAGATCTTTCGTTCTTTCTGCACACTACGCTATGGGCCTTCCTGCCCTGGTCCATCCTGCTTTATATTGCGATCACAAAAAGGATCAGAAACAGAAAAGACCGCTCCATACCGGAATGGTATTGTATAGGTGCGGGGCTTGTCACTTTTTTGATGTTCTCCTTATCTAAATTCCAACTGCCCCACTACCTGAATATCGTATTCCCTTTCTTCGCCATCATCACATCGGCCTATATCGCAGATGCCGTTAACCTGAAACATATTCGTGTCATCCAATATGCGCTGGTGGTACTGATGCTGGTGGCGATCCCTGCCCTGCATATTTTTTTTAAGCCAGAAGTGACCCATGTTTCCATGACCATCATGATCGCCGTGGTCTTTGCTTTGATCCTCTTCCTGCCAAAACTTTTCCCTGTATCGGCAAAAGAGTTGATCATTGGACGAACGGTATTGGCAGCGGTACTGGTTAATCTTTACCTGAACGGTTTCTTCTATCCGAGGTTACTGACTTACCAGGGAGGTACAACAGCTGCCTTGCATGTCAACCAGAAATACCCGGGGGTACCCGTGGTCCAACTTCGGCAGCGATTCAGCTACCCGCTTGAGTTTTATTTAGATGCACCGCTTGTCACGATCGATAGTTTGGGTGACACTACCCGTTTGCCAAAACCAGCGCTATTGCTTTTGCACCAGGATGATGATAGCCTGAATATAATGCCCCTCCAATCCTTTGATGTATTTCCCATCAGCAAGTTGAATAAAAAGTTCATCGACCCTGCGACACGCAGTAGTCAGGTAAAACAATTCCATTTATATGGCAGGTTCTGAATTCATAGAAACCCTGACAAAACATTTTGAGGAAGCAGCAGATCCTGAAAACGCTGTTCTCCAGAAAGCATATATGAAGGATCATTTTGAGTTCTTTGGGATAAAGACCGAACGGAGACGGGCCATTACGAAAGTCCATTTCCGGAAATACGAGATACAGGATCACGGTCAGCTCCGCGAGATCGTGATGACGTTATGGGCGCTTCCCAAGCGCGAGTGTCAATATGCCGCGCAGGAATGGCTTTATCACTGCAGGAAGATTTGGACGGCAGATACGATCGGATTAATCGAACATTGCATCACCCACAAGAGCTGGTGGGATACCGTGGATTACCTGAGCACCTATGGGGCAGGGGCATGGTTCAACAAATACCCTGCAAGGAAACAAAATATCAGCAGCGCCTGGAACCGGTCACAAAATATGTGGCTGAACAGGTGCAGTATTTTATTTCAGTTGAAGTATAAAGAAAAGACGGACACCGCCATACTCAGTGATCATATGCTGCAACTCTCCGAATCGAAGGAGTTCTTCATCCAAAAAGCCATTGGCTGGGCCTTGCGCGAATACAGCAAAAAGGATCCCGCGTGGGTGAAACGATTCATCAAACAACATAAACTTGCCGCCTTGAGTGTGCGGGAAGGATCAAAGTACCTGTAGTCCCTGATGCTGTCAGGCCGCGAAAGATTTTCTGATACGGTCCAACTGCCGCTTGTGGTGCCGGGTATGGATCTCGATGAACTGGTACCATTGCACCGCATTGAGCAGGCCCATACGAGGATGTTTCTGTTTCTGGGTTTTCGATGCCCCCGGCGTTGCGGGGGTGACGACGTCAAGCTTTTCCCTGAACTCCCGGACCAGCTCCCTGGCCTCTGTCCTGCTGATCTTGACAACGTTGTCTTTAAAACGGTCGGGCACCTTATTTCCCCTGGGGAAACGGCCAAAAAGAAAAACCAGCCTGACCAGGAAATGCAGGGATGCATTTGATTCGGTGGCCCTGCCCTCTATGCATTTATGTATGGCCGAAATACAAACCATGTTGGTGGTGAAGATATGGGCATACACTTCGGCGTATGACCATCCGCCCATGGGAGGTGTAGTGGTGAAGGCCTCCTCAGATATGGAATCCAGCAGGTGTTCATAGTCAGCCGCCACTTTGAGGATGGAGCGATGGAATCTTCCAACACTCATGCCAAAGTATTTTCTTTCACCTCCTCAGGCAGATAGTGCTCATGGGTCTTAACAGGTGGCGTTTTTGCCCTCTTCATCCTGATCTGTAACACGTCAACCAGTAAAGCGAAACTCATGGAGAAATAAATATAACCCTTGGGGATATGAAAATCCAAGCCTTCGGCTATCAGCGACATCCCGATCAGTAACAAAAAGCTTAGCGCGAGCATCTTAAATGCCGGATGCTTGTTTACAAACTTGCTAATGGGCTCGGCTGCAAACAACATGATCACCACCGTTACTATGACGGCAGTATACATTACCCACAGTTCCTTTACCATACCCACGGCGGTGATGATAGAGTCTACTGAAAAAACAATATCCAGCAGGAGTATTTGGCCGATGACCTGGTTGAACGTAGCTGCCTTGATATTCTTCGACTTATCCCCTTCTTCCCCTTCCATTTTGTGGTAGATCTCGACCGCGCTTTTGTACAGAAGGAAAAGACCACCAAGGATCAGTATGATATCCTTTCCTGAGATATCATTATCCATGATCGTGAACAGGGTGCCCTGCAGTTTGAGGATGATGGAGATCAGCCCCAAAAGACCAAGCCTGATCACCATAGCCAGGATAAGACCCAGCCTCCGCGCTTTCTTCTGCTGGTGCTCGGGAAGTTTACCAGCAACAATCGAGATAAAGATCACGTTGTCCAATCCAAGAACCACTTCGAGCAAGATCAGGGTGACCAGGGCAATGACTATTTCCATAATGATAACGAGTTGAAATAAAATTAACGCATAATCGTGAGAACTGCGGGCCTTCAAATATTTGAGACATGCTAAAGCCGATCAGGAGTCGCGTTACGAACATAAAATATCAGGTATACAACAGGGTTATATGAACTTTGTTGCCTGATCTCCAGGAAAAGCAAACAGGATCACGGCTACCCCCTCGGCCACCATGGTCTTTCTCTCGTGTTGAAATCGCTCGATCATCCCTATAAATACTACAGACACAGACCGCGCCGGAACGGCAAGTAAAACAGAACCTCCGGCTTTGATCTGGGCAGAGATGATATCCAATAACCGTTCAAAATCGGATGGATCATAGCCAACATCACTTAACAGCAACACATCGGCTTGCGGGATCTCCTGCTGGTGCCAATTCAGCAGGGCAGGTTCCACATTCTGCAGGTTCAACGCATACGCATTTCTGCCCACCCAGTCCTGCGCCGCTGCCATATGATCTGTCACCACTGCGCGCCGGGCATAATGCGCAGCCGCCAGGGAGGGCAAGCCTATGCCTGCGCCTAACTCCAGCACAACCTTCCCTTCCACACGATGGGGCTCGCCCTGCAGCCATTCTGCCAGTGCAATAGCCGAGGGCCAGACCCTGGACCAGTAGGGGAAGGGCATTTTACCGTCGCCATTCCTGTAAGCTTCCTCTACCTTCCCGGGGTCAGGGACCTGCAGGTCAAGGCCACAATAGCACTTTATCACAGTAGAAAAATCTCTCATAAAACTGTTTGAAACCAATCTTTAATTGCGCAAGGCATGATGGCGGACAACAATGCACAAGTTATTGACCATTTATGCGGCAAAGGCATAATAGGCACGGTTTTTTCGGGTTACCTTTTACCGTTTGGCGTATTAAACCACAAGAAAAATCAACGATTATGATTCAAAAAACTTATTATAAAACCAAGGACTATTGCAAGGTGAAATTCAGTTTTCAAATCGAAGACGCTGAAACCATCGAAATCCTTGGTTTAAATAGTGACTGGGAGAATTCAGTGATCATGAGCAAAAAGAAAGACGGCAGTTTCTCAGCCGATGTTAATCTCCCTAAAGACAGCAAACACGAATTCAAATACCGGGTAAACAGTTCATTGTGGCTGAGCGACCCTGATGCTGATGCAGAGGCTCCGAACAGCTTTGGCGGAAGCAACAGCGTGGTTACGCTTTGATTTTTTAGCCTGCCCGGCAGGATCCCTTCATGTTAGCATTTCCCCATTTCTGCACCACCATTAGAAATGCCGGATAAATTCACGATATTTGCATATCTAAAAAGAATTAATGGGAAGATCTTCAGAAACGTTCAATAAGAGGGAAAAAGAAAAAAAGCGCCTCAAAAAAGCCCAGGATAAGGCTGAAAAAATGGAAGAAAGGAAGGCAAATGCTAAAAAAGGCAAGAGCCTGGAGGATATGATCGCCTATATCGATGAGAACGGAAACTTTACGTCTACCCCCCCGGATCCTTCAAAAAGAAAGGAGATCAATCTGGAAGATATCCAATTAGGTGTATCGAGACCACAGGAAGAAGAGGAAGAAGGGCCGAGGAACGGCCAGGTAACTTTCTTCAACAGTGCAAAAGGATTCGGCTTTATCAAAGACAGCCAGTCCGGGGAAAGTTTCTTCGTACATGTAAATGAACTCACCGAGCAGATCTCTGAAGGAGACAAGGTATTATTCGAGCGTGGCTCCAGCCATAAAGGCCCCGTTGCACTCAGCGTAAAGAAAGCCTGATAAATTTATTATACTCTTTAAACGAATAAAGCAAGCCAAATGGCTTGCTTTATCATTTTATCTATTTCCCGCAAGCCTCACGCCTGCTTTATACTATTCAATCTGCTCAGGATCATCCATTCATCCTGCCAGTCATTGCGAAATGCGACATGCTCACTAAGGCCTGCCATGCGACTGCGCAGTCACTAACTCCGGGATGATTGCACTGAAACGGGAGTTATACCTCCGCGCTGGTTTTCAGTAACGACAGCTTAGAGAAATCTGAACCACTGAATATCTTGGCCAGGTTGATGTTCTTGGAAGCCTGGTATGATTCAAACTGGCTCTGGGGAACGATCCTCCAGAAATTCTTTGACTTCAGGTCCGCATAATCCTTATCCTTCACGAAAAGACCATTGATCGGATCGCGCTTCTTGAAACTGATCCTAACGTAGTTGTTGTCATTCTTTGGGTTGGAAATGAATTTTTCTATTTCGTCTATAGTCATATTAACGATTTATTAGATAAACATTAAGGGGGAGTGCAAATATAGCGATTTTTTCTTGCCTTTTTAGATTAAATCCCCTAAAACCAGCGTCCGGTGTAATATAAAGCGTACCTTGTTCCCATAATTTGAGCTTCGCATCAGTAATCGCTAACACTCTTACTTCGTGCTGCCCTCAGATAATCATCAATTTATCAATTAACAAGTATGAACATTTACATTTCAAATCTGAGTTTCGGCGTTCAGGACGAAGACTTAAGAAAATTATTCCTCGAATACGGCGAAGTATCCTCCGCCAAGATCATTACCGATAAATTCACCGGCAAATCCAGGGGCTTCGGCTTTGTAGAAATGCCAGATTCTTCTGCTGCAGAGAACGCGATCAGCGGCCTTAATAACACAAGCATTGACGGTCGGTCAGTGAAAGTGATGGAAGCCCGCCCGAAAGAAGAAAGAAGATAATTTCCAAAATACCAGTGGAGGCCAGGTAGTGAGTGAACATCTCAGCGCCTGGCCTCCTTTTTTTTGCTGGCAGGCCCCATCGCTTGCCTCAATTTTCCTCACAATGTCAAAAAGGATACTTAACTTATTAGGTGAAGTTGAATATCCATGACCATTAAGATTGCTTGCGAACCAGAGGAATTTACCCAGATCCACCAGATCAATTACAGAACCTTTGTCAAGGAGATCCCGCAACACAAGGAGAATGAACAGGGTATGCTCATCGACAGGTTTCACGATAAGAATACTTACGTGATCGCCAAAAGGGACAACAAAGTAATCGGTATGGTTTGCTATAATCTTACCCGACCATTTTCGCTCGACGAAAAACTCCCTGATCTGGACAGCTATCTTCCGCGGTTCCATAAACTCGCAGAGATCAGACTGCTTTCTGTTCTTCCTGAGGAGAGAATGACCGTCATCACTTTCAACCTGCTCCGGCAGTTGGCTTCCACTTTGATGTCTTTAGGCGTTGATACCGGCGTGATCTGCGGATACCAAAAACAGCTGCCCCTGTACAGGCATATTGGTTTCACCCCATTTGGACCGATGGTTGGCTCTGGCGAAGCCTTGTATCAGCCCATGTTTATTACCCTTAAAGAACTTTTTGATGGATTCAGGAACAATTAACATCAGTACCGGTCCTGTGCGCATCACCGCTGCGGTGAAAGCAGCACTGGCTGCAGACCCTGTTTCACACAGATCAGGGGCCTTCCTGGAACTTTATTCAAGCACTACAGACCTGCTTTCCCGATCTTTCAGTGTTCAGTCAACCTACCTGCTTACCGGAAGCGGAACACTGGCCAATGAAGCCATGCTCTACCAGGTTAAACAGGTAAAAGGGCGTGGACTGATCTTGTCAAATGGTGAATTCGGGAACCGTCTGATCAACCAGGCCCAGCGCATTGGGCTGGAATTCTCCACCCACTCGCTCCCCTGGGGCGAGCGTTTCCAGCTTCCCGCGATTGAACACCTGCTGGCAGCCAACTCACCGGCATGGATGGCCTTTGTCCACTGCGAAACATCAACCGGTGTGGTCAACGATATTGACGCACTGGCTAAACTGGCCAACAACCATCGTTGCATATGTTTTGCCGATTGCATGAGCACGGTGGGAACAAGACCGATCGATTTTTCAAAGCTCGCCATGGCTACTGCATCTTCCGGAAAAGGCCTTGCCTCCATTCCCGGACTGGCGATCGTATTTTCCAATATGGAACCGGAGACCAACAGCGAGATCCCCAGCTATGTGGACCTGGGACTATATGCCCGCAAAAATGGCATCCCTTATACCATATCCTCGAATTTGGTAGCCGCTTTATATGCATCCATACAACAAAAATTGGTCAGCGAGCAGTACCAGTTACTCGAGACATACAGAGAAAAAATCTCCTCGCTGCTGGAGCAGGCCATGCTGGTTCCATTTGACCAAACCCGTTCCTTCGTGTTTACCATTGTTCCCCCTGCTGAAGACTACCAGGAGTTTCTAGAACAGTTGTCGCAGTTGGGCATCACCTTCAGTTTCGAAAGTGACTACCTGAAAAAAAGAGGCTGGATCCAGATCGCACTCTTCAATCATTACCGGGAAGATGAACTCCTCCATGTGGTGAACAGTTTGAAAAAAATGCAAGCCTTATCGTACTGATCAGCGATCTTTCAATAACCCAAGATGATGATACACATGCATCACCTGGAACATCAGCATCTCTTTCATGGTCAATTTTCCCAATAACGGATGAGGTAAGAGATAGTGCTCCATTTCATGCTCTGTCAACTTCGTAACCCTGCCTTGCAATCTGGCAATTAGCTTAAGATGGCTATTGAGCAACGAAGCTTTACTTGCTGTACTGACTTTTCCCGGGACAAACCTACCAGTGGCGCGCCCACCCGCGGCCAAATTTGACTTGTATTTATTGTGCAGCTCTTCGTAAGATCTGGAGGGGCGGTTGGATTTTCCATAAATCAGTTTCAATAAGAAAAGCGGTACCGAAAATCCAAGTTGGATAGCCTGTAATGACCTGACCAGATGGGAAAGATTCTGCCCGGCTGACCATTTCCCGCCTGGTTCCCATTCAAAAACGTCCACGGGCAATTCATCCACATACCGGTTAAACGCTGCAACCGATCTGCTCAATTCAATCGCCAACTCATCCTTGGTCATACGAATCACTTTACAGGATGATCCGGCCGATATTGGCCTTGCTGATATCGGCATTCAGTTCCACCACGTCCTTTTCCAGCTTTTCTTTTTGCTGCTTAAGGCCCAGCCATTTACTATGCAGCACATCAAACTGTTTTTTGTGGCCCGCAGGTACATAGGGCGTGTTGGAATCAAGCTCGCCTTTCAGGAAAATATAGTCCGCAGTGAGTTTGTTTTCAAAATTGATCACATCATCGTTTGACTTAGCCTTGTTCTGCACAATGTCATCTTCCCAGGCCTGCAGGTCATCAGCGATCTTATCCGCCTTCTTCCTCAACGTTTCCGTACCGGGTTTCTCCTTCAGCATCTGGGATGTCTCCCTCAACTGCTTCACGGTTTTCCTCGACTTGATCACTTCATGATGGATGGCGCTGGTTTCCTCACAGATCTTTCTCAAGATAGCCTCCTGTTCTTCGTACTCCGCCTGGGTGGCTTCCAGATCAGGTCTCGCTTTCACCCTGACCTTTGAAGTCTGCACTTGGTTCCCGGATTTCAAAACCGCGGTGTACTCACCCGGCGCAACCAGGTATCCGTCGTACCCACCCTCTATGAACACTGTAGGAACGCCAGCGATAGATTCTCCTTTGAGGTCCCATACAAAACGATTCAACCCTTTCCTGGCCGGCATCACGGGATCGGAATCAGGTCCGCCGGGATAAGAAACAAACTCCTCATCGGCTTTGGACGAATAAGTCCTGACCACTTCCTGCCTTCCGTTCAGGATCTGCAGCGTGATCAAAGAATCCTTTGAAACCTCTGGCAACTGGTAATAGAACACTGCCCCCGAGGCGGCATTGGTACCAGAAAAAGTTGGAGCGGGGGAATACGGCTCGTCCACATTCTCAGGATAGTTAAGTGAGCTTGCAGATGTGGTTCTTACTACTTCAACAGGCGTATACAATTTGAAAGCAGACGCAGCGCTGGCATCAAATTCCCTGAGGACTTCTATGTCATCCAGTATCCAGAATGCCCTGCCCATAGTGGCAGCAATAAGATCGTTCTGGTGTATTTTCAAATCAGTTATGGGAGTGACGGGTAATCCAAATTGCACCTGGCTCCAATTCAAACCGCCATTGTAAGAGATATATAAACCGGTTTCTGTCCCTGCGAACAACAGCCCTTTACGCTTTGAATCTTCCCTGATGACCCGGGTGTACGCGTTGGGTGCAATCCCGTTGACGATCTTGGACCAGGACTTACCATAATCCGTGGAGCGGTAAATGGCAGGACTGAAATCATTCTCCTTGTAACGTGTAGTGGCAATATAAACCGTGGCTTTGTCGTGCGGACTCACTTCAATACTGTTCACCAGGCACTCCTGTAATCCGGCCGGCGTAACGTTTGTCCAGGTAGCGCCGCCGTCTTTTGTGAGATGAACAAGGCCATCGTCGCTGCCCGTATAGATCACCCCTTTCTCATGGGGCGATTCCATCACATAGGCCAAGGTGCCATAGTTCTCGCCACCAGCGCCTTCATTGGTATAGGGCGTTCCGCTACGACCCTGCTTAGACGTATCATTCCTGGTCAGGTCACCGGACACTGCTTTCCAGGTTCTACCCATATCACTTGTTTTGAACAACACATTCCCTGCATGGTAGAATGTGTTGGGCTCATGCATAGAGTAAATGATAGGGGCATTCCAGTTAAAACGATAAGCCATATCCTTTGGCTTGAGGGACTGGTACTGCACCGGAACCTGCATCAGGGGCTTTCGCTCCATAGTTTTATAATCCAGCGTACCCACCGTGCCCTGGTAAGAGCCACCCATGACATACCTTGGATTTTTGGGATCAAACGCAAGGAAAGCACTTTCGCCGCCGGCACTCCTGGTCCAGTCAGATTCCGTGATGGAATATCCGGAAGGGTTGCTGCTTTTGATCTTAACAGAACTGTTGTCCTACTGGCCCGCATATATGTTGTAAGGATAGAGATCATCGGCGTTCAGCCGATAGAACTGCGCAGTCGGCTGGTTATCCTGGGAAGACCAGGTCCTCGCCTGGTCAAAACTGATGGCGGCGCCACCGTCGTTCGACACGATCATGTTCTTTGGATTATCCGGATTGATCCAGAGATGGTGGTAATCGCCATGGGTTCCCCGGATATTTGTCCAGGTCCGGCCGCCATCCTTACTCATCAGACCAGGGGAATTGAACACGTACAAGGTATTCTCATCCTTAGGGTCCAGGAACAATTCTATGTAGTACCATGCCCTTTGGGTAAGCCTGTTGTCCTTACTGGCCATGCTGAATGAATTCCCGGCATCATAGGATACAAACAATCCACCCAGGTCCTTCTCCGTGTCGCTTTCAACCAATGCATAAACTTTATCAGCATTTGCAGGCGAAACAGCTATACTCATCTTTCCCATGTCCTTTGGAAGTCCTTTGGTCAGCTTGCTCCATGTTTTACCCTCATCGGTCGATTTGTACAATCCTGAACCAGGTCCCCCGGACCGAACTTCCCAGGGCAACCTCCGGTGGTCCCACATGGCTGCATAGAGGATCCTCGGATTCTTTGCGTCCATACTTATTTCGGAACAGCCCGTATTATTGTCAACAAACAGGATCTTGCTCCAGGTTTGGCCACCGTCAACGGACTTATAAATACCCCTGTCGGCCGAAGGTCCATGCAAAGCACCTTGCGCCGCAACGTAAACAATATCCGGATTGGCAGGATGTATGCGAATGCCGGAAATATGCCGGGTCATCTCCAATCCCATGTTCTTCCAGGTCTTACCAGCATCTGTACTTTTGTATACGCCATCGCCATAAGACGTCATAACCCCCCTTGGCGCGTGCTCTCCTGCGCCCACATAGATCACATTGGGGTCAGAATCTGCCACTGCAACGGCACCTATGGAACCCGTGGTAAAAAAACCATCGGAGATATTGAACCAGGCCTGCCCGGCATTGACTGTTTTCCAAACACCGCCACCTGTTGTACCCATGTAATAGACCTGGTCATTCCCCCGCACACCGGAAGAGGCAACGGAACGCCCCCCGCGGAATGGCCCGATATTCCGGAACTTTAACGACTTAAAATACTGTTCATGGTCAAAGGCTGGAACGGGGATTGGCTCAGTTTTCTTTTTCTGGGCCATCAGGTTAACGGTTCCGGTCAACAGGAAAAACAGGATCAATGCTATCCTCATAAAGCAATAAATTTTGAAAATCAATCTTAGTTTAAAAGCATCAAAACGGAATTTCTGTTTGAGCTCAAGTATGTTTATTCCAAGAAATTGAAACGGAAGATAAGACACTATGGATACGATGGCAAAAAAAGGAAGCCACGAGGCTTGTCAATAATTGCGATTTAGTACATGCCGGAACCGGGCCCAACAGGCAGGCAGTAAAAATATCCCCTACATTTGGGGAATAACCAGTTGGAATAACGAACCATGCGCAGGAGTTCACTTTCATACGTCTTCCCCTTTTTGCTAACCATGTTTTGCGCAACAGCCATGGGGCAGTCTGAATTTGACTCGCTCAAAAGAAACAGCAATCTGGACACCAGTTTCCAGCCCTCCCAGAAGCCAACGTTTGTTACGGAATTCGCAGAAGGTAAGATATCCGGGTTCATACAGCCTGCATTCTATTTCGACTACAATAACCTCACCGATAACGACCTTTTTGTAACCTCAGGCATCCCTACTACGAAGCTGACCAATGTTAAATTCAACCGCTTCCATTTTTCCGCCAACCAGAGCCGGCTTGGATTCAGTTTTAAATTCCCCAAAGCGGGCAAAAATATAACGGCATTGATCGAAGGCGACTTCCTGTCAAGCGCCCGGGGGGTCAATACGTTTTTCCGGATGCGCCATGCCTACATCACTTATGGCGATTTTCTGATAGGACAAACATGGACGAATTTTGGGGATGTTGGTGCCTCGCCCAACACCCTCGATCTGGAGGGACCCAATTCCATGCCCGCGTCCAGGGTTGCGCAGATACGTTGGCGGAAGCAGCTCTCCCCCAAGTGGAACATCTTGTTAGCCATCGAGGAGCCAAAGGCCGACTACACGCCATTGGATAGTGCCCAGCCGATTAAAGCCGGATTCCCCGAACTCGTGGTCAAGCCAAAGCTGACCTTTAAGGGCGGAACCTGGATCAACTCATTTATCTATAAACCCAGTGTATATACCGACAAAGATTTCAGTTTCAAAAAAAACCTGCCGGGCTGGGGATTCACGAGCTCACTCACGATCAAGATACCCGACAAGAATTTCAGCCCCCTCGGCGTAAAGAAGCGGGTGTTCAATCTATTTGGCATTGTTGGCGATGGAACCCAGGGATCTGTGAATGATTTTGGAGGTCTGGGCTATGAAGCTTATCCCAAAGACCCTGCAACCCTGGAGACGCTGATTTACTTCGGCGGTTATGCCTCCTATAGTTTTGTGTTCAGTAAAAGATGGACCTCCACCTTCGTGTATAGTCACCTATACCAGGAAAAACCCACCAGCACGGACCAGATCTTCAAAAGAAGCAGCTATATGTCTGCCAATGCTGTGCTGGCGATCAACAGATATTTCACGGCTGGTACCGAACTCCTGTTCGGCGCCAAGGAAAATCATGATGGAACCTCGGGGACTGCCATACGTGTCCTGGGAATCATGAGGTTGTTGTTCTAGCACCCGCCACGCAACTCCACCCTAACATTTGACACAATTCGTGCCGGGTGACCCCCGCACCTTTGGGATCACCGCGCGCTATACCTTTTGAGAACTATTTCGCCGGGGTGATCCGGATGTTCCTGTATTCAATAGGACCATGGTCACCTTGCAGCATAATGGGACCGGGCTCCCCTTCGTTACTATCGAGCGCACCGCCGGTAATACCCGGGATCACCTGGTTGCAAATAATGGTTATCCCATTGGCTACTACGGTTACCAGCCTGCCTACCAGGGTGATGTCGAACGTCTGCCACTCTCCAGGGGATTTAGCCGCCATTGCTACGGGTAGGAGGAATCCGTATAAGGCACCATACTCGATCAACGATGGCTCAAGACCCTTGCTGTCAGACACCTGAATTTCATACCGTCCGCGAAGGTATACTCCGCTGTTGCTGTGCTTTGGATAGCGGAACTCGATATGGAGTTTGAAATCATTGAATTTTTGGTCGGAAATGATATTGACCCCTGATGCAGGACTTTTCAGCACCCCATTCTCGGCGATCCACTGGTTCTTTTTACCTGCCTCAACATGCCATCCACTGGTGTTCTTGCCATTGAATAAATCGATCGGTGTTCCCCAAACAGGTGCTTTGGTCCTTACCAGCGAAGGTGCCCTCACGCCCGTCCAATTGAACTTCCGGCCGTCAGGTAAAACCATTGTTCCCGTTAACTTATCGTTCTCCAATACACCTTCAAACACAAGATCCTTGTCGCCCTGCTCCCATTGCGGCGGAATGGCAAAACTGAATTTCCTGCCATCAAAACGAACATGGGCCACGGGCCTTGCACTGCCTCCATCGGCAACAAAATGACCCACCAGGGTCTTTGAACCCGATACATGCACTTCCAGCCATGACGCCGTGACACGGTCACCCGCAGTAACGGTAAGGTCCCATTTTCCAGCCAGGGGTGATTTGTATTCCTGCGCGCGCATTTCAGCAGAGATCAAAGTGAGCAACACAATAAGTATTCCGGCAACTTTCATGAACTGTTTGGTTTAGGGCAGGTAAAATAAGATTAATACCCGATATTTATTTCAGGATGACCAGCTTGAACAGAAGAGATTTCCTCGCGATGGTGCCAGCCATTCCGGCTGCAGGCAAATTATCCGTCAATGGCATGGAAAACCGGCCTTCGAATGTCAGGCTCAGCCTGAATGCCTATTCATTCAACGATATGCTGATGAAAAAAAAGATCAGCAAGGCGGAGTTGCTTGATTTTTGTGCTGCCAACGGCTTCAGTGCCGTTGACATGACCGGTTATTATTTCTCCACCTATCCGGCCACTCCAACCGATAAAGAGATCTTCGAGTTCAAACGAAAAGCACACGAACTTGGAATAGAGATCAGCGGTACCGGTGTAAGGAATGAATTTTCATATACTGACGATGCATCGCTGGACAAGGAAGTGGACCTTGTAAAACGATGGATAGAAGTGGCGGCAAAAATGGGCGCCCCCGTACTCAGGATCTTTACCGCTAAAAAATACAGCGAAGGCGTAGAAAGAAAACGGATCGGAGACCGGATCAGAAAGGCCCTCAGCCAATGCCTTCCCGTCGCTGCTGCACATGGTGTGATCCTGGGGATCCAAAACCATAACGACTTCCTGAGAACGGCTGATGAGTGCCACGAAATGATCCATCCCTTCAACAGCCTCTGGCTGGGCCTGGTGGTGGATACCGGGAACTTCATAGCCCCGGATCCCTACGAAGAGATCAAACGCTCATTGCCACTTGCCGTGAACTGGCAAGTCAAGGAAAAATTACTGCTCAACGGCACCCAGACCCCGATGGACCTGCCCCGGCTCTGCAACATCATCAAAGGCTCTTCTTACAAGGGCAATATCCCCATTGAAACCCTCGGCCTGAACGACCCCCTGCACGAGGTCCCCATCTTTCTGGCAAAAGTCAGGCAGCACCTGGTTTGACACAGATTTTTTTAAAGCTCAGGCTTGATCCTGCCGGCAAATACCGGTAAATTAGCTGTATGCCTGCTATCTACCACTCCGCAACAGAAGCGATCAATGCCGCTTTGATGATGTCGTTTACCGGCCACCCGAATATGAACCTGAACCAGGTTGATCACGACAGGGTCATTGTTCGTGAATCGATGATCGTTTGCCAGCAGGGAATCGGAAAACGGTTTACCACCATATACCGCGACATCTCCGGCAGGTATATTGGCTTCGCCGACTACGTGGGTGTGCAGCAGGACCAGGCCTGAGCACCTTTTAGTATCTTACGCCTAAATTATTCCATGAGAATCTGTGTCTACTGCGCATCAAGCGCACGCATCGATCAGGCCTATTTTGATGCCACGGAAAAACTGGCCATCGATTTCGTGAAAAACAATATCGATGTGGTATACGGTGGCGGTGCTTCCGGCCTGATGGGGAAACTCGCAGATACCATCATCGAACAGGGCGGCAACATCAAAGGCATCATGCCGAAATTCATGAATGAAGTGGAATGGGCACACAAAAAAGTGGTGGACCTGGAATTCACAGATACCATGCATGAACGAAAGGCGAAGTTCCTGGTAGATATTGACGGACTCGTGACCCTGCCGGGAGGTACTGGCACACTGGAAGAACTCCTGGAAGCACTGACCCTCAAGAGGCTCGGACTTTTCACCAAACCGATCGTGATCCTGAATACCAATGGTTATTACAACCCCTTAAAGCTCATGCTCGAAAGATGCGTAGAGGAAAATTTTATGGTGAACCGGCACATGGAGATGTGGACCTTTGTGGATCAGCCTGACCAGGTCATACCCGCACTTCACTCGGCTCCCTCCTGGGATAAAGATGCCATCCATTTCGCCGCGATCAGGTAAGCTCAGGCCTGCCCACCCGAAAATTTGTCACGATTGAAATCAACGGATTTGTTTCGTGGTATAGACAGTGAGGCCCACTCCTTACTCATCATTTTCCCAATGTAAACGATCTGGCCCACATGGTAGGGATAGTGCGCCAGCTGGCGGTTTATGGCTGCGATTACTGTATGAGGTTCATTCCGAATATAGATCACCCTTGCCAGATCAGCCTCTCCGAGTGCTTCCAAACTGTTGAAAAGACATGTCCAGCCCTGCTCCCAAATGATCATCAGGTCAGCCCTGCTTTTGACGTCGTTCACAAACTCTGCATCCCGGTCGCGCCAGTCCTTCTCCCCATCAGTATTAAAAATATCCGTCCAACGCGAGACCATGTTTCCGGCCAGATGTTTTACGATCACAGCAATGCTGTTGGATTCATCATTCATCTGCCAGAACAACTGCTCATCGCCAATCTGGGCCATGGCCTTCTCGCCAAGTGATTTGTAGTGCCTGAACTGCTGACCAACACTTTCAAGGTAAGATGGATGCATGATGGCGTAATTGAACTCAAAACTAATCGAATTTCTTTCATGGTTGAACAAACACGATCCGGTTTATCGGCAGGGGAAACGTATCTTCAAAATGCCAACAACCAACCTTCGGTATGAAGAAACTATGTCAAATACTTTTCCTGACTGTGCTTTCGGCAATTGCCAGTATACATCTCATAGCGCAGGACAATCATTATTCCTGGATGCAATACGGGTCAAGAAACTCATTATTGTACAATGCCGGCCTTAGTCGGTTCGAAGACCAGTCGGCCGTGATCATGAATCCGGCTACATTGTCCGAGGCCACCCAATCAAGTTTCAACTTCAATACCAACGTGGTAGGGTATAACAATATCAAATTTGAAAATGCATTGGGTGACGGGTTCACGGTAAAAAGCAACAACCTGAATGTACTTCCTTCCATGGCATCAGGCGTATTCAAACCGAAAACCCAAAAGAAATGGGTTATGGGATATGCGCTTTATCACGCCAATGCAGATGTCCTTGATTTCTCTGATCGCACCGAACGAAGGATTGACCTGATCAATGAAATTGAAGGACCCGGCACGGAAAACTACCTGGCACAGTACAACCTGAAAAACAGCCTGGACGAATTCACCGTGGTAGGAGGACTGGGATGGCAGATCAGCGACAGGCTTTCTGCTGGCGTATCCCAGTCATTCATTTACCGAAACCAAAAATACAGGGAGTCTTTTGCAGCCTATGCCATCACAGACCCGCCGCTCCAGGCACCCGTAGACCTGGTAGGCTCCAACATCGACTACTACGTGCAGTATAACACACTCATGACATTCACTAAAATTGGCATCACCTACAGAACACCCAAATGGGATTTTGGATTGACCCTGTCCAGCCCCACGATAGGTATCATGGGCCGGGGTGAGATCCTCGCTGACTTAAGCCTGTCCAACATCCGCATCACCAAAGACCTGCTTCAACCCAGGAGAAACTACTTGGCGAACGGTCATATTGAAGAACTGAAGGCAAAATATAAATACCCCCTGAATGTGTCCGCAGGCGCTTCTACACAATGGGGGCGCGTAAGGCTATATGGCGGACTACAGTGGTATGGAAGCCAGAACGAATACGTTGTTTTAGACCCAGGCAACGCCTCATTTCTGCAGCCACCTTCAGCTGATAACGTTCTGCTGACAAGCAAGACACTCAGGGTATGGAGCGCAAACAAATCGGTAGTAAACGGATCCATTGCTGCAGACTGGATGCTGAAAAACAACAATCACATGCTGTTCTCTTTCCGAACCGATCATCATTATGCCAATTTCGACAGAACGGTCGATGGTAATAATCTCGCTATAAAGCAGTGGGACAACTACCATTTCACGATCGGTAACCAGCGTGAGTTCAAATCAAGTACCTGGATCTATGGTATCCGGTTCAATTATGGCTCCAACAACAGCTTCCCTCAGCCAGCGAGCTTCACAGATCCCACAGAAGGGAATTTCCTGCAGGGTGAATCAGAAAAAGGAGCGATCTCCTCCTTTGGACTCCAGCTGATGGTGAGCTACACATTCAAGAGTAATAAAAATCAGTAACCCCCGGTGAAACGATATATCAAAAACAGGTTTGCCCGGATCGCCATTTGGATGGTGCTTGGCTTATCTGTATTATATCTCGTTGCAGTCATGCTGCTTAAAGTATATACCCGCGACCTGATCCAACAAGCCATCATTTACCAAACAGAAGGCAAGGTCAGTGTTGATATTGGCAAAGTAAACATCAAACTTTCCCCCGCCCGCATAGACCTGCTTGACACCAAGCTTCAATTTCATGATGAGTCCGGAAAGAAAGTCATCTATGATATCCATTTCACCTATCTCGGATTGCAGCTTCATTCGTTACTGGACTTCTTCCTCAGAAAAAAGATCGTGGTCGACTTCCTCGTGGCAGAAAATCCAAAGGTGCAGGTGAGTCCTGAATTCCGTGAAAAGAAAAAAAACCAGGGAAATAAGACGGTACAAGTCGAGATCGGCAACATATACCTGGCACTGAACAAGATCACGAAGTCCATGCAGATCAAAAGATTTGGCATCCTTAATGGCCATCTGACCCTGCATAAACTCGCGCCGAATAATACCACCATTACCATAGGCGGCGTAAACATTACGGGTAAAGAGCTGGCCCTGCTTCCCTTGGAGACTACCCCTGCGGAGGAATTTCAGGCTGGCCGCATACGAGTGAACACAGGTAAGCAAAACGTTGTTTTCCCTGAAGGAAATTACCGCATACGATATTCGGCGCTTCGCCTTGATACCGAGGAAAAAGTGATCACCATTGATAGTTTCCAGGTGAACGGCAAAACCAAGGGTTCTGAATATGGATCCTTCGAAGCGGGGTTCTCCCGTTTGAAGATATTCAACATGGACCTCTGGGCAATGTATGAACAGAACTTGTTGAAAATAGACTCTGTGATCTGCCAGGATCCGGTGCTAAACCTCAATATGGATATCACCGCAAAGCCAAATCAAGAAAAGCTTATAAGTGATGTCCCCCTGGAAAAAAGAATAGCCGGACTTACCGGCAAGATGAAGATCGGATATCTCGGTTTGCTCAACAGCAGGATAGACCTCACTACCATGGACAATGGTAATTTCCGTTCATTCAAAAGCAAGGGGAATAATTTCGAGGCATTTGATATTGACATAGACAGTACAAAGGCAAAGCCTATTGACGTAAAGCAAGTGTCTTTCGCCATCAAAAATTACAAATCACCCAGTAAGGATGGTATGTACAACATGCTGTTCGACAGTGTCATTTACCGAAACCAGTCGCTTTCCCTGCTGAACTTCCGGCTTGAGCCTTCCGAGACGAATAAAAGGGCCGATAAGAAATATTTCGAGATCGCGGATTTTGAACTTCGCGAACTCTCCATAGCGGACCTCATCACGCACAAAAAACTAAAGGCCCGGGAGGTCTACCTGAAGAATTCTGTTACCATCAACAACTATATCCCCTCGCAGTCGAAAAGTGAAAGGCCGCCAAAGCCTTTGAAAACATTGATCCGCGAGATGAGTGACAAGATCGACCTGGAACATATTGTAATTGAAAATGGATACCTGGTCAACCAGTCGGCCACAGAAAAAAACAAACGAGTAGTAGTAGGAGGTATTAACTCACGTATTTCAGTGAATGAAATGTTTGATGCATCCACTTATGAACTCATGGGGTATTCGATTGGTCGTGTCGCTTTTGACTCTGCCATTTTTCATAACGGGCCTGTAAGGGCCGCCCTTTATCGGGGCGAGGCCAGGGGCAATGAAAAAAGACTGACTGCAGATCTGATCCGGGTGAGCAATGCTTCGTCGAGAACAGACCTCACTGCCCGCAAGATCCGGATCAGTAACTACCATTTTGATGATGATCTTGAGAATGTTATTGTGGATTCCATTCATTATCAATCAGCCAGTGTCAAAGCTGACCAGGAAAATTCCATGGCCAGGAACGAGAATAAAGACGGGAATAGAAATCTATCTGTACTGGTAAACCATATTTCAGCCGGCCCTACGAACCTCACGTATCTATCTGGCGATAGCATAAAAGCCACCGTGCTTCTGAATAACATAGAATTGGTTGGTCTCACCCTGGAGTCTGGGAAAAAGGTTGGCCTGAAGCAAATGGCCATTGACGGAAATGGGATCTCCTATAGCTCACCCAGCCTGTCTGCCCGTACCGGATCGTTCAACATCAGGGAATCCGCTGCCTCAGCCGTCAACGATCTGCATGTTGAATACCTGCAAAGATCAGACACGGTAAAAGGGAATATCCGCAAAATCGAATTCACTCCCCAGATCAACAAAACGCTGCAACTGAAGTATCCTGTGATCAGCTCCGTCCACCTCGAAGATCCGGCAATCTTCGCCTCGATGGAAAAAGGCCTTAAACTGGCAGCGGGAGAACCAAAAGAACAACCTGTTGACATCGGAGCGGTTCAACTCACAAATGGGAAAATTGACCTCCGGCAGCGTTCAGGCACTGGCACGCTAAGGGCCCGAACGTCAAACCTGAACCTCAACATAAGCCATATCAGCAAGGATCTTGATAACCTCGCCTTATCAATAGGCAAAACAACAATATCAGCAGACGTTTTTGACGTCACTGTGAACGACAGCACCAGGGTTTATATGGACCAGGGGCAGTTCAACATATCACTGGATCACCTCGAAAAAGGGCGGGGCGCCGATAGTGCCCGATTAGACCTGCTCCTGGACCAGTTGGTTTTGAAACAGGTGAACATCCACCTCCTCAACAAAAAGGGGAAATCCCTGACCTTGAACCGACTGGATATGGGCGGGGAAGGCCTGAAGATCGACAGTCTGGATAAGAACCACATCCTGCGCAGGATAAAAAGCAATCCATCACTATTTGTCAGCAACATCAATCTCTCCAATGTCAACAACAAAACGGCAACCTATGCCTATGGCATCGCTTACCGGAATGGGGGGAAAATAGTTACCGTAGACTCCTTCCGTTTCCATCCCGTCATAGACCGGGACTCTTTCAACAGGGCAAACACCTACCAGAAAGACTACATGGAACTGCGAACCAAAAAACTGGCTATCAGGAACCTTGACATCGAAAAAATGGGCATCGATTCCAGTTTCCACATTGATTACATCGAAGTATCAGAGCCGGTTTTCAGAGACTATAAAGACAAAAGGCTGCCTTTTGAAACCGGCATCATTAAGCCGCTCCCTGTTGATCTCCTGGAAAAGATCAAATTCAAATTTGATATAGACAGTATCCGAATCTTTAATGGCAGCATCACCTACGAAGAATTCAGCGATGTAACCAATAGTGCCGCCAGCGTTCATTTGGGCAAACTGCAGGTCAGGTTGAGGAACATCAAGAACCACGATATTGGACCTGCAGACAGCCTCTATCTTAGCGCCAACCTGTCGTTCCTTGATACTGCCTATGCGGGCATCCGATTTCACCAATCCTACACCGATAGCCTCTCCGCTTTCCTGCTCCAGATCAGGGTGGGCCGGCTATCACTTCCCGCGCTGAACCCTGTTATTGGCCCGATGGCATCCGCCAAAGTGGTCCGCGGCTACCTGGACACCCTCGAACTGAAGGCCATTGGCCGGGAGTACCTGGCCCATGGGAAGATGAAAATGTTATACAAGGACCTTAAAGTTGAATTTCTGAATAAAAATGACCAGACCCGGAAGACCTTTGTGACCAAGACAATCAGTTTCGTGGCAAACCTGTTGGTCAAGAGAAACAACCTCAAAACAACCGGATCCGTGTTTACCGAGCGAAATCGCGAGAGAAGTTTCATAAATTACTGGATCAAAATATTGCTCAGTGGAAGTTTAACCAATGCGGGAATCAGGAGCAACTCCAAGCAGGAAAAGAAATACCGTAAAGCCCTGAAAAAAGATAATGTTCCGGAAATACCGGATGTTGACTTATAAAGTTTGAACAGCTAATATTTTCAATTATGACATGCAAACCGGCGGCAGGGATAAAACTCATACTGGCCTTCCTTTTTATGGCCCAGGTATCAGTTGCCCAGGACAGCACAACATCCCGTACGGTCGGTGGGGACCACCCTGTGACCAATCCCTCCAATTGGCTCCAGTCCAGCCATAATGCACTCCTGTTATTTGAAAGCAGGCTGATAACCGGCCTCGACAGCAGCTTCATGGAGGAAGACTATCCCCGGCTTGTAAAGGATTTCGAAATCACGCTGAATGAGCTCCAGACGCACAAGCAAGTCATGCGCATCAGGGCGCTGGATGACGTCAACGCCAGGTTACTCCAGCAGAAATCACAGCTTGATAAATGGAGAACAAACATCCGGAAGCAGAATGATGTGCTGGCAGGTAACTACCTGGAAATTGAAAAAATGTTGAAAGACAGCAGCTCACAAAACTTTCAATCCGATTCGGTGCTGCGATCTATTTACAGCCTTGAACTGGAAAACATCAATACGAATCTCGTTCGTGTGGAAGGCATGCACCAGGATATGCTTAAAAGAATGGTCAGTATTGAAAACAGTCTGAATATTACCAATTTCAGGATAAGCAGGGCCATTATGGACGTGGAAAAAGAACTGAGGCAAAGAAACGCAGCACTTTTCAACAGAACCCATCCACCCTTCTGGCAACTGAATACCGGTACCTATAAGACAGGTATCGGAGAAGTAGTGGTGGAAACGGTGAAACAAAACATTGCCTCATTGACTTTCTATGCAAAAAATGCCTATGTCCGTGTTATCCTGTTTCGCATCTTGTTGCTACTCATCACGCTGCTCCCCATCTGGTATTTTAAGAAACATAAAAAAGGACTGGAACAAAAAGAACACGGCGGTAAGCAGTCATACAAATTCGTTCATAAATATACCGGTGCATCCACCAGCAGTTTTGTACTCGTGATGGCACCATTCATTTTTGTTAACTCGCCACATATCTTTCTTGAATTCATACTGATCACCCTGGCCATCACTACGTCTATGATCTTTATGAAGGAGCAGCCCAACATCAATAAAAAATACCTGATCATCATCCTTGTCGTTTATGTATTCCTGAAGCTGATGAACCTGCTGGTCACCGTTACTTTTTTTGGCAGAATCGTGTGGATGCTGAGTATCTTCCTGCTGATCCCCCTGGTTGGACTACTTCGCTCCATTAAGGATACAGCGCTTTCGAAAAAATGGTTGTTCCAGTCCTTATTGGCCCTTGCTACCCTGATGTTCCTGGTGGGATGGATCCTGAATTTCACAGGGCATTATCCTTTGGGCAGGATCTTATTACTGGCAGGCCTGGATCAATTCTTCCTGGCCATCATCCTGTATGTAGCCATATTTTCCTTCATTGATTTCATTGCTATCCTGGCCAATATATACAACGCCACAGAGAACAACACAAGGGTCAAAGTAGAGTTGATTTACGAGAAGCTGCTGTACCTGGTTCGATTCATCGCAGTGGCCTTCTGGTTCAGTTCATTTGTGGTGAATATCAATGCCCGGGATTTTATCCGACAACATGTAGTAGGCTTCTTCAGCCAGCAGATCAACATCGGAAGCGTTTCTGTTTCTCCCGGAAGCATGCTCATATTCTTCATCGTTCTGTATCTGGCTTTTTATCTGTCTGGCTTACTCGACGGGCTATTCTATGACGAGAAAAGGTCTGATGACATGTCGGGCAAAACCAGCCTGGGTAGCATTGTACTGATGTTGCGTCTTTTTGTGATTGCATCAGGCTTCATCCTGGGCCTTGTACTTGCGGGCATTCCCCTGAACAACCTGAATCTATTCGTTGGGGCACTTGGGGTGGGTATAGGTTTCGGCCTGCAGTCTCTCATTGCTAACCTGATCTCCGGCATCATCATCGCGTTTGAGAAACCCATCTATGTTGGAGACATTATTGAGGTGGAGGGATCGAAGGGCAGGGTGACCGATATCGGGATGCGAGCCACCAAGGTGGATACAGCCGATGGCGCAAAGTTTATTGTGCCAAATGGAGAAATGATCTCCAAAGTGCTGAAGAACTGGACCCTGACCAGCAGGAATTTTAAAATGGAAAGTTCATTTGTAGTCGATCATTCCAACAATGCGGCCATGGTTTCTGAACTGGTAGAGGAGGTCCTTAAGGAATCCTCTTTCATCCTACCCTTCCCTAAACCAAAGGTCCACCTGGATGAGATAGGTGCCCAGGGAATGCAGTTCACCGTCTCCTGCTGGATAGGGAATATTGCCGAAGCCGGATTTTTCAAAAGTCAGCTGCTGAAGAAAATCCATAGCCGGCTTGATGAGGCCAAAGTGGTTTATCCGAAGAGCCATAAGGACTGACCGTCGGCTTAGATGATGATACATGTTCACCATGGGTAAGTGGAAGATCCGTCTTACATTAGTATGCATGAAACACATCATCTACGCCACAATTATCCTCGTTTGGGCTTCCTCCTGTCAACCGGTCCAGAAGCAGACCCCTGTAAGCGCAGATACAGCCAGCGCCGAAGTATTGCCGTCCTGGAATGAGGGTGACACCAAAAAATCGATCATTGATTTTGTCAATCACACCACCACGGAGAACAGCCCTGGATTCATACCCGAGTCTGACCGCATAGCCTGTTTTGACAATGACGGCACACTATGGAGTGAACAGCCTGTTTATTTCCAACTCCTTTATGCGGTGGACAGGGTAAAAGCAACGGCCAGCCAGCATCCGGAATGGACGAAGAAAGAACCTTTTGCCTCCATCCTCAAAGGCGATACCAAGGGTTTACTGGCATCCGGGGAAAAAGGACTGGCATCCGTGATGATGGCAACGCATGCGGGCATATCCACCGACTCGTTCAATAACGCTGTGAAAGCATGGATAAACACAGCCGTTCACCCAAAAACTGGAAAGCCTTATCACCAGATGACCTATAAACCGATGGTGGAACTACTCCAATACCTGCGGGCCCACGGATATAAGACCTTTATCGTTTCAGGCGGAGGGATCGACTTTATGAGGGCATGGGCAGAAGAGGTATATGGAATCCCACCCTATCAGATCGTGGGAAGTTCTATAAAGGCAAAATATGAAGTCCGGGATGGTCAACCCCTGCTGATAAAGGTCCCGGAACTGAATTTTGTAGACGATAAAGAAGGTAAACCTGTAGGCATACACCAGCACATCGGGAAAAGGCCGGTGTTCACTGCAGGGAACTCAGACGGGGATTACGCGATGCTGGAGTGGACAACCACCGCTTCCGGATACCCCAGGTTTGGCATGATCGTTCATCATACCGATTCAGCCCGTGAATTTGCGTACGACAGGCAATCGCATATCGGACAGTTGAACAAAGGACTTGACAGCGCGTCAACGTATAAATGGACCGTGGTGGATATGAAGAAAGACTGGAAGCAGATTTTTAGTTTTGAGTGATTCGGGAGCCGTTTCTTTACAATCTAAACTAATCAAACGAGGGCAGGTCCTGTACCCGGGCGTATGGATAGGCCACCATTTTTTCTACCCGGTGGTAATTCTCCAGTCCTGAGATACACACATCGCCCACCAGATTCAGATTGATATTCCCATCCTCCTCCAGGCAGGAAGGATCCACCAGCAGATGCGTGATCTTGCCGATGACCATTTTTGTGTCATTATGCGTGATGGGGACCACTTCCACCAGCTCCAACCCAAACTTAACCCGGCTCTCCTTGACAAACGGCGCCTGAAAACCTTCCAGAAATTGGGGGCTGAGCTTACAAGCGTCAAACTCCGAAACATGGGCTTCAAAACGCGCTGACGTAAAATGGGCTTTCTCTACGAAGGCCTCATGAACATGATTGATGGTGTACATCCCTGTGTTAGAAATATTCCTGAAGGTATCCCCTGACACACCAACGGGCCTTTGAATAAATCCCACTAAGGCAGGATCTGCACCAAGATGGAATACCGAAGAAAACAGGGCGAGATTATCTACTCCGGCCTGACTTCTGGTACCGATGAGCATCGCCGGCTTATACCCGGTGATGCTGTTGATCAGGTTAGCCCGATAGAAACGTTCAAAGCTTTCCAGGTGGGTACTGGTGAGATGTAATTCGTTCATGCCCTCTTGCTAATTTTATTCATACTGATCACCCGCTGCCTGCTGCAAAGGTGTGCGGTCCTCCCAGGCCATTTCGATGATCCGGTCTCTGTCAGCAGATGAGATGGTCATATGAACTCGATAACATCTCAAATGCCATTCAGTTCAGCTGAACGGTGAAAAGGAGAGCATTCAGGGCGCGTGTAATTTCATTAAGGTGCCCGCAAATCAATGAGTCCGGTGAGCTAGTGAAGCTGCTTCAACCAGTTGTTGTTGAGAATATCCAGGAACTGTTGAATCCCGAGGTGGTGATTTTCTTCCCAGTCGTTCCCGTCCCCGCTGTCGCTGATGAACTTATAGGCAGTGAAGTCAAAACCGAATATCCTGCAGACTTTAGCGATGCCATAGGCTTCCATATCATTCACTTCGTACTCAGGTTTCTGCTGGAAAGTATCCTGTGTGGTGCAGAGTGCCCCAGCCTCATCGAAAACCAGGATATCTCTTTCCACATGGGGATAGAGCAGCTCATCAAAAGGGGTATGGCCCTTATGCTCCATGAGTGGCCGGGCATCCATGTCCGCCTGTTGGAACTTTTTGCAGGTCAGCATGGTGAGTACGGGATGTACAGCGGAACCGGCAGATCCGTAATTCAATACCACGGTATTCCTTGGGTTCAGGTGCATCAGGTGCTGGGTGGCGCTGATCGCGGCATTGACTTTACCCACTCCGGTGTATACGAGCTCAACACCTTCAGGACACGTATCCATCGGGAGCTCAGAAGGTATCGCTACAAATAGTTTGATGTGCATGCTTTATTTCCCTGCAATGGCGAAAGATGTAAAATAGGGTTTCAATTTAGTCACGTAGAAATTGCCGATCTGTTTGCCCTGCCAAACACCCTGCTCTATACCGTCGCGGTAATGGATCCCACCATAAAGCCTCGAAATAGAAGCTTCGGCAGCAGCACCACTAAATGATGTGAACTTCCTCACCGGGAGGCCAAACTCCACTTCTGTATCGTCAGCATAGGAAAGCTTATCCCCGAAAATGGCAATAAGGATCACCGCAGCCGTATTGGAGGCTACACTATGGCCGGATACATACTCGGGAAACGGAGGTGTTTGTAACAAGGGCCTCCATGCAGGGTCCATGATTTTCTGGATCACGTGCTCCGGCCTCACCCTGTTGGATCGATATTTTTCATCCCAGCAGGAGATAAAAGCATCGGCCAGACCAATGCTTAACAGCGCGTGTACCATAACTGTCCTTTCCAGGTTCAGCTTCTTTTGTTTGCAGGCGATACCGGCAATACCCACCCAGTGACCACCCGGAGAGATCTTCTTCAGGCCAAACTCAATGTGCCCGATCTGCTGCACCGCAAAAGGATTACAGTCCCAAAAATTCGCGATCTCCTGTTCTTCCTTGTTTGCGCGTTTATCAACATCATATACCTCTTTCACGAGCTTATAAAAAGCAGAAGTTTTCGATGTATCGTACTCCACCGGCAAGGCAGGTTTGAATTGTTGTGCCGAATCCAGGAAAAAAGTCCGAAGGCTGTTCCAGTGGGGCTCAACAGGTGACATAAATGCAGGCGGTGTGGGTCTCCAGTGCTGATCGCCTTTCCTGACAATATAACGCGGCAGGTTATTCAGCTTACCAAAACCATCGGTTGATACATATTTCATGATCTGCTGCACTACCTCATCCACCAATGCGATGGTTTTGGTTGTGGTTGATTTTTTGGCATAGTTCATCAGCAGGGAGTCCGTTCCTTTTTTCACCATATAACCGGAAGGCAGCAGTCGTTCCCCCATTTTCATCACGGCCAGCAAGATCGCCAGGTCCTTGTCTGTCCCAGCCAGTTTCGCCTGATCGATCTGCAGCCCTTCAAATCCATTCAATGTTCCTTTGAATGTCTTGAGATTCCCGTAAAGCGACGCGGTCTCGTAAGCGGCAAGGGAGACATATGCATAGTAACGACTTGCGGCAACGGGCGAGGCCACATCATTCAACATCACATCTGTTACCTTTTTAACGCAAGTCACATACTGCTCGGTCAATGTAACTGCGCGTGCTCCTGCCACACTGGTATTGGCAACCAGCAACATGGCAAAAATGAATGATCTTACCCTCATGTGTTTTAATATGATATAAATACAGGCTGGCCATTGTTAATGCCCGCCATCAAAATTTTCTTGCCATCCCTGGTGCCTATCAATGCAAAATCCCTGATGCAGCCACCGATCTTCAACCCGCTCTGCAGCTGATCCACATACTTGAAATTCCCCTTCCCATCACCAGTGAGCAACACACCATAATTAGCATCTATCTTCCCGATCTTGATCCTGGTCTGTTCAATGTTTCCGCCTAAAAGAATATCCTTTTTTCCATCTTTATTGAAATCATCTACATGGATGGCATAAACGGGTGCATAATCTGACTGTATAGGAAGGGCGCGGGGTACAAACTGCCCGCCCCTGTTCTCCAGCCAAAGGGTATTCAGATGAGTGGCGGATAAAACCTTAGCTGTTTCAAGCTGCTCTTTGGTCAACACGTCCTTCAGGGTCACATCCGCATAGGAATCATAATTCGGATATTTCTGCCTGAGACTGACGATCTGGTCGGTCATTTCATCTCTCGATGCCATGGGATATGAATTACCCTGGACATAGTAGCAGATCAGCGGGTCAATAAAGCCGTTCTTGTCAAAGTCGCCATAGTACAATTCAACCGGCTCCTTTACACTGGCATGGATCTGGCTATTATCGCCCCAGTTTCCGGCGATCATATCGAGATCTCCGTCATCATCCAGGTCTGCGAAACTCATCCTGTTCCACCAGCCGTTCATTCTCTCCCTAAAGACCTTGTCGGTGATCTCAACACCTTGCCCCTTCTCGAATTGAAATGCCCTGAAACTCATCCACTCACCACAAACGATCAGTTCATTTCTCTTATCACCATTGATATCCACCCAGGCTGCGTCGGTCACCATACCCATGTCGGCGAGAAAAGGCGCGCGTGCGGGACTTACATGCGTGAATTTCCCTTTACCATCGTTCTCCAGCAGCATGCCGGATGCTGGTTGCGGGTATTTCTCAGGGATAACACGGCCGGTCACAAATACGTCATTGTCCCCGTCGCCGTCAAAATCAAGTACAATCACTTGTGAACCTGATATATTCTCAACAGGAAGATTCTCCTTCTTCCTGACCATCCTGCCCCGCTCATTGATGTATAGCCTGTCCTGCAACTGTGATGGCTCATCCACGGCATAACCTCCACTAACCACATATAGATCCGTATCCCCATCGCCATCCGCATCAAAGAAAACTGCCGCGCAGTCTTCCGCAGCTGCATCTTTTTCCAAGTCGGGCTGCTTTGATTCCTGGTAGCCTCCGTTCTCATCCTGCAAAAAAATACTGCCTTTCTGGTCTTTAGGACCGCAGATGTACAGATCCAACAGCCTGTCTTCATTCACATACGCGGTTGAAAATTTCGGTCCGCTATAAGAAAGCATATTGGGCATCAGGGGCTGGATCTTGAAATCATTCACCTGATCTTCGGTATGCGTATATAACAGGGATACTTCTGTAACCCGGAATACAGTATTGGCGGGTACGGGAGCGGCCACCCATTGTTTCAACGGCTGGGACTGCTCGAATGCCAGCAGGGTATCGATCGCTATATTTCCCCTGATCACGTCAAAAGCACCATCGGGCCATATGATCCTGATAGAATCAATCTTGCTTTCCTTAATGCCAAAATGTACAGGGCCGAGCATGGCGGATTGAAATCCATGCACCGGATAATTCTGGACGTTGTATTGGCTGGTTTCAGAAAAAACGGTGATGTTAGCCCCGATGGCCCATTTGTTTTGTCCTGCTGCCTTCAAGTCAAGTTTCAGATAATGTGAACCTGACTTGTTCTCTATGGTGTTATTTCGGTAAAGACTGGCTTCCACGTTCATATTGTTCACCACCAGGTCGAGGTCGCCATCATTATCCAGGTCAGCATAAACGGCACCATGACTAAGATTGAACTCATCGAGGCCCCATTCTGTGGACCGTTCAGTGAACTGGAGGCCGTTGACATTCTCAAAAGCATAGTTGTGCAGCGGAGTGGTGGTGATGGTCTGCAACATCCCAAACATTTTATCGTCTGTTTTACCCTGCCAATACTTGAGCCGCTCGTCGGCATAGAACTTCATGAAATCACGATTGATCATGTCGCGGCCATAGCCATTGGTGACAAAAAGATCTTTCATTCCATCGTTATTGTAATCGGCCAAAAGGGCGGCCCAACTCCAGTCCGTGTTCGACACTTTAGCGATCTGCCCGATCTCGCTGAATGTACCGTTGCCGTTATTCAGTTGAAGCATATTGCGCATCAGCTGGTGGTAGAAACCGTTTTGCAGCGTATTGGCGTACAGCTCATAGTTATCGGGCGCGTATAACAACTTTTGCCTGCGGTTGCTTTCTGGCAGCATATCGAGTGTGAAAATATCTGACCAGCCATCGTTATTGATATCCGCCACATCAACGCCCATCGAGAAATTAGACAGGTGTCCGAGGGACGCTTTTATCGATTCAGTAAACGTTCCATTTTTGTTGTTGATGTACAGGTAGTCTTCTTCCACATAATCGTTGGTCACATAGATATCAGGATAACCGTCGTTATTGAGGTCGGAGATATTGATGCCAAGTCCGTATCCAAGGGGATTGGAAATGATGCCCGCTTTCAGGGTCACGTCCATGAATTTACCCCCACGATTCTCATAGAGCCTGTCACCAGCATCCCGATCAACCATCTTCTTCACATAGGCCGCATCAAAATTGCGCAGGCTACGGTTATTATGATTCATCACGTAGAGGTCCAGGTCACCATCGCGGTCATAGTCAAAAAAAGTGGCCTGGGTAGAATAGCCCAGATCCGCGACCCCCATTTCCTTCGCTTTATCCGTAAAGGTGAGGTCGCCGTTATTGATCAGCAACTGATTGGCACGATATGAGGAATCCATATTGCCCGAATAACAGACGTAAATATCGAGTAGGCCGTCACCATTCACGTCTGCAACCGAGGCCCCTGTTTTCCAACCGCGTCTGCCGCCGGCTCCTGAGGTCCGGGTAATATCTTCAAATGTCCAATTCCCTTTATTGAGGTACAGTTTGTTCGGCGCGATATTGGCCGTAAAGAACAGGTCGATCAGGCCGTCATTATTAAAGTCGCCTGCTGCAACACCGCCGCCATTGAAGAAATATTCGTAAGTGATGATATTCAGCTCCGCGGTTTCGGGCAGCAGGTTCTTAAAAAGAACACCTGTTTGGGAAGAGGGCTGCTTAGTAAAGAGAGGAGCAGTTTGCCCTGAGACCGCCAGGCAGGGCAGGCCGGTCATGAGCACAAAAATGGATCTCAACAGAAACGCTCTTATCATAGTCAGGTAATGGATGACAAAGTTCCCATAATTTAACACAAAAAGGCGCTCTGGGAGCACCTTTTTGGCATAAAATGATAACTGGCAAACCAGGCTGCACTAAACCCCGGCAATTCGAGCTTTATAAGTAGCCAGCGCCTCTTCCAGTCTTTCTTTTGCGGTAGTGTCGCCGGGTACATTATGGGAAGGATGAATATGCATCTTGAAGCCTCTGTCGGCAAGAATTTCACCCACCGTGGTGACCGTCATCCATACTGCGGTGACAAAGGCCATGGTGGAAACCGGGCCAAGCTTATCCTGGTGATTCTTCACCGGAACCGTTGCGTCACCTGCGGGCGCGCAGGAATCCACCACGATATCAGCGATGTCAAAAATGGTTTTAGTGGATGAGTGGCGGCTTTTCTTCCCCTTTGCCGCTGCAGCCGAACCGTATGCGATCACCTTCATCCCGCGTTTCTTCGCTTCCAGGGCCACATCGATGTTCACGTTGTTGATGCCGGTATGGGAGAAGATCCACATCGTATCGCGGGGATCGAAATTGTAGCCTTTCATGATCTCTACGCCATAACCTTCCACCCTTTCCAGGAACACGAACTGGTGCACGCCCATCTCACCGGTAATGCGGGTAAAGAAAGTCAACGGCAATTCCACCATGGGATGAAAACCCACAAAACCACCGATCCGGGGATACATCTCTTCCACGGGGATGGTGGCATGCCCACATCCAAACGTGTGCACCCATCGTCCGCATTCTATACTGTCTGCCATCACTTCCGCTGCTTTCTGGATATTCTCCATCTGGGTGTCCTCGATGCGAGCCATCACCGCCCTGGCTTCCGCGAGCCATTGTTTTGCTAACATAATCAGTTGGTTTTTTGGTTTAGTTGTTTAATGATAAAATAGAAGAAAATCACCATCACCACGATCTCAACATAGCATATGATGGGAAGATATTCCACCCCATACTGCTGGATGATGATCCCGGTAAGATAGTTAATGAGCATATTGCCGATCAGCGCCACTACAAATACAAAGCTTATGGCCGTGGCCGAGATTGTGGGGAAATGATGCCCAACGAAGCCCAGCATCACCGGGAAACCGCCGGACACGCCTGCGCCTGAGAGAAAAAGACCCGCGATGACGATATTGCTATTCGTACCCGACTGCATCAACACTACACCCAGCAGCAACAGGAAAAGACATAGCCACAGTATACTCACCTGGGAAGCTTTTCGCATCAGCGTTCCCGTAATAACCCGCATCAGCACCGTTCCCAACATATGGATAGACAGTGCGAAAAGGGCCCTGCTTTCGGACATCAGTTGTTTCGAGCCAATGTATATGGTGGTCCAGTTGGTGATGATGGATTCCAGGCTGCTTTGAAAAAACAGGAAGAACGAAATCAGGATCAGGATGGGTTTGATCAACTTGTTCCATTCCACCTTTACCTTGCCCTGTGTTTGTTTCGCCGGCGGGAACTGTACAAACTTGTAGGTGATGCCCGCCAACAGCGTGATCCAGCCGAGGCCGGCCAAAACCTGCAAGGGCGACATGCGGGTGATCAGTACACCCAGCAATAAAGGCATCCCTAAGGCACCAAGCCCGAAGAAAATACCAAGGATACTCAAATTAGGACCTTTGTGTTCATCACTAAGGTCCACCACAATGGAATTGGTAGCGCCGTTGATCACGCCCGCGCTGATGCCGAACAGTAAGATAAATGCACGTAGCACAGCGAGGTTGTTGGAATAGGCGATTCCTTCAAACCCGATAAAGATACCGATGGCCGCAAGAGCGATCAGGTTCCTGTAACCGTAGCGATCCGCGACCGGGCCCGAGAATACCGAGCCAATGATCAGTCCAAATGGCAGTATGGAGAACAGGGTTCCTGAATCGTAGTTACTGAGCGAGAACTTCTCCTGCAACTCTTTGGCCAGCGAGCCGAGGGTTACGATGGTCATGCCAAAAACCAGCATACCTGAGCAGGCTGCAGCGAAAGCGATCTTTTTATTATACACCAGCGTCCGTTTTTCCTTGTTGTGCGAGCATCGCCGCCCCATACAGCCCTGCTTTATCGTGCAGCATGGAAGCCTCCACCCGCACCAGTTTCATACTTACCGGTTGCGCCCATTTCGCCGCCTCTTCAACGATCCGCGGGATGAATCTTACCCCCGGGCCAAATACCCCGCCACCCATGATGATCTTCTGGGGATCGAACAGGCTCACCAGGTTGGCAATGGCCATACCCCAAAGCTCGATGCATGTGTTGATGACTTGTACCGCAATTTCATCCCCGGTTTCATAAGCCTTGAAGACATCTTCTGCCCGCGACGCCTGCCTCAAAGCGCCATTGTACTGTGCATTTTCTTGCATCAGTTTCTGTGCGTGAAGTGCCATACCCGTTCCTGACGCATGGCCCTCGAAACATCCGGCGGACACGAACTCCTGCCTGAACGGCCTTTCCAATGCCATCCAACCAATAGCACCCGCGATATCATGACCACCTCTCAAAATTTGCCCGCCTGCCATAATCCCTGCGCCAATGCCCGTGCCGACGGCCAGGTATATGGCGTCGCTGCATCCCTGTGCGGCCCCTTTCCAGTACTCCCCCAAGATATAACAAGCCCGGTCACTGTCTATGCGGACCGGTATCTTATCCAGCAATGCTTCCAATTCAGTTTGTAACGGATAGTCTGTCCAGCCCCCGATATTTGGCGCCCACACAGTACCTGAGGCCTTGCGGTAAATGCCGGGTACACAAATGCCAACGGCAGAAACTTCAAAACGTCCCAGCAGTTGATCAATCTGTTCAACGATCAGCCGCCCTACTTCTTCCCCTGCACGTTGCTCCAGGGCAACGCGTTCTTCAAACAGGATCTCCCCTTGCTCTGAAAAGATGCCCAGCGCCAGTTTTGTCCCGCCCAGATCCGCAGCCAATAATGCCATCAGGAATAAAAAATTAAAGATTGATCAGCTATTGACAAATATATTACCATATAGCACTTACATTCAGAAAAAGAAATCAACGATGGCTCGCGGCTCCCTACTTACCATGTTATTAGTGGCCCTCTGCATGCAACTCTTTGCGCAGGACCCACCCGCGCATGTACGTGTCAACCTGCTGGGTTATACCAACGCCGCACCCAAAAAAGCACTGGTGTTATCGAAACTTAAACTGAAAGAAAAGTTTGTTATCGTGTCTGTGAAAGACGCCGCTGCCAGGCCACTCAATGCCACACTGTCTAAGAAAACAGCCTGGGACCCTTTCCCCTTCTACTATCAACTCGATTTCTCCACTGTCACAGAGCCGGGTCAGTATTATCTCTCCAATGCAAAAAAGACCATTCGCTCTACGGTGTTCACCATCGGAAGTTATGGCCCGATCTATGAAGATGTGGTTCACTTCATGCAAACCCAACGATGTGGTTTCAATCCCTATATCGATCAGGTATGCCATGTGCATGATGGCCGTTCCTACTACGGCAATATGCCCGACGGAAGTTATGTGGACGCCCGCGGCGGCTGGCACGATGCCGGTGACCAGCTCAAATACCTGATCACGGGCAGCAATGCCACAGCCAGGATGATGCAGGCTTATGAGTGGGACAAAAACGCTTTTGCAGATGTTTACAATGCCTGGGGGCAGCCCGGGAAAAATGGCATCCCCGATATCCTCGACGAAGCGAAATGGGGGTTGGACTGGATACACAGGTTGCATCCCACACCGGACCAACTGATCCACCAGGTGGCTGATGACCGCGATCACCTCGGCTTTAAAATGCCCAATGAGGATCCCGCGAATTATGGATTCGGACCAAACAAGGATCGCCCCGCTTATTTTGCTAACGGTAAACCGCAGGGGCTGGGCAAATACAAAAGTGAAGCAACGGGCGTATCCAATGTAGCAGGTCGCTCCGCTGCTGCCATGGCCATGGGCTACCGGATCTGGAAGAATGATTTGAAAGATGACATCTTCGCAGCACAGTGTCTGAAGGATGCCATCGAACTATATCAAATGGGCAAGGAGAAAGAAGGCTTCCAGCAAGGCAATAGTTTTGGTGCTCCATATCGTTACAACGAAAGAACCTGGGCCGATGATATGGAATGGGGCGCAGCAGAACTCTATAAGGCAACAGGGGACGCACAGTACCTGAAAGATGCCCAGCACTATGCTGATATCATTGGCACCTATTCATGGATGGAGCGAGACAGCACTTCGCACTATGAGATGTATCCCTATGTCAACATGGGCCATTATGTATTGTGGGAGATCGGTGATGCTGCTGTCAAAAAGAAAATGATCGATTACTACGCGCACAACCTGGATCAGATCCTAAACAGGGCCAATTTGAACGATTATGGGGTAGGACATTTATTCGTATGGTGCTCCAATAATTTCGCAGCCGCTGTTGCTACCCAAGCCATCCTGTATGAGAAGATGACCGGCGACAAAAAATACAATGGACTCATGCAGGACCATATCAATTGGTTGCTGGGTGTAAATCCCTGGGGCACCAGCATGATCACGGGCATCCCCGCTGATGGCGACTTCCCGCTGGATGTCCATATGCCGTTCTGGAGATTAAAGAAAGAAGTGATCAAGGGAAGCCTGGTAGATGGGCCATTGTGGTCGAGCATACACGAAGGCATGCTTCAGATCCGTCTGAGTGAGCCCGATGAGTACAAACAATTTCAGCCAAAACATATTACCTATTGGGACGACTGGGAAGACTATTCCACCAATGAACCTACGATGGATGGCTCGGCCGATCTGTTCCTGCTTTTAACCTGGTTGCATGCTCAAAAATAAGATCCTGCTCATTCTCTTGCTTGGTGCCAGCCAATTGAAGGCACAGCCCTATCCCACACAGCTTGCCCTAAAGGAAGAGGCGGGTGCTTACTATCGTGCGGATACCACGTCCAAAACCATCTACCTGAATTTCACTGCCCACGAATTATACGAGGGACTGCCATTTATCAAGAAGACGCTTGACAGTTTTTCAGTCAAGGCTTCGTTCTTCCTTACGGGCGACTTCGTTCGCAAAGAACCCAGATTGACCCAGCAACTGTATATGGACGGCCACTATGTAGGCCCGCATTCGGATAAACATCTGTTGTACTGCGACTGGACGAAGCGGGACAGCCTGTTGGAAAGCACAGAAACCATTAAGAAGGACCTGGTCAACAACCAGAACGCGCTGAAAAAATTGGGCATCCCAGTGAAGACTTTAAAATACTTCATGCCGCCCTATGAATGGTACAACCGCCAAGTGTATGAGCTGGTGAATGGTATGGGCATCACGATGGTGAACTTCACGCCGGGTACTTCCTCGAATGCTGACTACACCACGCCCGATATGAAGAACTATACCAGCAGTGACACCATCGTGGCGAGGATCAAGCGGTATGAACGGGAAAGCCCCTCCGGGCTGAATGGTTTTCACTTGCTGATCCACGTGGGTACAGAACCCGCCAGGACGGACAAACTCTACAACCGCCTCCCGGAGCTGCTGACCTACCTGAAGAGCAGGGGTTATCGGTTCAGCCGCTATTGGTAATTGGCTGATTAGCTCATTGGCTAATTAACTAATTCTGCTCGGCGAAAAGTTAAGTCATCACTTAGGGCTACGCACAAAAGAATGAGCTAATGAGCCAATTAGCCAATAAGCTAATCTTTATACGTAGCTTGGTTTAACAACTATTGTTTATGACCAGAAGCCAACTCCTTGCCATACTGCTATTTGCCCATGTTTCCGTGGCTGCCCAAACAAAAAGCCAACCTGTTCTTGGTTATCGCTCCGCACAACTGCTTACGGTGAATGGCATGCAGTTCAAGGACCTAAATAAAAACGGCAAGCTGGATCCTTACGAAGACTGGCGACTTCCCAATGATGCCCGTGCGAAAGACCTGCTGTCGAAAATGTCGGTAGAGCAGAAAGCGGGATTCATGCTGATCAGCACCACGCGCATGAAAAATGATGCGCCTTTTGGCGGCGGCGGTGGCGGTGGTAGCCGCGAGGCCATCACCAGCGATTTCAATGAAGAAGACCAGGTGAATGCGACGAATATGTTCACCCGAAAACCACTCCCGATACCATTGATGATGGCGGCCGGAACAACCAAGGCAGTTAAACAATTTCAACTGCGTCATTTCATATTGAGGGCGAATACGGCTCCACGCACCATAGCAGCATGGTCCAATAAACTGCAGGCGGTTTGTGAAAGCGATGGTCTGGGCATACCCGCCATCGTTGCATCTAATCCGCGGAACCACATCACCAAGGACGCTTCGGTAGGGCTGAGTGTGGGTGTAACGCCTTTCTCCACCTGGCCTGGTGAACTCGGTCTTTCTGCGATGAATGACCTCTCGCTGGTACGCGAATTTGCAGACATCGCCCGCCAGGAATGGCTGGCGGTGGGCCTGAGAAAAGGATACATGTATATGGCCGACCTGGCCACTGAACCGCGCTGGCAGCGCATTGAGGGAACATTTGGCGAGAACGCTGAATGGGTGGCGAAGATGATGACCGAAGTGGTGCTGGGCTTCCAGGGTACTAAACTATCATCCACATCAGTGGCCCTGACCACCAAACATTTTCCGGGTGGTGGTGCCGGCGAGGGCGGGCAGGACCCGCATTTCTCCTGGGGCAAGTACGAACATTTCCCGGGCAAGATGTTCGCAAACAACCTGATCCCCTTTAAAGCGGCGATCAAGGCCGGAACGTCAGCCATCATGCCTTACTACTCCATCCCAAAGGATACAAAATATGATACGGTCGCTTATGCCTACAACAAAGGGGTGATCAAAGATCTGCTTCGCGATAGCCTCAGATTTAAAGGCATCATCAATTCAGACACCGGGCCAATTGAAATGATGCCATGGGGCGTCGAAAACCTGACCATCATCCAGCGTTACCAGAAAGCACTGGAAGCCGGTGTTAATCTTTTCTCGGGTACCGCCGATCCTGCCCAGTTGCTGGAGACCATTCGCTCCGGTAAGGTGGACATGAAGCTGATCGACAATTCGGTCTATCGCCTGCTGATGGAGAAGTTTGAACTGGGGCTGTTTGAAAATCCTTATGTCGATGAAGAAAAATCGGCCACCATTGCCGGCAGCAAAAACTTCCAGGCACGTGCCGACCTCGCCATGAGAAAATCGATCGTGTTATTGAGGAACGAAAAAAATCAATTGCCTGTTAAGCCGCGAACAAAGATCTACTTCGAATCCTATTTCCAGAGAAGAGGAGCCGCGTCTCCGAGCACGGTGTATCAACCCACGCAGCCCCGCGCAGATATTGAGTTCGTGAAAACGCCTGAAGAAGCGGATGTGATTTTACTGTGGGTATCTCCGGGCGCATCATCCCTATTTGAATCCCAGGGTGCGCCTATCCTTTTGTCATTGTCAAAAAACGCGGTAGATGTAAAATACATCAATGAGCTGAC
>JBBAJN010000005.1:0-67081 GCA_040404045.1 Chitinophagaceae bacterium
ATAATACCACAACAGGAATGTTTTTCTGCCCTGCGATGGCCGCGGCTTATTTTGTACAAACCAATCGGGGAAAGCTTTCATTGCGCGGCCTAATTCACCACGGTCGGCGCCCCACTCAAAATCGGCGGGCTCTTTCTCGTCGCCGATCAATCTGTTGGCCCAGTTGGTGGTTACGCTGATCTCAATGCTGTTGTTGCCGGACTTCAATGCGGAACTGATATCGATCTGGTAAGGGGGATACCAGCAAACGCCGAGGTCTTTTCCGTTGACTTTAACGGAAACGATATCGTTCACCGTTCCGAGGTCAAGCAGGTATTGTTTATCTGTTGCAACGGCACCCATGGTGATGGAATTCTTATACACTGCTGTTCCTGCAAAGTACTTCACCCGGTTATCGCTGTGGTTGCTGAAATCCACCAGTTCTGGTAACTGAAGGCTGAAGGGTTCTTCCAGCTTAGGTTTGAAGTCAACCAACCAGGTACCTGTTACCGGAGCCAATGCAGGGGCGGGGATGGCGATGTTTTTCTTGTCGCCGTTTGCATAGTTTGTGATCACGGATACGGGAACGTCCGATGTGATGTAAGTACCATTGATAACATCAACCGCTCTTTTATCAGTTGCGGAAAGTGACACCACATGGCCTTTGTCGGCCATCGGTTTCCTGAATACCACGAACATGGATTGATGATCGTTCAGTTTGAGCTGTACATGGGTCCTGCCATTTTCTTCTTTCCAAATGGGCGCATCGGCCATAGTACCGGTTTCTGCATTCCAGATCTCGGGTTGCCTGCCGGTTGATGTAAAAGAAGCGGTTATCCATTGGGGTTGGGTGTGCTGGTTGGCTACAAAGTATACATCGCCCTGATCGCCGGTTCTGTGTATGCTGTGTACGAGGTGGGCAGAATCCGCGGCTTCAACAACCATATCCGGTGTTACGGCGAATGTTTTGAGGGCTTCGTTCAGGTCCGTGAATACCAAGCCTTTCCCATAGGTTGTTTTACTGCCCTTGCCCCAGAGGGTGGCCGCCATTTTGGCGATCTCCTGATCACAGGCGGGGTAGTTTTTCAGGCTGTAGGATTGGGAGGGTTTGTTACCTACGATGGCCGCGCCTTCGTTCACCAGTTTCCTGAGCTTGGCCAATACTTCCGGAAGCATTTTGTCACTCTTAGGCAGCAAAATGAATGGGTAAGATCTTCCGGAAGGAAGCAGGATCTTTCCGCCCTGCACGTTGATCTCCTGGTTGAGGAAATCGTCAATGGAAATGATATCGGAGGAAGCGGCATCAGGTTTCTCGAGGCAGAGATAGTTGGCAGGTTGTTGCCCGTATTGCAGCAGGGCTTGTGTTCTGCCTAAATACTGGAAGAACGCTTTGCCGGGTTCTGCCCAGGTCTGGTGCCTTCCGAAATGGGAGCCCCACCAGCCCATACTCATGCCGGGCTGATATTGATCGTCAAATGGCTGGTGTACCCAGGTATGCAGGATCAGGCGGTTGATACCCGCAGAAAAAGCCCAGGTGGCTGTAGGCTTCAGGAAGGCAGGATCTTCGGTGTACTGGCTCATTTTCGGCGCGCCGGTGAAGGCCTCTGCGCCGATCACTTGTTTACCTGCAGTCCGACCCGCCGCAGGAACAAAATCAATCATCCCATTTTTACCTGTCCAGAATTCGCCCATGGGCAGGTCTGCCAGCGCGGCACCCTGGAAGATGTTGAAGGGTCCCCAGTAAGGTTCAAACTGAAGCTGCAGGCCCGCCTCGTTTATCATCTTCTTACCAAGTCCCCACCCGTTTTCGAAAAAAAGCTGGTTCACCACATCGGCGAAATCGAAGCGAAATCTTTCGGTTTGGTCCGCGCTGTTCAACACATACTCTTTCCCATCTTTGTTTTTCTCGTAGGTCAGTATCCATGGAACGGGGTCGTAGCCTTTGCGTCTTTTAAATTCTTCCCGGAAGCCCGGTGTCCAGTTTTGGAAATCGGCTTCATAGCTGTCGATCAACAGGTGTTTAAATGATTGGCCAAGGTGCTCGCCCAGGTTCTCTTTCAGCGGGGTCAGGATGGTGTTCCAATGGAATTTGTTTAGCTCAGCGCTGAGCTTATCCACTTCCAGCGATTTTCCAATGATGTCGTCAGGCAGCGGATGGGGGTTGGCCATGGTGGGGGCATGCCCGATACGATAAATGATCCAGTTGCCGGCCGGGGCGTTCCATTGAAGATTGCCCCGGGCATCCATTTTGGTGCTCAGGTCAACGATATCTTTCTGATTCACCTGGGGCTTTACAGGGACAGCGACCACGGCAACATCGCGGTAAAACTGCGCCTGTTTCTTTGGCGAACCCCAGCCGGTGAAAATAGGGCCATCGGGTTGTTTGAGCTGAATAGCAATCTTTGTTCCACCTGTTTTTTCTACCTGGGAATAAACAAGGCGCTGCATACCTTTTTCTTCGGTTACCCACGGTCCGCCCGTGGTGGAATAGCCTGCTGTGTTATGCAGGCCGATCTCCAGGCCCAGCCGCTTTGCTTCATTCGCAGCATGTTTGATGGCATCCCAATAGGCCGGGCTCCGATAGGTTTGTTCGGGCCAGGGGTTATTGAGAATAGGGTGATGGGTTTCCTGTACGGCTGAGGCGATATTGAAAATGGTAGCGCCGCCGATCCCCATGGCCTTCATGGCCTCCAGGTCTTTGGTAATGCCTGATTTTGAAAAATTGGGGCCCATCCAGTGCCACCATACATAGGGTTTGGTGTTGGTTGGCGGAGCCAGAAAGATATCTTCCAGCTTACCAGTTTTCAGCTGGGAGAAAACAGGTACGTAAAACAGGATAAAAACGAATACGATCAGCTTTGGGAATCTGGCGCGTGTATGCATCATCATTATGTTCCGGGTAAAGGGGGTGAATAAAATTATGGTAAACTTTTGATTATGAACATTTCTGGTTTTTGTGTTATTCGTCCTACTTTGGTACTTTAGAATGAATAAAGACCCCAACATGAAAAGAGTAATTGTTTTTTTTGCAGCAGCTGGACTTTTCTTTTTCAGTTGTAATCAACCGGAACAGAAGCAGCAGGCTAACGCAGGGAGTAATGGTCCGGCAGCTATGGATCGTACCGTGCTTCCTTTGGCTGAGCCTGATTATCCATTAGACACGACCCTGGAAGCGAGCATGGCGAAAGCGCCTGCGCGTTTTGAAGTGAAAGCGCCTGAGAAGGCACCCAATATAGTGGTGGTATTGATCGATGACCAGGGCTTCGGGCAGTCCAGTGCTTTTGGCGGTCCCATTCATGAGCCAACGCTGGACAAACTTGCTGCCGGGGGGTTAAAATTCAATCGCTTTCATACTACGGCGCTCTGCTCTCCAACGCGTGTTGCTCTACTAACGGGCAGGAACCATCACCTGAATAATGCTGGTGCGATCATGGAACTGGCTACCGGTTTCCCCGGAAACACCGGCGTGCGACCCAATAGCGTAGCCCCGCTGGCGGAAATGCTGCGTTTAAACGGTTACAGCACGGCGGCATTTGGTAAATACCATGAAACTGCACCTTGGGAGGTCTCTGTATCCGGACCTTTTGACCGCTGGCCCACACGTTCAGGCTTCGACAAATTCTATGGGTTTATTGGAGGTGAAACCAACCAGTGGGCACCGGCAGTATACGATGGAACGATCAGGGTTGAAACGCCTGACGATCCCAATTATCATTTTACCACCGATATGACCACCCAGGCCATCAAGTGGACGAGTGCGCAACAGGCACTGACGCCGGACAAGCCTTTCTATATGTATTTTGCCCCGGGAGCGACGCATGCGCCACACCACGTACCGAAGGAGTATATTGAAAAGTACAAGGGCAAATTTGACCAGGGCTGGGATAAACTGCGGGAAGAAACCTTTGCCAGGCAGAAAGCGCTGGGCGTGGTTCCCCAGCTAACGAAACTCACCGCCCGTCCCAATGAAATTCCGGCCTGGGATTCCCAGACACCGGAACAGAAGAAGTTATTCGCCAGGCAAATGGAAACCTTTGCCGGTTTTGCTGAACATACAGACAAGGAAGTAGGCAGGCTGGTTGATGCGCTTACTGAGATGGGCGAGCTGGACAATACACTGTTCATTTACATAGTGGGAGATAATGGAGCGAGTGCGGAAGGCGGACCGGAAGGCGCTTATAACGAAATGATGGCCCTGAATGGAATTATTGGCAAGGCCTCCCAGATGATGAATCATATTGACGACTGGGGTAGTCCCAATACGTTCCCCCATTATGCTATTGGCTGGGCACATGCAGGCAATACGCCGTTCCAGTGGACCAAACAGGTGGCTTCGCATTTCGGAGGCACCAGGAACGGCATGGTTATCCACTGGCCCGCCGGGATAAAATCAAAAGGTGAGGTCCGCAGCCAGTTTACCCATGTTACGGATATTGCGCCCACCGTCCTGGAAGCGGCAGGACTTCCTTTCCCCACTTCAGTGAACGGAACTAAGCAAACACCTTTCAGCGGGGTATCCTTCGCTTTTGCATTCGACGATGCAAAAGCAGCGGACCGGCATACTACCCAGTACTTTGAAATGTTCGGCAACAGGGGAATATATCATGATGGCTGGGTGGCCTGTACGAGGCACTCCATTCCATGGCTCATTGTTCCCCTGCCTTCTTTAAGGAGTGATGTTTGGGAGTTGTATAACGTGAACGAAGACTTCTCGCAGGCCAATAACCTGGCAGCCTCCAACCCTGAAAAACTAAAGGAGCTGCAGGCCCTGTTTGTAGAAGAAGCAACCAGGAACCGGGTATTCCCGATCGACGACCGCAGGTCAGAGCGCTTCAATGCTTCCATCGCCGGGCGGGGTGACTTAATGGGTTCCCGAACCGCGCTGACCTTGTACGATGGCATGACGGGGATCGCGGAGAATGCTTTTATCAATATCAAGAACAGGACTTATACCATAGATGCCGATGTGGAATTGGGCAACTCCAAAACAAATGGTGTCATTATTGCCCAGGCCGGACGTTTTGGTGGTTGGTCGCTCTATATGAAGGATGGCAAACCGCGTCACGAGTATAATTTCTTCGGACTGCAAAAAACAAATATCGGTGCTGCCAAGCCATTGGCCCCAGGCAAGCATGTGATCAGGTATGAATTTATTGCGGATTCACCGAAGCCCGGTACCGGCGGTACATGTACCCTCTACGTGGATGGCCAGAAAGTGGCTGAGGGCAAAATCCCACAGACGCAGCCGTTTTCTTTTTCGGCAGATGAGGGAGTAGATGTGGGCGTCGATAACGAAACCAACGTGTCCAATGATTACAAGGAGAGGCATAACAAGTTCACGGGAACCATTAAGAAAGTAACCATTGATATAGCTCCGGGGAAGAAATAAACGGATGTACAAATAAAAAAAGCGGCTGTCTCATAAATGGGAGACAGCCGCTTTTTGTTGGTGCCATAGCTATTGAATATGCCTTGGGTTGGCACGGAAACTGGAATAATCTCGTTACATTTAGCAACAATTAAGCTAATGAAAAAGAGTGTGCTTTTCCCTCTGTTGCTCAGTCTGTTTATTGTTGCTTCATGTAACGGAGTGAAACAAGATCAGGAGACATCGCCTGTGGAAACTGCGCCGCCCCCAACTGCCGCTCCGCCTGCTGCCTCCGAAGTTGTGGCCCAGGAAAAGTTGATAGGGAAGTGGCAGAGGACGGACGGAGGCTATGTGATCGAAATAAAAGCGTTGTCACAAGACGGCAAACTGGATGCAGGCTATTATAATCCAAACCCCATTAATGTAGGTCGGGCTGCCTGGCAGAACGACGGGGGAAGGTTGATGGTATTGATAGAACTTAGCGATGTGAATTACCCCGGGTCTACCTATTCCCTCGAATATCAACCCCAGGGCGACAAACTGGCGGGAAATTATTTCCAGGCCGTGGAGAAACAGACCTACCAGGTTGAGTTCAGTCGTCTTAAATAAAGGGTTCTGGCTTGTTCATCATCTTTCCGCTTTCCGGGGCGGGTGATGTTCCCAACTGGAAGATGACCTAACCTTGGGTAGTCATTTTCATGGTAGCTTGACGTGCTGCGGACAATATAAATAGTGTTTATGTCAGACAAAACCTACACGGTAAAGGCCGATGCATTCGAGTTTAGCTTCAGCCAGGAGGAGATCGAGCAGGCCGATATCATTCCCACCCAATCTGGTCATTTTCATGTGATCAGCAACAACAGGTCCATTACGGTCAGGATCATCGACGATGAAGATCCCAAATCCTTCCGGGTGGAAGTGGAAGGAGACTCATTTCATATCCAGGTAAAGGATGAATTGGACCAGGTGCTTGATACGCTGGGCTTCAACAACGTGGCCGTTAAGCAGATCAAGGAGATCAAAGCACCAATGCCGGGGATGGTATTGGATGTTGCGGTGGTACCCGGACAGGAAGTAGTAGCCGGGGACCGGATCCTGATCCTTGAGGCTATGAAAATGGAGAACAGTATTTTGATGCATGCGTCGGGCGTGATCAGGCAGGTGCTGGTTAAAAAGGGCCAGCCGGTGGATAAGGGCCAGGTGTTGGTAGAACTCATGTGATGAATGTGGTCAACGTGGGGTATACCGTGAATGAATGAAACAGGTTTTAAAAAAGAATACATGAAGAAAAGGACACTATCGCTGCTATTTGTTTTTGTTGCTTTATGCCAGTTGGCGGAAGGCCAGTCCACGGAGCCGGGTACTGCCAACAAGGTATTTTCAAGTTTGGAGGAAGCCCTGGTGAATCCTGAGAGTGTATACAGGCTTAACCTGAGTAACCAGAAGATATTAATCCCGGATAGTGTCTGGGCAAAGTTTTCCAACCTGGAGTACCTGAGTTTGAAAGACGACCATCTGAAGCAGGTTCCGGCAGGTATTGGAAACCTGAAGAGCCTGAAAGTGCTTGATTTAAGCGGGAACGATTTTAAAGTGCTGCCATCCTCGTTCCGGGGTCTGGTGAATTTGCAGGAGTTGTATTTGAACGATGAAAAGAATTTTCAACTGGAGAAAAACATCCCGGTACTGAGTGCGCTTCCCAGCCTGAAATCACTTCACCTGGAGAATGACGGATTGAAAAAACTTCCCGGGAACATTTTAGCGCTTAGTCATCTCGAATCGCTGTATCTCAACAACAACAAATTCAAGGAGGTGCCGAAGGAGGTCAAGGGGATGAAGAATTTAAATTACCTGGATATTCATGAGAACAAGTTGCAGCTGATGCCTGCCGCGCCGGGGGATAACTTCGGGATCAGGATCAGGTTTTGATTCATTGGTGATCATGTGACAGATAATCAGAACAGATGAAGAAAATACTGGTAGCCAATCGCGGGGAGATCGCCTTAAGGATCATGAGAACCATTCGAAAAATGGGTCTTAAGTCAGTGGCTGTGTATTCTGAGGCAGACCGACACTCGCCCCATGTGTTATTTGCGGATGAGGCCGTTTGCCTCGGTGCTCCGGCTTCCAGCCAGAGTTACCTCCATGGTGATAAGATCATTCGGTTTTGCAAAGAACTCCAGGTGGATGCCATTCACCCGGGGTATGGGTTCCTTAGCGAGAACGCGGAGTTTGCGCAGAAAGTACAGGACGCCGGGATCACCTTTATCGGCCCCTCTCCTGATGCCATGCGTATCATGGGGTCCAAACTGGCTGCAAAAGATTCGGTAAAAAAATACAAGATACCCATGGTGCCCGGTGTGGACCATGCGATCGATGATGTTGAACTGGCCAAACAGGTGGCGGCAGAGATCGGGTATCCGATCCTGATCAAGGCGTCTGCGGGCGGCGGCGGCAAGGGTATGCGCATTGTGCATGAAGCTGCGGATATGCAGGAGCAGATGGAACGGGCGATTAGCGAGGCTACCTCCTCGTTCGGCGATGGTTCCGTGTTCATTGAAAAATATGTTCGTTCACCTAGGCATATTGAAGTGCAAGTGATGGCCGACCATCATGGGAATGTATTGCACTGCTTTGAGCGGGAGTGCAGCATCCAAAGGCGGCACCAGAAAGTGGTGGAAGAGTCGCCCTCGGCGATCATCACGCCGGAACTTCGGAAGAAGATCGGGGAGGCCGCAGTGCTTGTTGCCAAATCATGCAACTACACCAGCATGGGTACCGTGGAGTTTTTGATGGATGACCAGCTGAATTTTTATTTCCTTGAAATGAATACCCGCCTGCAGGTGGAGCATCCGGTGACTGAAATGATCACGGGGCTGGATCTGGTGGAATGGCAGATCCGGATCGCGCGGGGTGAGAAACTCAATATGGTGCAGGACGATCTTCAGATCCATGGCCATGCCCTTGAGTTACGCGTATATGCGGAGGATCCCCTGAATAACTTCATGCCTTCCATTGGAACCTTATCGGTCTATCAAAAGCCCGGCGGTGAAGGAGTACGTTGTGACGATGGGTATGAGGAGGGCATGCACATACCTATTTACTACGATCCCATGATCGCAAAACTGATCGTGCATGCGCCCACCAGGGTGGAGGCAATACAGAAGATGATTGAAGCCATCAACGCGTATAAGATCGAAGGGGTAGCCACCACATTGCCTTTCGGAAGTTTTGTGATGGAACACGATGCTTTTGTGTCGGGCATGTTTGACACCCATTTCGTGCAGCATCATTACACGCCGGATAAGATCCGGGAAAAGCAACGTGGCAACGCGGAGATCGCCGCGCTGGCGGCATTAAAATATTGGCAGCAGAGAAGCAAGGTCCTCAAGCCGGTCACGCATTCTTCTACCAGCTGGAAGCGCAGGTTATCGAGTTAAGGGGAGATGTTCATTCACAAATGGATCATATGAAATCGAAGTCCGACATACTGAAAGATAAACTGGAAGAAGGAAAGCTCGCCGGTGGCCAGAAACGCATCGACGCACAACATAAAAAAGGTAAGCTGACTGCACGGGAGCGTGTGGAGCTTCTCATGGATCCGGGTTCATTTGAAGAGATCGGCGCCCTGGTGACCCATCGTACCAAAGATTTCGGGATGGAGAAAGAAGTGTATTATGGCGATGGCGTGATCACAGGCTTTGGCTCGGTGAATGGGCGGTTGACCTATGTGTTTGCGCAAGACTTTACCGTGTTCGGCGGCGCGCTCTCCGAAACGCATGCCGAGAAGATCTGTAAGATCATGGACATGGCTATGAAAACCGGCGCACCCATGGTAGGACTGAACGATAGCGGCGGGGCAAGGATCCAGGAGGGGGTAAGGTCTTTGGGCGGCTACGCTGATATTTTCTATCGTAATGTCCAGAGCTCCGGCGTGATCCCCCAGATCTCGGCAGTGATGGGTCCTTGTGCCGGTGGCGCTGTGTATTCTCCCGCGATGACGGATTTTACCATCATGGTGGAAGGTACAAGCTATATGTTCGTGACCGGTCCTAATGTGGTGAAAACAGTGACCAATGAAGAAGTCAGTTTTGAAGAACTCGGGGGCGCTTCTACACACTCCACAAAATCCGGTGTGACGCATCTGACTGCTTCGAATGATGTTGATTGTATCAAGCAGGTGAAGAAGCTGCTGAGTTATATGCCCCAGAATTGTGAGGATGTGCTGCCAAAGATGCCTTACGCATTGAAAGATGAAACCAGGGAAGTGCTGGATACCATTATTCCCGAGAGTTCATCTGTGCCATACGATATCCGTGAGGTGATCAATGGGATCTGTGATGAGGAATCTTTCTTTGAAATCCATAAGGATTTTGCTGATAACATTGTAGTAGGTTTCGCCAGGCTGGCGGGGCGCAGCATTGGTATTGTGGCAAACCAGCCCATGAGTTTGGCCGGTGTGCTTGATATCCACAGCTCCGTAAAAGGCGCGAGGTTCACCCGCTTCTGTGATTGCTTCAATATACCGTTGTTGGTTCTGGTGGATGTTCCGGGCTTTTTGCCGGGAACCGACCAGGAGTGGAACGGGATCATCACCAATGGTGCGAAGTTGTTGTATGCCCTGAGCGAAGCAACGGTACCCAGGGTGACCGTGATCACGCGCAAAGCCTATGGGGGTGCTTATGATGTAATGAATTCCAAACACATCGGTGCCGATATGAATTACGCCTGGCCAACGGCTGAGATCGCCGTGATGGGTGCTAAAGGTGCTTCTGAGATCATCTTCAAGAAAGAGATTTCAGAGTCGTCCGATCCTGCTGCCACCCTGGTTGAAAAGGAGAAGGAGTACGCGGATAAGTTTGCCAATCCATATACTGCTGCTGAACGGGGATTCATTGATGAAGTGATCGAACCGAGGGAGACGCGCAAAAAACTCATCAAGGCTTTTGCTATGCTCGAAAACAAAGTGGTCAAAAGACCGCGGAAGAAACACGGGAATATCCCGTTATAGTTTTTGCGATATTCCGGCAATCACCATTTCAGGGGCCATAAAAAAAGGACCGCATACGCGGTCCCCCTGTTGGTAGGATCATAAACACATTTATCTGTCGGGAAATTTTTAGACTATGCGTTAGCGTGGTGCGGCAGGATTTGCGGAAGGTCTGTTATTCAAGGTTCACGATGCCCGGTACGCGTTGACTTTCTGACGTACAATGTATGTTAATTTTCTATTAATTGCTGAATTGTTTGAATTTTTTTCGCCCTATATATTAAACAAGCTTTCACCCCGGTTGGGGTCGGTCCTGTCTCAATTTTGCTAAATCCTTTTACCAACTCCGGCAGCCCCCAACCAGTGATCATCGCTTGTGATAATTATCACCATTGTTGCGCAAAATCGGGTGCAATTTTACAGCTCACATTTAAAAAGATACTATGAGCATATTTCAAAGACTGTTCTCTTCCGCGCCGGCTACGGATTATGCGGACCTTGTTCGGAAAGGCGCGATGATCGTTGACGTACGGACGCCCGGTGAATTCAGCAGTGGCCACATCAAAGGTTCGGTTAACATCCCATTAGATGTCATCAGCAGCAGGGTACAGGAGCTCAAGAAGAAGAATAAACCTGTGATCACCGTGTGCCGGAGCGGCAATCGAAGTGGTTCCGCAAAATCCATCCTCGAAAGTGCCGGAGTGGAAGTATATAATGGCGGTGCATGGGACAGCCTTCAAAACAAAATATCATGAGGAAGGTACTGGCAACAGACTGGCATGCCGCCAGGATATTCAGGGTGGCAACCGGAATGGCTGCGATCATTTACGCGTTCGTGAAGCACGATAGCCTGATGGGGCTTGCCGGAGGGATGTTGTTGCTCATGGGGCTGTCCAACACGGGATGCGGTCCCGGGGGTTGCAAAGTCAAATAGATCTGGTGTCAAAACAACAGTCCTGCCAGTTTCTTCAGGATGTCTATCGCGTTGTACTCAAATGCCAGCAAAGGCAGAACCGGAAGGATCATTACAACAAAGGTAGACGCCATGATCTTTATATCGAACGGGAACACACGCATCTTCATCACCGTATCAAAACTGCTGTTGATATCAGCCATTGATGATGCGGCCGGGTTCCCAACGAGCGGCTCGTTGTTTTCAACGTTCAGCAATTTTTGATCGAACTGCCGGTGGTGTTTTTGGACCAGGGTGCTGTATTCAAAAATACCTTTTCTGCGAGCAGCTATCAACGGCGGCATGAACACCAGTAGCGGCAATATGTTCATGAGCACAGTGATCAGGCCCAGTGCGCCCAGAATGATATAGAAATCCGAAAGGTGCTGACCAAGGAAAATAATGCGTTCAGCGGCAACTGCAGAACATAACGCTGCCAATGCAAAATTGACGGCCATGAACGGACTTGGGGGAAGCCCCAGGAATCCTAATCCGCCAGCCAGATCCGGATGGGCAGGATTCAGCTTCAGGGGAAGTTTCGACATTTTATAGAAATAGGTGAGCCAGCAGATCCAGCGCCATAACCAACGCACCAGGATGAACTGGAATAAAGGCAGGCTCACAACAACATTCCAGATTCCGGCCCAGGAAATCCTTCTTGTGGCGGGATCCACAACCCAATAGCTCAGGTCATCAGGTGTCATTTTCCACCGAGTAGACATTAACATGACGATGGCCGCCAGGATCACGAAGTCAACCCAAACAGAATGGGTCAACTTCGACGTACTTTCCTTGATCTTTTCAAACTTGCCATGTTCCTGTTCCGTAAGGATGCCTGATCTGAAGAACTGGGCCGTCAGTTCCCTGATCCTTGCATCTACTGAACCTTCTGCGAAGATCAATAGTGGAATGATTACCAGAAACCTCGCATGCGTTGCAATGTCTTTAATGAAATTGGCTTCTACCAGGTTGCCAAATGCCAATCCCTGCATCATGGCAAGGATAAGCAGGGGCAGCCAGGTGATGCCACTGATGCACAGACTCCTGAATAAATAGCCTCTGCTGGTTGATTTGCCCAGCCCAAGTTTTCGTAGCAGTTTATAAAAAAGCCCGCTGTTGGTCAGGGAGAGATCTGCCAGGGTGGGGACCGGGGAGCTATTCATATTGTTTCAATTGAGTGTGTAAGACTGCCTGATAGGGGATGATCGATAAGAAGCTTATTGCCCGGTCTTAATCTTTGATGCGTCCAGTTCATCAATGAACGGGATCGATTCCTGTATGCCTAGACGGATGATGTTCTCGAGGTAGTCTTCCAGTTGAAAGAATTTTGCCGCGTTTTTACCACCGATCACCTTGCTCATGGCATCGAAGTATTTCTTTTGCAGTTTACCATAGCTCTCGCCTATCTTCAGTTTTTTGGTCATCAGCTCTGCAGCTTTTTTGTCGTCCAGGCCATCATATCCCTTCACGTATTCATCAATAAGTGCCACCTTTTCCCTCCCCAGTGCTTTGCGTTCCTCTTCATATTTGTCATACGTACTCCAGAAGGCAGCATCTAGTTCCACCGGGATGGCCATGTATTTTTTAACGAGGTCTTCTTTTTCTTTTCCGAATGCTGTTTGGATCACGTCCACGTCCTCTTTGGTGACCTGGGCTACTGCCACTATGGTGAACAATGAAAATGCGATCAGGCTGAATAGTTTTTTCATAACTGTGTTTTTGAAGATGATTTTGATTTGTTCAGAGAAATGATGTTTAGCAGACCCTGCCTCAATAATTAAAAACATCCCGGATGAAGATGATGCCAATGTATTTATGCGGGGGTATATAAGCCGAGAAAAGTTCTTTGGTGTTTTTCGATTTAAAGCTTTTGTCAAAGGTCGCCCACAGCTCTACCCAGTTCATGTCCTGGTTGGCGACTGCCTGGTTATTCACCTTGCTCAGGATGGGATCATTGATCAGCTTCGATCCTATATTTCGGGTGGAAATGATATGCGCATCAGGATTGGCCTGAAATACTTTCACCACATCATTGTATCCACCGCAGGAGCCGAGGTAAACGAACTGGGCGCTTCCGGGAATGCGCTTCAGGCTCTTGACCAGGTGATAGCTGTGGCCACGGTGGAGGAAGGAAGTGATCTCAAGTCCTGCAGACTGGATGCTCGCCAGCATTTCATTCTGCGCGGCAATGTCACCATCCGCGGTATTCAGCTTGTTGAGGTAGACGATCATCGCGTTCCCTGACCGGGAGCGAAGCACTACGTAGTTTCCCATATCTTCTTTGGTCCAGGCGTTATCCGGGAAAAATCCCATGTAGTTGTTGAATGAGGAAAGCCCGTCCACATCATCATAGAAAAGTCCAACCTGCACAATGGTGTCCCTGATTTTGAGGCGGTCTACTTGCAGTACCTCGTACATTTCTTCGATCTCTTTCAATCTGCCCTGAATGCTGTCCTGCAAAATATCCCTGAAACCAGCGAACATACGTTGTATGAGCACATCTGAGCGTTGTTCAGAAGCGGAGATCTCATTGATCTTCTGAACAATGATTTCACGGGCTTTTTTGTTTTGCCGTATTCCAAAGAGAATCTCGGATAACACCATGCCGTCTGCAATGAGATCCCTGTCCACCCGGTCCGTGCGGATATGCCTGCGCATGTAGTTCCCCAGCATGTTGGCGAACTTTTCTTCATCCATTTGACTGATCAGTTTGTTGATCACGCCGTAGGCGGATGCCAAAGAGATGAATTCACCGAACTCATAAAATCCGATCCGTTCAAAGAATGTTTCCAGTCCTTCTTTTTCCACTTCCTTCATGAACTTGTTGAACGTGTACATGAAACTGGAGGTGTAGAACACCGGGGCGCCGCCTACCATGATCATATAGAGATCCTGGGCGGGCAGGCTGTTGATCACATAATATCTTTCCCTGTCGGCCGACTCATGCAGTTGGTTGATGGGGTCTATGAATATTTTGGCCTGCTCTGCATTGGCGGTGTTGAGATATCCGGTGAGGTAACTCCTGATGGCGGGATCTTCATGCATATGAAGCCGGATGATCTCTTCCGTGAAGGCTATATGATAATTGGCAGGCTTTGAGGCGAGGGTCATCACTGCTTCCGGTGTAAGCTTGCCTTCTTCTATCGCGATCCCCAATGGCAAAAGCTTATTGAGGTTGCCCATGCCTTTCATTTTCTCGATGGCGTCCACGGTTCTGTTGCTGTTGGAAGCAGCGAGGTTTTGAACGAAGGCATTTGTTTCCATGGTTTTCAGGAACAGCTCAGGTTCCTCATTGGCGAAATAGTAGAGGATGGTATCCAGGTAGGGTTTGTATCGCGGGTCCTCGATCCGCTTGGGGATCAGGGTGGGCTGCGAGATCATTTCCCGCATGCTGGAAAACGTTTGGATGCTGTCGCCTATCGGTAGTCCATAAAATGCATTCGCCAGGATCCTCGTACGGTTGAGGCCCACCTGCCTGAATAGTGGTCCGATGGATCCTTTATTCCGGGTATTCAGCACTTTCAGGAAGAAGGTATTCAGGGATGGCACCCGCAGCATGGAGATGGTTTTCTTATCCAATTCCATTTGGGTAGAGCCAAATAAGCGGATCAGTACGTTTTCGATCGGGTCGCCATCGATCACCAGTTTTGACTGGACGAGCGAGTCGCACACATGCTTGTAGAAATGATCGATGTAGCGCGCGTAATTAGGGCCGATGGTTCTTGCTGTAAGCCTTTTGTACAGTTTTTCTTTTTCTGCCGTATAGCTGATCTGGGCATTGGAGCTGAGGCAGATGAATAATGCCAGTGTGGCAAACAGTTGTTTCATACGATACTAAAAGTAAGTAAAATGAACAGAATCCCCTGAACCGCGAACAACATAAGCCTATCATCCCTGTTTTTCCTACTTTTGCTATCAAACGGCAGAAATTTGCCTAAACATGAATAATATAAATACCATAGGAAGCCTCATCAGGGAAAGGCGGGAGGCGTTGAAATACACGCAGAACGATCTTTCGGAGCTAAGTGGCGTGGCCGAGCGAACCATTCGCTCGATTGAAGGCGGGCAGAACAGCAATATGGCCAATATGACAAAGATCCTGCAGGTGCTGGGACTTGAATTGACCGTTAAAATCAAAACCACGCAACATGGCGATTGAGATCAATGTTTGTCCGGGTACCCTGAAGCCCGGTTACCAGAGCTACTCGCCAAGGTGCCTGAAAGATGTTTTTAACGGGAGCCAGGTGGACCATATCCTGCCATTTGATATCCCTGAGACGGATAAACCTTATTTGTCCGTCAGGCTGCACCGCCGCAAATTGTCGCTTGAAGAAGGCGGCCAGTATGTATTGAAGCCCATACCGCAGCATATCATTCATGCCGACCAGTATCCGGCGAATGCGCAACTGACCATGCAGATCGCTGCACAGGTATTCCAAATCCCTACCGTGAAAGTGGCGCTGATATTCATGGCTGATGGCACACCAGCCTATATCGCAAAACGTTTCGATATTGGGAAAGACGGCGGCATGATCCCCTCGGAAAATTTTGCGTCGCTGGCCAACCTCAACAAAGAGAACGCAGGCGTCCATTACAAATACGGACTCTCTTACTACGATATGGCCATGATGATCGATAAGCTTTTCCCGGCGGCCATTCCGGCTAAGGAACTGCTGTTCAAGATCGTGGTGTTCAATTACCTGTTCTGTAATGGGGATGGCAACCTCGAGAACTTTGCGTGCATCGATCCTAAAGGAAATGGGGACCGGCAATTGGCGCCGGCATACAACCTGGTGAATACGGGCCTGCATGGCGATGATAGCGATCTGGCCTTGTTGGACGGGCTTTATCCGAATGATTTTGAAAAGCGCAGTTACAAAACGCTCGGGTTCTATGGCTACGATGATTTTTTTCAGTTTGGTATGAAGATCGGCCTGTTGAATTTCAGGATCAAGCGTTTCATGGATCAACTGCTTGACGCTCGCGATGAGGTCCGTGATCTGGTGCAGCGATCTTACTTGCGCGAAGACATGAAACAGCAGTACCTCGGGCTTTATGATGAAAGACACCGGAAATTGTCGAGCTCCCTGTCGGGACTCCGGATTCCATAACGTTGACCCTTAACCGAAGCATGCAACAGATATGAAAGGAACCGATCGGCTGGTGTCGGCAGAGAAACTGGGAAAACGTGCCACCCGGATCTCGATCATGATCATAGGCCTTATGTTTTTCATCTTCGGATTTGTATCGTGGGTGAATTCCATCCTCATCCCGTATTTCAAGATCGCCTGTGAACTCACCAATTTCCAATCTTATTTTGTTGCTTTCGCTTTTTATATCTCCTACTTCGTCATGTCGGTCCCCGCATCTTTCCTGCTCAAGTCAGTAGGATTCAAGAAAGGGATGATGACCGGATTTTTTATCATGGCCCTGGGCGCATTCATTTTTATTCCCGCTGCCATGGGCAGAACCTACCCCGTTTTCCTGGTGGGGCTCTTCACCCTCGGCGCAGGCCTGGCCATACTTCAAACCGCAGCCAATCCATACATCACGGTGCTCGGGCCAAAGGAACGGGCTGCGCAACGCATCAGCATCATGGGTATCTGCAACAAGACTGCAGGTATTTTAGCGCCGCTGATCTTTGCCGCTGTAGTGCTCAAGGCAACGGACAGCGAGCTTTTCAAAAAACTCCCGGGGATGAGCGAAGTTGCCCGCGCTGGGGCGCTAGACGAATTGGTATCCCGCGTGATCGTGCCCTATGCCATTGTGGGCGTGGTGTTGCTGGCATTGGGCCTGTTCATCAGGTATTCGCCGCTCCCGGAGATCGACACTGACCATGAAACGGGGAACGTAGCTGAGACCAATGCAGGCAAGACCAGTATATTCCAGTTCCCACACCTGATCCTGGGCGCCATTGGGATTTTTGTTCATGTTGGCGCGCAGGTGGTCGCCATCGACACCGTGATCGGCTATGCCGGTTCGATGAACATACCATTGTTGGAAGCCAAGGTTTTTCCCTCGTATATCCTCTTCCTCACCATCTGCGGATATGTGCTGGGAATCATCACCATTCCGAAATACATCAGCCAGGTCAATGCCTTAAGGGTATGTACCCTGCTCGGCACCGTGTTTACGCTGCTGATCATTTTTTCAAGAGGTGAAGTGACCCTGCTTGGCCATCGGTCCGATATTTCATTGTGGTTCGTTGTGCTGCTCGGACTGGCCAACTCCCTCATCTGGGCCGGCATCTGGCCGCTTGCGCTGGATGGCCTGGGGCGTTTTACCAAACTGGGCGCATCCGTCATGATCATGGGACTTTGCGGGAATGCCATCATGCCATTGTTTTATGGATATTTTGCCGATCTTTTCAGTCTGAGGGAAGCATACTGGGTCATCTTACCCTGTTACCTGTTCCTGGTGTTCTACGCTGCCTATGGTCATAAGATCCGAAGCTGGGGTTTTAAAAGATCAATGGCACCATCCGTTCGATAAATGAAAGCCATGCAGAAATTAAAGATCCATAATGGCAGGGTGATCACACCCACGCGTGTGATCCCGGGGGGAACCGTACTGGTGGAAAATGGAGAGATCACGGCCATTGCAGAAGGTGATCTGGAAGTAGAAGGCGCAACAACAATAGATGCCTGCGGAAAATACATCTCGCCCGGCTTTATCGATATCCACGTGCATGGCGGCGGCGGGTATGATTTTATGGATGAAACGCAAGAGGCTTTTATAAAGATCGCAGAGACCCATGCCAGGTATGGCACCACATCCATGGTTCCCACCACCATGTCCGCCACACGTGAAGCGATGGTGAAGGCGATGGAGGTTTTTGACAGCGTTCGTTCCCAACAGATCAACGGAGCACGACTCCTTGGCGTGCACATCGAAGGGCCTTATTTCGCTATGAACCAGCGTGGCGCACAGGATCCCAAGTATATCCGCAACCCCGATCCTTCAGAATACCAGGAGATCCTGGATCATCACAAAGGGCTGCTGCGGTGGTCCGTTGCGCCGGAACTGCCCGGGGCGTTAGAAATGGGGTCAGCACTGAAGAAGAAAGGCATCCTGCCTGCCATCGCACATACCGATGCCCTGTATGAGGATGTGGTCAAAGCGGTGGACCACGGCTTTACCCTGGTTACTCACCTGTACTCCTGCATGAGCGGGGTCACCAGGAAGAATGCATTCCGGTATGCCGGTGTGATCGAGAGCGCCCTGTTGATGGACGAACTGGATGTTGAGATGATCTGTGATGGTATTCATGTGCCGGCGCCGCTCCTGAAACTCGCCTACAAGATCAAAGGGCCATCGCGCATAGCGCTGATCACGGACGCCATGCGGGGCGCAGCAATGCCTGAAGGGGATAGCGTGCTGGGACATCCCGTACACGGCCTGAAAGTGATCATTGAAGATGGCGTGGCGAAGTTGCCCGACAGGACAGCATTTGCAGGCAGTGTGGCAACAATGGACCGGTTGGTAAGAAACATGCATCAACTGGCCGAAGTGCCTATGCATGAAGCCGTCTATATGGCCAGTACAACACCGGCAAGGATCATGAACATTGATCAATACACCGGGTCGCTGGAAACAGGGAAAGATGCGGATCTGGTCATCTTCGATGACGATGTCAATATTTCCCATACCATTGTTCAGGGAGTATCTGTGTTTAAAAAATAAAGCATGATCAGAAGTTTTGTTGCAGACCAGCTGCAGGTCAGTATTTATCGAACCCGCCAGGAAATGGGAACCGCTGCTGCAGAAGCAGCTGCCGCAGAGATCCGTAGGCTCATGGAGCAACAGGAAGTGGTGAATATCATTTTTGCCGCGGCGCCCTCACAGCAGGAAATGCTGGAGTGCTTCAGGTCCCAGGATGTGGACTGGAACCGGGTTGTCGCTTTTCACATGGATGAATACGTGGGTCTGCCCGATGAGGCGCCACAACGATTTGGAAACTTTTTGAAGGAGATCATTTTCAGCCATCTCCCTTTCAGGTCAGTCCACTATATCAATGGCAATACAGAGGATGTTTCAGCCGAGTGCAACAGGTACAGTTCCCTGCTAAAGCAGTATCCACCGGATATTGTGTTGCTCGGCATCGGGGAGAACGGCCATCTCGCATTCAATGATCCACCCGTTGCCGATTTCTCTGACCCCTTGCTGGTAAAAATGGTTGAACTCGATGATGCCTGCAGGACACAACAGGTGAACGACGGCTGTTTCGCATCGTTTGAAGACGTGCCGACGCACGCCATCACACTCACTATTCCTGCGCTGTTGCAGGGGAAGACTTTATACGCCAGCGTGCCTGGCAGAACCAAGGTCCAGGCGGTCTATAATACCATGAACCAGGCCATAGCGTCGAAATACCCATCAACTATTTTGAGAACCCATCCCGGTGCCAGTCTTTACCTGGATGAGATCAGCGCGTCCCGACTTACGGACCAGGGGATTTAATTTTGAATTTTTAAAACGATATACATGAGCAGCAGTCGCAGATCATTCATCAGGGATACCAGTTTAGCGGGAATGGCATTGGGTTTGCCCGGTGCTTTGACGGCCAGCCCCCGGCAGGACAAAAGACGAGTTGGCATTATTGGCCTGGACACATCACATAGCGTGGCGTTTACAAAGTTTCTGAATGGCCCTGATGCCGGCGCAGCCTATTATGGTTATAAAGTGGTGGCCGCATATCCCTGGGGTAGTAAGACTATCAAAACGAGTTACGATCGAATACCGGAATACACCGAGCAGGTGAAATCCTTTGGGGTGGAGATCGTTGATTCCATTTCCATCCTGCTGAACAAGGTAGACGTGGTGTTGCTGGAGACCAATGATGGCCAACCACATCTTGATCAGGCGCTGCAGGTATTCAAGGCGGGTAAGCCAGTGTTCATCGACAAGCCCGTGGCGGCTTCCATGAAAGATGTTCAGGCGATCTATGCAGCCGCTGAGAAGTATAAGGTGCCGGTTTTTTCATCGTCTTCCTTACGGTATACCACCGGTGTGGTCAACATGTTGGAGCAGGGTACAGCCGGAAAAGTATTGGGTGCCGATTGTTTCAGTCCTATGAATACCGAACCCGCGCATCCCGATCTTTTCTGGTACGGTATCCATGGTGTTGAATACCTGTATACCGTGATGGGTGCCGGATGCAAGCATGTCACCCGGATGGCCATGGAAGGGAATGACGTCACCGTCGGGATCTGGAACGATGGTCGTGTTGGAACTTTTCGGGGTATCAAATCCGGGAAGCAGGACTATGGCGGAACGGTGTTTGGCGAAAAGGGTGTTGTGCAGTTGGGAACCTACACGGGTTATGAATTGTTGCTGAAAAAGATCTGCGAGTTCTTCCAATCCGGAAACGCCCCGGTATCTCCCAAAGAAACCCTGGAGATCTACGCCTTTATGGAGGCTGCGCAGCGCAGTAAGAATCGGGGTGGTATTTCAGTATCGCTGAGCGAAGTGATGTAAGTGAAACAAAATCATTGAAACCTCTGCGGGCTCAAAAATCCAATTGGCAGATTTGTTTGTCCATACATAGCCAGATCTGCCATGATCTCACCCACAACAGGAACGAACTTGAATCCGTGCCCACTGAATCCCCAGGCTATACAAACACGGTCTTCAAACCCGGGCAGGTTACCTATGACAAAATGTTCATCCGGTGAATTGGAATACAGGCAAACTTTAAACCTCTCAGTTTCACCGGTACCTGCAGGAAGATGGTCTTTCATGAATTGATGTAAGTGCCCGGTATCGGCTTCGGTAACGGTGCGGTTCACCTGATCCGCGTCTGTTGGTTCACCAGGGAAATGGTAAGCCAGCTTCAGTGCGCCAGGATGTTCCGGAAGGATAGGGAAGCCATAGTATGAACCCCCGCTGCGGTCCGTGGCGATCATCCAACAGGGAAACCGGTTGGGCGAAAACATATCAGGATCCGATGGTTTTACCCAGGTGATGACCTGCCTGGTCACGTTAAGGTGTTGCGCGATCCCCGGGATCAGTTTGGCCGACCAGGCGCCGGATGTGACCACTAATTTCTTGCAGAGATATTCGCTGGCATTGGTGCTTACGATCAAGCCTCGTTCTTCCAGTTTCCAGTCCTTCACTGTTTCCTCTTCGTGGATGGCAGCGCCCAGCGTTTTTGCTTCTGTTACAAAGGCGCGGATGGCATTCTCCGGTTCCACATATCCGGCATCGGGCTCAAAAAGGGTTTCATAATCGCCCGGCAGGTCAAATGCCGAAGCAACGCCTTGTTGAAGGGGGATCTGGTATAATGAGGCTGAGTGTTTGATGCTCTCCAGTAACGAATGGCCCCTGGGCGCGGCATAGAGCAAGCCGGTACGATGGTAGAGCTCCCGGCCGCTGCGTTTGCTGATCTCGGCCCAGTTTTCATAGGCCCTGATCAGGAGAGGTATATAATCCGGGTGTTCAAAATAAGCCTTGCGGATGATCCTGCTTTCACCGGCATGGGAACCCAGTTCATGGGGCGTGGTGAATTGTTCCAAACCCAAAACCGACTTGCCCCTTTTTGCAAGCTGGTAGCAGGTGGCGGAACCCATGGATCCTACGCCGATGACGATATAGTCGTAGGTTTGAATCATCGTTCCATGAAAATAGGGAATTGGTACATTCGGCCGAATGATTATTATTGGAGATCAATTTTAAGGATGAGAATGTTCATCGCCGGCATCAGTTTCGATCATAAGGCGATTCAGTATTTTATTTAATCAATCACTTCGATATGCTCAGATTTTTTGCCCTGATTGTTTTTCTTTTGCTCGCATCTCTTTCCAAGGCCCAGCAGAAAGCAACTCCATGGCCTCCGGACATCAAACCCTTCGGGAAAGACTGGCTGGTACATCCGGTTGATGTGAAGGCCGATATCTATATCAGTAAAGACGGCAGAGACATCATCCTGTACAATGGCCTTGTGAAGCGTGTATTCAGGATAAAACCCAACGTGGCTTGCATTGAGTACACCAACCTTGCCAATGGACAGCAGTTGTTGCGGGCCGTAAAACCCGAAGCAGTGATCCGCATCAACGAGGAAGACCGAAACGTAGGGGGATTGTATGGTCAGAAGGAGAAGGCTTACCTGCTGACTGAGTGGGTGGATAAGATGACTGCGCGGGAAGCAGATATGCAGTTTGTTGGCTATGAAATTAATGCACTCGCCGATCATCTGAAATGGAAGCCTGCCGGGTGGACGGCAAATACCAAATCGCCAACGGGGAAATTGCTGAGTTTCAAGTATACCGATCCGCGTATCAAAGGCCTTGAAGTAAAAGTGCATTATGAGATACACGATGGTATGCCATTGATCGTAAAATACGTGAGCATGGAGAACGGCAGTGCCGCCTCCCTGAAGATCGACCGCGTAAAGAACGAGATCCTTGACCTGGTGGAAGAAGAGAGCGCGGTGGTGGGAAGCCCTGCCCAGATGAAGACCCAGCAGGGCATCTACGTGGAAACGAATTATGCTTTCAATAATGCCATGCGCTACCAGATCAGCGACCAGACCACACATTGGAAGATCGACAGCAGTTATACCTCACAAGTCAACTATAATTATGAGACCCCCTGCGTGCTGGAAGTGTATCCGGATAAAGCGCCGGGTATTGAGTTGAAGCCGGGCGAAAATTTTCAATCGGTCAGGACCTATGAACTGCTGATGGACAGCTATGACCGGGAAAGGCGCGGTTTGTTTGTGAGGAAGATGTATAACAAAGTGGCGCCGTGGACAAGCGCCAATCCCATCTTCATGCATCTGGTGAGCAGGAATGATGAAGAGGTGATCAAGGCTATCGACCAGTGTGATTCCACCGGTTATGAAGCGCTGATATTGAGTTTTGGGTCGCACCTCAATATGGAGGACCTGTCGGAAAAGAATTTGCAGCGATGGAAGAAGCTTGCTGATTATGCCCATGGTAAGGGTTTGATGATCGGCGGATATTCATTGTTCAGTTCACGCAGGATCAGTGAGGAAGATGATGTGATCAATCCGGCAACAGGAAAAACAGGTGGCGCTTTTTTTGGCAATGCACCTTGTTTTGGCAGTAAGTGGGGCCTGGCATATCGTGATAAGATCAAGCAGTTCTTTACGTATACGGGGTTCAATATTTGGGAGAATGATGGTCCTTATCCCGGGGATCTCTGCGCCTCCACTTCCCATCCGGGGCATAAAGGTCTCGATGATTCCCAGTGGCGACAGATGGAAATGCAGAAAGATCTTTATCGATGGCTGAATGAAAGGGGTGTATACATTAATGCGCCCGACTGGTATTTCCTGGATGGTACGCACAAGATAGCGATCGGCTACCGAGAGGTGAATTTTTCATTGCCCCGCGAGAACCAGATGATCCTGAACAGGCAGAATATATTTGATGGTACCTGGGAGAAAACCCCTTCCATGGGCTGGGGTTTCGTGCCGCTGGTGAAATACCAGGGTGGTGGTCCGGAAGCAGTGCTGGAGCCACTCTCCGAGCATTTGAAAGACTACGAACAGCTGATGATGCAGTATTATGGGGCCGGTGTGCAAGCCTGTTACCGTGGGCCCAGGTTGTATGATACGGAGCAGACCCGCCAGACCGTGGTGAAGGTGATCACCTGGTACAAAAAATACCGGGAGATCCTGAATGCGGATCTGATTCATTTAAGAAGGGCGGATGGTCGTGATTGGGATGGCTGGCTGCATGTAGGTCCGGGACTGAAGCAAAAAGGTTTGATGATGTTGTTTAATCCTACCGGGCAGGAGATCAGGAAGGAGATCACTGTTCCCCTGTATTATACCGGGAAAACGTCCACGGTAAAGATCAGGGAGAAAGAAGGCGCTGCCGGAACCTATACACTCGACAGAAACTATTCCGTAAATGTCCCCGTGGTGTTGAAACCCTATTCATATTCCTGGTGGGTGGTGGAGTAGGGTTTCGTTATGGTCCCTCCCCTGGTTCCGGAACTTCAAAGGGTGGTGGGTTTTCAAACGGCTCCTCAACAGGGATTATATCAGGTATTTCCTCAGGACTAATGGGGATCGGTGATTCTTCCTCAGGTTTCACAATGGGATCTGTTGGTCTTGGGATCTCCGGATCGGGTGCTTGTTTTTTTTTAGGGGTCATGGTTATGGTTTTATTATACGCCAAATGGATAGGTCTCCGGCATCTCGCCGCCGTGGGGTTTAATGTGCAGCGGAAATAATGCATGTGTTTCGTCGAGGTGAATGAAGGCGTCATAGCGCAACGGTAAAATAGTGGGTACGTAATTGCCATACTCTTCATACTTCGGATCGTACACAACGCCTACGGCGCGATGTCCTAAGTGGTGTCCCATGAGCATGGGCTCATTATAAAGTTCATCCATCAGCAGCAGCTTGTTCTCGCTTCCCGCCATGTGCATGTAATGTTCCAGGCTTTTCTCCCTTGCTTGTGGCAGGGGGATTTTGTGCATTTCGGATCCCCAGCTTCTTCCTGCGATCACCGATCCTTTATAAGATCCGAAGCCTACCAGCACTACGCCTTCCCTGTGGTGTTTGATCCTTGCGATCTCCCCCAGGTTGAACATTCCTTCATCAACCATATCCGTAGCCCTCGCATCGCCGATATGTGTGTTATGGGCCCATACAATGATTTTCGAATCCGGGCCATGAAAATCCAGAAGCCGGTCGAGTGTATCGGCCATATGTTTATCCCGAAGGTTCCAGCTATATGGTCCGCCTTCCAGCATGATGCGATAATATTCTTCTGCATTTACTGCGATCTGGGCATTTTGCTCCACGCTCATTACATGCTCCGGGTCATGATCATAACTGCCAAGCCTTTCCCTGATGGTGGCCAGAAGGTCCCGAACTTCTGTGCGACAGGGCTCGGGAACAAATTGTGATGCACGACCATATGCAATGCCTTCACCTTTGCGATAAGGTTCAAAGCATTTGAAAGCGTCCTCAGCCAGCCTCATCGCTGCAGGGTCTGTTTTTTCGAGATACTCCATGATGCTCTCCATGCTTTCCCAAAGACTGTATACATCCAGTCCATAGAACCCTACTTTGTTTTCACGCGGGGGCATCGTGTTGTAATTTCTCAGCCAGTTTGCAAATGCTACCATCTCCCAGTTGGCCCACATCCAGGTAGGCCAGCGGTCAAATTGGCTTATGATGTCAATTGCTGTTCTGTATGTGGTATCGTAACCTTTAATGAAGCGGTTAAGTCGGTATGCATCGGGCCAGTCGCCTTCTACTGCAATACAATGGAAGCCTTTTTCCTCGATTAGTTTTTGGGAAATATATGTTCGCCAGGTGTAGTATTCATGTGTGCCATGGGAAGCTTCGCCAAGCATCACGATCCGGGCATCTCCAATCTTATCGAAAAGTGGTTTTAAAGAAGTTTTGCCTGGCAGTGGTAATGCATGATGCCGGATAACATCCACCAGATCTTTCTCATGAACATCCGATCCTTTCGTAAAATAGTGACGCATGGATTGGCTTTGAAGAGATGAAAAACGAATGTCCTACAATCTCATGCCCAAAAGAATGAGGATGGTCATATGTTGTGTTAAGCTTTATGCAAAGTGGTCGAGAATCGTTCCCTCCATTGAACTTCCGTTCGAATGCCATTAACCGGGTATACCATATACTGTTTGAAAAATCTTACTTATCTTACCTCCACTGCCTTATTAGCTGCCTGTTCATTAACATTTGAATTTACATCCATGCAAATTGACTATGCGATTGAAACGAATAACCTGAGCTATTCGTTTTCCAAGTTGGATAAAGTGGTTGATAACCTCAGCTTACAGGTGCCCTCTGGTTCAATTTATGGTTTCCTCGGTCCCAACGGTGCCGGGAAAACAACCACCATGAAACTGCTATGCGGCATGTTGCCGGGGACCTACAACAATATATCACTGCTGGGAAGGCGACTGGACGAAGCTGTGCCCGAAGTTTTTTCAGAAGTAGGCACGCTGATCGAAATGCCCTCCCTGTACCTTAATCTCACCGCGTACGATAACCTGAGGCATTTATGTGTGTTGAAAGGGTTGGACAGATCTGTGATCGATCCTGTGCTTGAAACGGTGGGATTGGCAAAAACCGGGAAGAAGCTGGTAAAGGCTTTTTCGCTGGGCATGAAACAACGTTTGGGTATTGCCACCGCCATCATCCATAAACCCAGATTATTGATGCTCGATGAGCCCGTGAACGGGCTGGATCCCGCCGGTATTGTTGAGATCAGGAACCTGCTCATTCGGCTGAAAGAGGAACACGGCATCACCGTATTTATATCAAGCCATCTGTTGGCGGAGATCGAGAGAACCTGTGATCATATCGGGATCATCCATCGGGGTAAGCTGCGCTATCAGGGAACCATGCATGATCTGACAAGCCGGCCGGGGTTGTCAAAAGAAGTGCAGTTTTTGGTGGAGGATGCGCCGGCCGCCGCTGAAAAATTATTCCCCATTTTTCCGGGCTTGCGGGTGCTCAACCAGCGGAGCCTGCAGATCAATGTTGACGACCAGATCCAGGTTTCAGATATCAACAGGAAGTTTGTGGAACTATCGATCCCGGTGGAAGGCATTGACGTTAAGAAAGGACTGGAAGAATGGTTCATGAACCTGACCAATGAAAAATAGTTCTATGGAGATCATCACAAACAGCATAAGGGCCTTTAAGGCGGAATGGATCAAACTCAAGGGGACCGGGATCTGGTGGATCATTCTCATCGGATCGGGACTCATACCGGTTATATCTACTGTTTTTTCGCTAACTAATGCCGGGAGCTTAAATCAGGGTGGTGCAACGCCCTGGGAAAATGCCCTCCAGCGGGAGGTCATGAATTTCATGTTCTTGTATATGCTGGTTTGCATCCTGATCGTAGTGAAGCTTTGCCAGACAGAGCACCGCAGCCAGGGTTGGAAGCTGATCGAAACCCAGCCTATTCATCGTGCCTTTATCTACCTGGGGAAGTATACAATGGCTGCATTCCTGTCATTGTTAAGCCTCCTGTTGTTTGTCATCTTGAATCTTGTGGGCATGTATCTCATTGCCCTGATACAGCATGAAGAGGACTACCTGAACAGCTCTATTCCATGGGGCAGTGTTCTGTATTTCATTTTCAGGATTTGGATCGCCAGCCTCGGCCTGCTGGCTTTTCAATACGTTATTTCTATTTGGCTAACCAATTTTGTGGGTCCGTTTTTGATTGGCTTCCTGCTGATCGTTGGCGCAGGCATTGCCGGGGCAGTGCAGTCTGGCGAGTGGATTCCCCATGCCTCGCCGGGCATGTCGTCTCAACATGTCAAACCCGGGATAAACTGGTTCCTGCATAACGAGAAACTCAGCGTTGCATGGATGCTGATACTGCTCTGGATCGGCTATCAGTATTACTACTACCGGAGTTGGAAGTTTGCGGTGAAGGGTAGTCGTCAGCTTTTGAAGATCGGCGTAGCCGCGCTTTTGTTTGGTATTGCATTTTATTTTATTGAAACCCCCGTTACTTATGCCCGCCATAACAGAACCGTTGTTGCGGGGCATATGATAAGTCCGGACAGCACCATTACTATGGCCGTGCTGTTTAACCCGCAGACCAGGGACACGCTCATGGCAATGCCCATCCGGAATGGGAGTTTTCACGGTGTATACCAGGGTGACCCCCTCAAGGCCGGGGATTATGTTGTTCTTGCAGGAAATGTTGGGGCCAATGTTTATATGGGCGATAAGGACAGTATCCATATTCGTTGGAACGCCAACAGAATGAATATGGGCAGAGGGCCGGCTACCATTACCGGAACAAGGCAGGCAGAGAATGCAATGAATACACGCATGCAGGACAATGGGTTTGAAATAGACAACCTGCAGAATTATAAGCCGGAAGTTTTTGCTGATGATGTGCTCAAAAGCTGGCAGGAAGCGATCAAACGCGTTGATCGATTTAAAACGCTGGATAATATCAGGCCCGCTGAAGATTTCATCAGCATGAAAAAGAAGCGGCTGACCTTGGCATACCTCGAGAAAGTAAAAATAGATTACCCCCGGAGTTTTGCGATGTATAATCCGGGTAAGAAACTGGAATATCCAAGATCCCTGGATACCCTGATCAACGCGGTGACTGATGCGGAGACCAGTTTGTTGGGATACCCCGACTATCTCGAGTACCTTGATAAAAATCTGAGATACCAGGGAAAGATCCGGGACCTGAGTTTCGACAGCAGTTATTTTGACTTAGTGGTGAACAGCAACAAGCCCGTGGAAGTGAAGAATGCGATGCTGTACCATGGCATGAACGGCATGATCGCCAATTATGGCGATAGCGCAAAAAGAAACCGTTTGTACAATAGCTACATGGGTTTTCAAAAAGATCCCTTTCTGGCCGGCTTAACGGCAGAGCGTCTGGCACTGGAGAACTCATTGACTACGGGAATGCCTGCTCCGCTTTTTGATGCTGAAACCACGGCTGGGAAGATCATGAACTGGACCGATTTTAAGGGGACATATATCGTGGTGGATGTTTGGGCCACCTGGTGCGGGCCATGTAAACTGGAAGATCCATTCTTCCAGCGTTATGCGGAAATGTACAGCAGTGACAAGATGGCTTTCGTTGCAGTGTCTATCGATGATGGCGAAAACCTGTTCTTGTGGCGGTACCAGGCCGGTGACAAATCTAAACTTACGGTGCAACTGCGGGCCACGGATAAAATGGCGTTCATGCGTAAATATGGTATTGAAGGCATTCCCCGATACATGCTCATCGATCCAGCGGGCCGTTTTGTGGCTACCAGCCTGCCCCGTCCTTCGGATCGGTTATTTGAAGATTACCTGTTGAGGGTAGGCGGGGGGAAATAAGGATTTTTAGGATGAATAGTTTTACATTTAGCGACATCTAAATGCAAAGCCATGTCTTCACGCCGTTCATTTATCCAGAAATTCACTGCGCCGTTTCTGGCGGTTCCATTTCTATCAGGCAATTCATTTTCCCTGGGCGGGGAGCACCAGGGTCCCGTCCTTCGCGTGGCCATCATGGGACTGGGTGGTTATGGCACCCGCGTTGCCGACGCTATGAAAGACAGTACCCGCGCCAGGCTGGTAGGGGCGATCAGTGGAACGCCATCGAAGATCAAAGACTGGCAGGCTAAATACGGCATCCCTGAAAAGAATTGCTATAACTACCAGAATTTCGATGAGATCAGGAATAATCCGGACATTGATGCGGTCTATATCATCACGCCCAACGCACAGCACAAGGACCAGACGATCCGCGTGGCAAAAGCCGGCAAACACGTGATCTGCGAGAAGCCCATGGCGGTGAACGCAAAAGACGCCCAGGCCATGGTGGACGCCTGTGCCAAGGCTAACGTCAAATTGATGATCGGTTACCGGATGCATTTTGAAGCCAAAACCCTTGAGATCATCCGCATGCGTAACGCCGGCGAATTGGGTAAGATCATGTTCTTCCAGGGGCTGACGGGTTTTCGTATCGGCGATCCAACACAGTGGCGACTGAGTAAGGAATTGGCAGGTGGCGGATCGATGATGGACATCGGCATTTATTCGGTTAATGGTGCCCGTTATATGGTGGGTGAGGAGCCCATTTGGGTCACAGCGCAGGAAGTAAAAACAGATCCGGTGAAATTCAAAGAGGGTGTGGATGAAACCATAACTTACCAGATGGGTTTCCCCTCAGGCGCGGTTGCTTCATGCCTGTCCACGTACAACATGAATAACCTGGACAGGTTCTTTCTCAACGGATCCAAGGGTTTTGCCGAAATGCAGCCATCTACAGGCTACGGACCGATCAAGGGCCGTACGCATCTTGGGGAACTTACACATCCGCACGTCACCCATCAAACCGTACAAATGGATGAGATGGCAGCCATCATCCTCGATGGCAGGAAACCTGTAGTTCCGGTTGATGGTGCCGAAGGCGTCAAGGACATGAAGATCATTGATGCCATCTATGAATCCGTAAGGACTGGTAAGAAAGTAATGCTCAAATTGTGACGATCATAAGTATTGACGATAAACTGATTTTTTGAAAGTATGAGAAGACTGATTGTAGTGTTATTGATGTTTCCGGCGCTGGCACAGGCCCAAATGGCGACTGAAACCGAAGAACGTATCCGACAGGTGGAAAATTCGCTGGCTCCCAACCTGATCTATGGAGACTCCCTGATCAATGGAAATATACTGCAGCGTATGCAGGAGCTTAAAGTGAAAGGAGTAAGCATCGCCGTGATCCGTGAATACAAGATTGATTGGGCCAAAGCCTATGGCTGGGCGGACTCGCTGGAAGGCAGGGAAGCTACTACCAACACAAGATTTCAGGCGGCCTCTATCAGCAAATCATTGAACAGCCTGGGACTGCTGCGGTTGGTGCAGGATAAGAAGATCGATCCGGAAGCAGATATCAATAATTACCTGCGCACCTGGAAATTCCCTTACGATACAGCGTCGAAGGATAAAAAGATCAATGTATACCAGTTGTTGAGCCATACTGCAGGTCTTGATATACACGGATTTCCAGGCTATAACAGATCTGTCCCTATTCCCAATGTTTACCAGGTACTGAAAGGCGAGACGCCCGCAAATACGAAAAAAGTGCGATCGCTTTTTGAGCCCGGCCTGAAATTCAAATACTCGGGCGGCGGTACTACCATCACACAATTACTGATCACGGACCTTGCCCTGATGCGCTATGCAGATTACATGCAGCTCGAAGTGTTGTCGCCCCTGGGGATGACAAACAGTTCTTACAGCCAGCCCCCGGCCGATACTACGGTGCTCGCTTCCGGGCACGATTCGGATGGCGGCAGGATCGAAGGGAAGTTCCATATTTATCCCGAGCAGGCCGCAGCGGGTTTGTGGACCACCCCAACCGATCTCGCCAGGTACATCATCGATTGCCAGAAAGCGCTGGAGGGCAGATCAAGGAAAGTGCTTTCAAAGGAGATGATGGCAACAAGAATGACGCCTTATGGTGACTCCAGTGCAGCACTGGGTGTTTTCATTGCAAAAAAAGGAAGCCGTACCTATTTTAACCACAACGGCAGCAATGCAGGATTCCTGTGCACGTCCTACGGAAGCCTCGAAGGCGGGGATGGCGTTGTGATCATGACCAATGGCGAAAGTTTCGCGATCATTCAAGAGCTCACCAACAGCGTGGCCAGGGTGTATGGCTGGAAGGATTTTTATACACCGGTATTCAAAAAACTGGTGAAACTCTCAGCTCCCGAAATGGATAGCCTCCAGGGCCAGTTTAAATTGCAGAGTGATACCCTCATCATCGCTAAATGCGGGGAAGATCTTTGTATTCGCCAGGCTGACCAACAGGGGCCCGGCTATAGGATGCTTTTCACGGGCAGCGATGAATTCAGTATCATGGAAGTGCCTTCAGCCGTTTTCAAAGTGATGCGGAATGAACAGGGCGTGGTGGAAACGCTGGAACTGCGTCAAAATGGGCTTACCATTCCTTGCCCCAGAATCAAGTAGCTATGAAACATATTCTCATTGCGTGCACATTTTTGTTTTTCACTGTGGCGGTCAATGCCCAGGCAGGAAAAACGCAAAGGCCAAATATTGTCATTTTCCTGGTGGACGATATGGGCTGGCAGGATACATCGGTTCCTTTCTGGTCAGAATCCACACCGCTCAATAAACGCTACCGCACGCCCAACATGGAGCGGCTGGCAGCAACGGGTGTAAAGATGACCAATGCCTATGCATCGCCGGTCTGCACGCCAACAAGGATAAGTATGCTCACCGGTATGAATGCTGCGCATCATCACGTGACCAACTGGACCTCGCCATTCAAGAATAACAATACCGATAATCCCGATGAGCAATTGGCGCCAGCTACCTGGAATATCAATGGCTTGAGTCAGGTGGCCGGTATCACCGGAACGATCCATGCTACCCCGTTTCCGGTACTCCTGAAAGAAGCCGGATATTTCACGATTCACGTTGGTAAAGCCCACTGGGGTTCCAGTGGTACACCTGGCTCTAATCCATACAACCTCGGCTTTATGGTGAATATAGCCGGCCATTCCGCCGGTCATCCGCAATCTTTTTTCAGTGAAGACAATTACGGCAATGTGCCTTCCAGGCCCACCATACAGGCTGTTCCTGACTTGCAGGAATACCATGGCACGGGTACTTTTCTTACAGAGGCATTGACCAGGGAAACGCTCAAAGCACTCGACGCGCCCATTCAAAACAAGCAACCCTTCTTTCTCCACCTTTCCCACTATGCGGTCCACGTGCCCATCATGGGGGATCCGAGATTCCTGCAGAAGTATTTGGATGCCGGCCTGGACACCATCGAAGCCAAATATGCCACACTGGTGGAAGGGATGGACAAAAGCCTGGGGGACCTGATGAACTATCTCGAGCAAAAGAAAGTGGACCAGAATACCGTGATCATTTTCCTGAGTGATAATGGGGGTCTCAGTACCAAGCCTTCCAGAGGAGGGGCGGCACATACCCAAAACCTTCCGTTGAAAGCGGGTAAGGGCTCTATGTATGAAGGCGGTATCCGGAATCCCATGATCGTGAAATGGCCGGGCGTGGTAATGCCCAACTCTGTTAACGCAAACCAGGTGATCGTAGACGATCTTTTGCCTACTGTGTTAGAAATGGCCCAGATCAAGAACTACAAAACGATTCAAACGATAGATGGGAAAAGTTTTGTTGCCGCGCTAAAGAAGCCTCAGGTGTCTACCATAGAACGAGAGTTGATCTGGCATTATCCAAATAAATGGATCGCCAATGACGGCCCTGGTATCAATTACAAAAGCGCAATTCGCAAGGGCGATTGGAAAATGATTTATTACATGAGAACCGGAAAGAAAGAATTGTATAACCTGAAAGATGATATTGGCGAGTTGAATGATCTTGCAGCTGCCCATCCTGACAAAGTGAAAGCGCTGTCCGCCGCTTTGTCGAATCAGCTTCGAAAATGGTATGCGCCGATGCCGGTAGTAAAGTCAACCGGCAAACCTGTTCCCTGGCCGGATGAACAATGATTTCTTAACACCCCCTGAACTTCCTCCAAAACAAGAACTATATGAGAATGATTTTTTTGCTGGCAGCCACTATTTGCGCTGCTTTTGCGTCGGCCCAGAACAAGATCACGCCGGTTAAATCAACAATCGAAAACATAATCGTGATCACCACCGACGGCCTCCGGTGGCAGGAAGTGTTCGGCGGCATGGACCATGAGCTGGGCAGTAATAAAAAATACAATCAGAATGACAGCAGCTATATCTATCGTAAGTATTGGAACGCCAATGGTGATGTGAGAAGGAGCATGCTGATGCCTTTTCTCTGGAAGACCGTCCAGGATCAGGGCCAGATCTATGGCAACCGCTGGCTCGGCAACAAAGTGAATAACGCAAATCCTTACTGGTTCTCTTATCCGGGATATAGCGAAATTATGACCGGGCATGTGGATACAGCCATCAACAGAAATGATTATCCGCCTAATCCGCACGTCACTGTATTGGAGTTCCTGCACCAGCAACCAGAATTCAAAGGCCGTATGGCCGCATTTGGCGCCTGGGAGGCCTTCGACAGGATTTTGAATGAAAGTCGTGCCGGCTTCCAGGTGGTTTCCGCTTTTGATACGGTTGCCGGTAAATTGAATGATCGCCAGAAACTGGTAAACAGTATGTTGCTGAATTCCACCAGGCCTTTTCACAACAGCGAGTGCCTCGATGTGTATACGCACTATGCCGCGATGGAGTATATGAAGGCGAACAAGCCCAGGGTGCTGTACATTGCTTATGGAGAAACGGATGAGTGGGCGCATCATAATGAGTACAGGAATTACCTCGATGCTGCGAGGCAGGTAGATAAATGGATCAGTGAGATCTGGAGCTATGTGCAGTCGACACCCCAATACAGGAACAAAACGGCTATCTTCTTCACTACAGACCATGGCAGGGGTGATAAGATAAAGGACCAATGGGGTTCACATGGTCAGGGCGTTGCAGATGCAAGTGAAATATGGTTTGCCGTCCTTGCACCCGGACTACCGGCAAAAGGCGAGCTTTCGGCCCCGATGCAATTGTATCAAAGGCAGTTTGCGCAGACCATTGCAAAACTGTTGGGTAAGAAATATACAGCCACCCATCCCATTGCTGAAGCCGTATCAGAGATCTGGGTGCAACCCTAAAATGATTATTTTTAATGTATGTCGATCAATAGAAGAAAATTCCTCGGACTGTCTGCGTTGACTACAGGTGCCCTGTCGTTCCCGGGCGATCTGCAGGCTCATGATAGCGGCCTGCCCCGGGCGATCAGTGACCTCTCACCTATGATGGAAGGCATCGTGCCCATCACCGTGGAGGAGCGTAAGCAGCGTATTCAGAAAGCGCAGCGGCTGATGGAGGAGCAGAAAATAGACGCCGTTTTCATGGAAGGCACGGCCTCCTGTTTTTACTTTACAGGTATGCGTTGGGGCCAGAGTGAGCGAACGTTTGGGCTCGTGATCCCATCCCGCGGAGCAGTGGCTTATGTGTGCCCGAAGTTTGAAGAGGGTCGAGCCCGTGAACTGATCAATCCGGCATTCGGTGACGATGTGAGGTGCTGGGAAGAAGAGGAGAGTCCTTTCGCCCTCATTGCGGGCATCGTGAAAGATCGGGGCGTTCGATTCAGACGTATCGGCATCGAAGAGCGCGTTCGTTTTTTTATTGCCGATGGCATACGCAAAGAGGCAACAGGTTTTCAGTTGCTTGATGCCACACCGGTCACGGCGGGATGCAGGATGTATAAGAGTAAAGCGGAGATCGCGCTGATGCAATATTCAAATGATGTAACCATTGCCGCTTATAAAGCCGCCTTTGCCACCATACAGCCCGGTATGCCGCAGGCCGAATTCAGCGGCAATATTTCAAAGGCATTCAGCAAGTTGGGCTATACGGGCGGGGCCATGGTGCTGGTTGGAAAATATACAGCGATCCCGCATGGATCCATCGTTCCCCAGGTCATCAAAGAAGGGGATGTGATCCTGGTGGATGGGGGAACGTCTGTTGAAGGTTATGCCTCTGATATCACCCGAACCTTTGTGGTGGGTAAACCAAATGCCAGGCAGACCGAGATCTGGAACCTGGAAAAAAAGGCGCAGGATGCGGCGTTTGAAGCCTGCAAGATCGGAGCTACCTGCGAATCTGTGGATGCAGCGGCCAGGGCAGTGATTGAAGGGGCTGGTTTCGGTAAGAATTATAAATTACCGGGACTGCCGCATCGGACCGGACACGGCATCGGTCTCGAGGGGCACGAGTGGACGAATTTTGTTAAGGGCAATAAAACAAAGCTCGTCACTGGAATGTGTTTCAGTGACGAGCCTACTATAGCCATTCCCGGTGAATTCGGGATCAGGCTGGAAGATTGTTTGTATATGACCGAAGAGGGACCGAAATTCTTTACAAAGCAAAGTATTTCTATAGAGCAGCCATTTGGTTGAGCAGCTCTTCTTCTTCCTCGGCGGTTCCGATCTTGTCTTCATTCACCGTGATGTGGAAACAAGCCTGCATTCTTTCGAACTTCACGAAGCATGCTTCTTTGTCCCTCATATCCATCAGGGCTTCGATCAGCACATCCAGGTTTTTCTGGGAATGTTTCTGCTCGGTTCCAAAGCGTACCCATGAGATGTCGATGGTAGTGCCATACAGATGTGCACTTTCCTTGATCGCATTGGGGTTCACCCGGGTGAGCTTGGCTACGGTCTCTTTAGTTCTCGTAGCGCTGGTGATGATGAATGGAAGGGCAGCGATGCCTTTTTCCCTGCATTTAGCCAGATAAGAGGCTCCGAGATTTTCGATGAACTGGTTAGCCTTTACGGTTACGTAAGGATAAGAGTAGTTCATCTTGCTAACGATGTAGCCCTTGCCGGAATTCAGTTTGACCAGCGTGTTTGAGGAAACGTACTTTTTCAGTACAGCCAGATTCCTGGCAGGTGCTTTCAAGGAGCTGTTCTTTGCTACTTCCTTATGCTTGGCGACACCGTCGTCAAACGTTTTGCAGGTAGGACAAGCCCCGTTTTCAGGAGTTGAGAAACTGAGTAATGCGGGTATCGCAAAAGCGATAGCGGCATATCTAATTGGATTCTTGGTCATGGTCACAGGTTTGAATACTTTAATAACGGATTACAGGCACAAATATTATCCTTTAAATCCATCTATACAATCGTATTTACCCTCGTAGAATTACGATTTAGCGCCTGGATCTGAACACCCAGGGCGCAATGGGTTCACTATCAACCCAAAGGCCGGCCCTTTTTTTTCGGGCAAAATCTTCATCCTCGGACATTTTTTTGTCTTTCGAGTACTTTTTGAAGTGCCATGCATAGCCTGCGCGGAGCATTTCCCTGCTTAAGTTAGAACCCCTATCTGTAAATGAATCTGCGATAAGGCGTTTATTCCGGTCATAATTGATTGGGACTATTTTTACCATTTTTCCAAAGCAGAGGCTGCTGAGATAGTCTTTCGAGCGGGTGCCAAAGGCTTGTTTTTTCTCCGGCGCATCAATGCCATTCATCCTGATCCGGATGGTTTTGAAATCGGATGTCAGTACATCATAAGTATCGCCATCCACCACCTTGATGACCTTTCCGTTAAAGGGCGCTGGCAGGGGATCCGGTGCAGGAATGCCATGTAAGTTTGCGAGAAAACTTACTGGGGAAAAATAGCTCGCTCCCAGGTTTTGGAAACTTATCAACAGTAAAAGTGCAAGGATCTTTACTGGCATATCCCGTTTTGTTTTCGTAAGAATCCTGCAATCATTTTCTCGTGATAGGCAGGCTGTTGGGTTTTGTAGATCTCCGCGTGTTTTACACCCATTTCGCGGAACCATTTGCACCAGTATTTCTGCATGATGTCGAAGTCCTGCGGATACGCTTCTTCGGGTCTGCACTCAAGTACCAGTACTTCCAGGTTGTCCAAAGAACTGGCAGCAGGCATCAGGCCATAGTCTTCACGGTCAAATTCTGCAGCAAGCACATCTGGATCTCGGAATTTTGAAAAATGTGAGGTACCTCTTTCAAAGTAGTTGTACCGGTTTGAATTGGGCTGCTGTTGTTTCCCGTTCTCGTAGTACAGGTAACCATCGGTGAGTATCACCAGAATATTCCTGTAACTGCTGTCGGGTTCAATGCATTTGACGCGGGCCTCATCTTTCATGAAGCGCCAGATATCAGAGCCTGGGTATGATCCGGTAGATCTTGCCATGGCGTAAATATCGTTCAATCCATTTGCAAAATTAGAGTCCAGCTGCTGGTAGCGCTGTTTGTTCAGTTTAGCCTGGGCCATGTCCGTGGATCCGATCCATGACACAGAAAGATTGCGAGCGATATTCCGGATCTCTTTGTCCTGCGGCTCGGGGTGGAAATATACGGCGAAGCGGGCCCTGGACTTAAAAGAGCCATGGGCGGCTACATTTTTTTTAATGGCGGAGCTGAGTACATTGATGACGCTGATATCACGGTCTGCCTGTACCGGCTGACGTTCGTCGCGGGCACTATTGATTCGGTCAGACAGGTCGATGAGTACCGTAATGTTCAGATGCTTTTCAGGTTGCGCGGGAAGCAGCGGGTAGGGGTCCTGCTTCGTAGTTTGGTTAACAGGTGTTTCACCTCCACAGGCCGCCATGATTATAGCCAGCGCAAGTGCGAACAGGTTACGCATGTTCATGTTGGGATTTGGGTTTTAATGTGTCCAGGAAATGATGAACGGTTTTGCGGGTTTCCGTGCGGAGTCCGTCTTTATGGGATGCAGAGGCCATTAGCCCGCCTTCGATGAATTGCATCCAGCCGCTCATGAAATGGTAGATGACATATTCTGCTTCGCGGGGCCTGAAAAAAACGGCATTGAGTTCGTTTTCGGAAAGCAGTTTATCCCGCTCTTTGGCGTGCAGGTTTTTGCCTACTTCATCTGCTTCGTGGTGGAGTTTTATGATCTCTTTCTCTACGTCCTGAATTTCTTTTTCGCGTACGCGGATATGTTCCCCGGCATGATCCAGTTTGCGGTTATCAGTCATGAATTTTTCAAAAAGGAAACCCCAGATCAGGTAGGTGACGAAGCCCGCGAAGATGATGAGCCAGAAATTGATATCGCCGAAGGCCATTTGGAAACTGTAAGGCGGAACGTTCTCCAGGCTGTTCAGGGCCTGGAGGTCGTAGATCTTTTTCACGATCTCGTAGGCGATGATATAGTCGAATGCAAAAGTGACCAGGATCAGCAGGCTGAGTTTGATCCATTTTGAAAAATGCCTTTCTTCCAGGAATTTATGCATCAGGATGCCAAGCCCGAGGAAGATGAACGGCATAGTGACCACAAGCACGAGAGCCGGGGCACCTTTATTCCAGGCATTGGAGATGGCCCGGGGGTCGAAAATGGAATTGGCCACATTGATATCATCTGCCGTGAATTGGCGGAAGAAGGCCGAATAGGAAGCCGACGTATAAAAGATCCAGAGATAGACGGTGAGTAAAACCAGGATCAGTCCGGTCAGTACGATGCCCAGTTTGCTGGGCTTTTCGCTATAGTGGTCCGGGTTCCTGCGGATCTCACTGATCTCGGTCTTGATGTCCTGTACTTTCTTTTCAAGGGCCGGGATCTTTTCTTTCCGGATTCTGGTCTCCTGCTCGCTGATCTTTTGGATGTCCAGTGTCAGGGAGACCACACGGGCGCGAACCGGCGATTTCATTTCCTCCTGTTCTTTTTCATCGAGGTGTACCGATTTTTTGAACTGTTCCAGTAATTTGTGGAGTTCCAGTTCCAGGGAGATCGGACTGGCATTGTGGTTTTTAGATTGCAGGAAGCCGTATTTCTTCCAGGGATGGTTGTGAGTGCCAGCTTCGCGGATCATATGAGCATCATCCGGCTCGTTGGGGTGATGGCTGTTTTTTTCTTCTTTTTGAACCCCATTGGAAGATGGTTTTTCAAAAAGGGAGTCGATCGGAGGGAGTTCATTATCCTTCATAAGAATGGGTTGAGGCCCATAAAATAAGGGCTTCAGGAGGATTTCAGGAACTTGGACGCTGTCGTTTTACCATAATGAAACGTTAACTGTGACGGATGGCTTTTCGTCTGGGACGAATACCGGTTGGAGATGTCTAAGAAGGTGGTCTATGGTCGATAATGAAGAAAATGCTTATATTAAAATCGGATTAGCAGCTTTTTAAAATCTTGTTTAATGAACGAAAACAACAAAAACAACAGTCGTAGGAAATTCATCCGGGAAGTAGGTACCATAGCAGGCGGTTTCATGATCGTGCCGCGACACGTATTGGGAAAAGGATTTCTTGCGCCGAGCGACAAGCTCACCAAGGCCATCATCGGCGTGGGAGGCATGGGCAATGGGCACATACCGTATGGCGGTACCCCGGTGATCGCGGTCTGTGATGTCAACGCCAATCACCTGAACGCAACAGCAGCCAAGATTGGCGGAGGAGTAAAAGCCTTCAAGGATTATCGTGAGGTATTAGTGATGAAGGATCTCGATATCGTTCATATCGCCACCCCACCCCATTGGCACGGGATCATCTCTGTAGATGCCATGAAAGCGGGGAAAGATGTCTGGTGCGAGAAGCCGATGACAAGAACCATTGGTGAGGGCCGTCGTGTAGTGGAAGCTGCCAAACAGTATAACAAGATCTTCAGGCTGAACACCTGGTTCCGCTTCGATGAGAATCTGTTCGGTATGAAGGTGCCTCCTAAATCGGTAAAAAAGCTGGTCGAGAGCGGATTGCTGGGCTGGCCGTTGAAGGTAACGGTGGGCAAGCATACAGGGTTCGACTGGAAGTTCTATTGGATCGGTAAAACCAATTTGGTGGAAGAGCCGATCCCTGCTTACCTGGATTATGAGATGTGGCTGGGGCCAGCGCCGAAGAAGCCTTACAATGCGCACCGCACCGGGCCAACCTTCAGGGGCTACTGGGATTATGATGGAGGTGGCCTGGGTGATATGGGTCAGCATTACCTCGATCCGGTTCAGTATTTCCTCGGAAAAGATAATACCAGTCCTGTTTCCGTGGAAGTGGAGGCCGATAAACAGGATTTGGATGCCGTAGGCACTTTCCGAAGGATCGTTTATACATATGCAGACGGATGTCAGATCATCCTTGATGGCGACGGGCGAGATGTTGGTGTGCCATATATAGAAGGACCAAAGGGAAAACTCTATCCTGAGTTTAAATCGGATATTCCTGACCTGGAGAAGAAACTCGCAGCGTTCCCTGATCCGGCACCGCAGGTGACCGATTTCATTGAGGCGGTGAAAGAGCGCAAGAAGTTTGCTTTGAACGAAATCAACGGTCATCGATCATGTACCATAGTAAATATGGGAAAGATCGCCATGCAGCTTAACAGGAATCTGAAGTTCGACCCGGACAAGCAGAAATTCATCAATGACGATGAAGCCAATGCTTTGGCCTATACTAAAATGCCGAAACCGTTCAGGAAGTACAGCTTGTAAAGAATTTAGTCAACTTAAAAGGGAGCATGCTAAAACGCGGTGCTCCTTTTTTTGGTTCGTCCCTATTTCAACAATTGATATCACATGATCAGTCAAACTAATTTTTCGGTTTTTGAAAACGCTCCGGCTAAGTCTGAACTGCTGAACTGGGTTAAAGGCATTGCCGCCATCTGCCAGCCATCAACGATCCATTGGTGCGACGGCTCCAAGCAGGAGTACGACGGCCTTTGTCAAATGCTCGTGCGCAAGGGCACCTTCATAGAACTCAACCCGGAGAAGAGACCCAATAGCTTTGCCTGTTTCAGCGACCCCTCGGATGTGGCGAGGGTAGAGGATAAAACATATATCTGCAGCCGCCGGAGAGAAGACGCGGGTCCAACCAACAACTGGATGGGCCCCGATCAGATGAAGACCAATCTCTATGGTCTGCTGGAAGGTTCGATGGCGGGCAGGACCCTCTATGTGATCCCATTCTGCATGGGCCCACTGGGGTCGCCCTATTCAAGATATGGCGTGCAGCTGACCGACTCAGAATATGTGGTGGTCAATATGCGCATCATGACCCGCATGGGTGAAGATGTACTGCCCCATATCGCCAAAGGCCATTACGTAAAATGCGTGCATTCTGTTGGGGCACCACTGGAAGCAGGACAACAAGACGTGGCCTGGCCCTGCAATCCGGACACCAAGTACATTTCGCATTTTCCCGATGAAGACCTCATTATCTCCTACGGCAGTGGATACGGCGGAAACGCGCTCATGGGGAAGAAATGCTTTGCCCTCCGCCTCGCTTCCGTGATGGGCCGCGAAGAGGGCTGGCTGGCCGAACATATGTTGCTGATGGGCGTTCAATCGCCCGATGGAGAGAAGAACTATGTGGCAGCGGCTTTTCCCAGCGCTTGCGGTAAAACTAATTTCGCCATGATGATCCCGCCGTCAGAATTCGAAGGCTGGAAAGTGACAACAGTGGGTGATGATATTGCGTGGATACACAAAACCAGGGACGGCCAACTGTATGCCATCAATCCTGAGGCTGGCTATTTCGGCGTGGCACCTGGTACCAATTACGAAACCAACCCCAACGCCATGGAAACGATCCGGGCGAATACCATTTTCACCAACGTGGCCATCACGCAAGACAAAGATGTGTGGTGGGAAGGGCTGACAAAAGAACCCCCAGAGGGTCTGACGGACTGGCACGGGGAACCCTGGGATCCGGCTGGGGGAAAACCCGCCGCCCACCCCAATTCCCGGTTCACCGCACCTGCATACCAAAACCCGGCGATCGATGAGAAATGGGAAGACCCTAATGGCGTACCCGTTTCAGGATTCATTTTCGGCGGCAGAAGAAGCACCACAGTGCCGCTGGTGCACCAGTCCTTCAACTGGAACTTCGGTGTTTATGCAGCAACCACCATGGGAAGTGAAATGACCGCAGCAGCATTTGGAGAGATCGGGAAAGTGAGACGCGATCCCCTCGCCATGCTGCCTTTCATGGGCTACCATATCGGGGACTACGTGAATCACTGGCTGCAGTTCGGACGTAATCTTCCTAATCCTCCAAGGATATTCAGTGTGAACTGGTTCAGGAAGGACGAAAACGGAAAGTTCATGTGGCCGGGTTTCGGACAAAATATTCGGGTTCTGAAGTGGATCGTAGAACGTTTACGCGGAACCGTTAGTGCGGTGGAAAGTCCGATCGGCTGGATGCCCAGGTATGAAGATATCGACTGGACAGGGCTTGACGATTTTGACCGCGAGCAGTTCATGGCGTTGATGGATGTGGACCGGGAGAAGTGGAAGAAAGAATTGCTGAGCCATGAAGAACTTTTCGAGCGTATGTACGATAAACTGCCCAAGGAGTTTTTCCTGATGAAAGAGCTTTTACTATCGTCTTTGTGGCGTTCTCCGGAACATTGGGGTTTGCAGCCTGAGAATTAGAATTTAGTTACTTTAGATGCTATGAAATGGATATTCATTGCCTGCCTTAGCATCAGTCAGGTTTTTGCCCAGCAGAAAAGACCCAATATCGTGGTGATCTTTTCCGACGATCATACCCAGCAAACCATCAGCGCATATGGAAGTAAGCTGATGCAAACGCCAAACATAGATAGGATCGCAAAAGAAGGGGCCATACTCCGGAGCTCATTTGTGACCAACTCGCTCTGCGCACCCAGCCGGGCAGCATTCCTCACGGGTAAGTACGGGCACATCAACGGACTTCGTGATAACGCCGGAGATCGCAACTTCGATGGCAGTCAGCAGCAATTGCAGAAATTACTGAAAGCACAGGGTTATCAAACGGCCTGGGTGGGAAAATGGCATTTGCAGTCGCTCCCCCAGGGTTTTGATTTCTGGCGCATCCTGCCCGACCAGGGTCATTATTACCAGCCCCAGTTCATCAATATGGGCAATGATACAACGAAGTACACGGGTTATGTGACCAACCTGATCAGCGATTTTTCGCTCGACTGGATCCGTAAGCGCGACACCTCTAAACCCTTCTTCGTGGTGATCGGAGAGAAAGCTACCCACCGCAACTGGATGCCTGATGTGCAGGACCTCGAAGCTTTTGATAACGTGGAGTTCCCTATGCCTGCGAATTTCAACGACAAATACGAGAACCGAAAAGCTGCGATGGAGCAGGATATGACCGTAAGCAAAACCATGCTCCTGCATGATGATCTCAAGATCGGGGTTGATTTCACCAGGCAGGGAATGGGCATGTTCGGGCGTATGTCGGAAGCAGAAAAAGCTGCATACAAAAAGTACTATGATAAGGCTAAGGCGGAATACGAGAAAGTGAAGAACGATAGCGCAGCCCTCGTAACGTGGAAGTTCCAGCGTTATATGCGAGACTACCTGGCTACCGCAAAGGGGTTGGACAGAAATATCGGCCGCATCCTTGATGAACTCGATGCCATGGGCCTGAAAGAGAATACCATCGTGATCTATACGTCGGACCAGGGATTCTATATGGGTGAGCATGGCTGGTTCGACAAACGGTTCATGTATGAAGAAAGCTTCCGGACGCCATTTGTCATCCGCTACCCGGGTCATATCAAACCCGGCACCTCGGTGAACGATATGATCATCAATATTGACTACGCCCCAACCTTGCTGGCCCTGGCGGGTGCGCAGATCCCCAGCGATATCCAGGGCAGCAATTTTGCACCCCTGCTGATGAAACCCGGCTCCCTGAAGAACTGGCGGGATGTGCTCTATTACCATTACTATGAGTATCCCTGGGCCCACCGCGTGGCCAAACATTTCGGCATACGCACCTCGAGATATAAGCTGATCAGGTTCTATCACCCGGAAGCGTATTGGGAGTTGTACGACCTGCAGAAGGACAAGGCTGAAATGAAGAACCTGTATGGTGATCCTGCCTATGCGGCCATTGCTGAGAAACTTAAGAAGCAATTGAAGGAAACGGCCATGCATTTCAAGGACCAGCAAGCCGTTGAGTTGATGGGTGCAAACTGACGGTGATGGACAGTAACGCGGCAGATATTTTCAAGGCGCATTGGGCACTATACCAAAAAGTGGTGCAGCAGGATTATATGCTACATGCCCATTTCAGCACCCTCATTCGCGAACATCTTTTTAATGAAAAGGAACATCTGCGGGTGCTCGACCTCGGCTGCGGCGATGCCTCACAGATCCTGCCACTGCTGCTGGAACTGCCGGTGTCAATGTATACTGGCTATGATCTTTCTGAAGCCGCCCTCGCCATTGCAGCAGAGAATTTGACCACGCTAAGGGGCGATGTGGTTTTGAAGCAGGGCCCCATGGAAGAACTCATCACCCAGGAGCAGACGGGCTACGATATCATCTTCAGCAGTTATGCCATCCATCACCTGCAGGATGGGCAGAAGCGGGAACTGATCGGCCTCATTGCTGCCCTGTTGAACGCGGGAGGAAAGTTTATCTGGATCGATGTGTTCCGGGCCGACGGACAAAGCCGCGACCATTACCTCGATGCCTATTTGGGCATGATCGCTTCCAACTGGACCGCACTCACACCGGCAGAACTTGAGCTCATCAGCGAGCATGTGAGGAACTACGACTACCCATCGGAAAGAACCATCGCCATACAATGGTTGCAGGAGGCCGGGTTTTCCATCCAGATCTCCGATTCCACGGACCCGTTTCATAAGATCTATATTTTAGGCCGGGACCAGCGGCCATGATGATTCCTTAACGAACGAATTAGCCGGTTTTGAACTAATTTGGCGTTATGATCAAGTTGGTTGTATTCGATATGGCAGGTACTACAGTGGATGAAGACAATGTGGTGTATAAAACCATACGGCGTGCATTGAATGAAGCGGGCTTCCCGGCCAGTTTGGAAGATGTGTTGATCCATTGCGCGGGCAAGGAAAAATTGCAGGCGATCAAGGATATCCTTCAGGCAAAGTTCGATGTCATGGATGATCGATTGGCTGGGGAGATCCATGCTGCCTTCAGGAAGCTGCTCATCGTGGCCTATGATGAACTGGCGGTGCGGCCCATCGGCGGCGCTGATGAGATCTTCGCCTACCTTAAAGAGGCCGGTATACACTGTGTGCTCAATACAGGCTATGATCATGATACCGCCCATAAACTCTTGCGCAAACTTGGCTGGGAAGGATCAAACCTGATCGATGCCGTGGTCACGGCCAGCGATGTCAGCAGCAACAGGCCCGACCCCGATATGATCCTGCTGGCCATGAAGAGAACGGGTATCACCAATCCACTCGAAGTTGTTAAAGTGGGGGATTCTGCGATAGATATTGAAGAAGGCCAGAACGCTGGCTGCGGACTCAATATTGGCATTACCACCGGTGCGCAGACCCGTGAGCAACTGCTGGAAGCGCAACCCGATCATGTCGTAGACAATCTGGCTGAATTGATCGGCATCATCCGGAGCCCTCATTTATGAATCATGTTGGTTTAAGAAGATCAGTCCGCCGAGGAAAATGAGGCTGAGTGAAAACGCCGTGCCCTGCGCATTCCATTCGGATTGTTGCCACATGAGGAACCATTCTCCGGCAATCCCTATAAAGCCGCCAAAGAACAGGAGGAATCCCAAGGTCAGGCCCGTGTTCACCCATTTCTTCGCGTTCTTAAAAACATCCGGCGCCGATTGGTAGTGCCTGGTCATTTGGATAGAACCTGTCCAGAGCGCAATGGCGGTGCAGACTTCAATAATGATCAGGCTGATATAGAACAAGTGATGTAAGTAGGGTTGGTCAACAGCGCGCCAACCGGTTTTTTCTTTTGAAAAGACCCCATCCATTCCCGTCACATGTTGCACGAAGCTGAAATTGGATCCGTAGTCGGTGATGTTATTGAAACATACCAGCGAGATATATCCGGCGAATGCGAATGAAATGACGATGCTGATCTGCCTGGTGTTCATAACTGAAATGTACGAAACAGAAACTATTTTATGACTGTGGCTATGATCCTCAATGGTCCGCCGCTGCCCTTTGCGATCTTCATGGGCAGTGCTACTACATAGATGTCTTTTGCAGGAAGTAAGTCCAGGTTGGTCAGGTTTTCAAACCCGGGTTTGTTTTCGCCCAGCAGCACCTGGTGGGCTTCAAAGTTTTTGGATTGTCCCCGGTCCAGGCTCGGCGTATCCAGCCCCATGGCTTTAATGTTCCGGTTTTTGATCAGCCAGGTTACGGCAGCAGGATCAATACCGGGAAAATGTAGTTCAGGAATCGCTTCCGTTCCTTGTTTGTCCGTCCCGAAATAAGTTAAACGATCCGGATAGAATTTGCTGTAACCCGTTTTGACCAGGATGATGGTGTTAGCGTCGATCTGTCCGTTCTTTTTTTCCCAGTCCTCCACATCCTGAATGCTTAAGAGGTAGTCCCTGTTAGCGAGTGCTTTATCCGAAACATCAATGACAATGGCCATGCCCGTTAAACTCCTCAATGGGATCTCGTCTGCTGCAAGTCTGTTTTCAGCGAAATGTTTAGGGGCATCAAGATGTGTACCGCCATGCTCGGGCGTGCTTAATGCAAAGGAGGAGTAGTAAAATCCTGCCGGGGTCATGCCTTCGAAGTCAACCGGATGTTCAAATCCTTTGACATTATTGGGCCAGTACAAAGTGGTACTGTCGAAGCTATGGGTCAGGTCGATCCACGTTGCATTTTCCAGCGGGAATGGTTTGTTCCCGCAAGCGTTGAGGATGATGATCAGAACTACATACAGGTAACGCATGATGAAGGATTGTACTTAAAGGTAGGTAAAACGCGACGCGCGGGCGATGCAGGCCGGGCATGAAAAAAGCCCCAACGAGTGAGGCTGATTTCATTTTTATATGGCTGACTTATTTGGAAGAAAACTGCAGTACAGGATCCCATTCATTTTTTTCGGCCGTGAAAGATAGAGAATATTATATATCAAAAATGGAAAATCCGCCCGACTTAAAAGCTTAAAGGATTTAGCATCAGATAATTACAAAATCAATTTATCATGTATGGGTCAAACCTGCCTTACAGATCTTCAGGAGTTGGTGAAAGAAAGTATAGCGGGTTGAAACTTAATCGAATTCAATCAATGCTTTGATCAGGCTTCCGTCTGCAGTCACAGTCTTGAACTGGTCTTTAACATCAGCAAAAGCGGTGTGGTGTGTGATGAATTGGCTCGGATGAATGGTGCCATTTTGGATGCAAGACAGCACATAGGTGAAATCGGCCTTCGTCGCATTTCGGCTACTCATTAACGTGGCCTCCCGTTTATGGAACTCGGGATGGCTCACCAGGATCTCTCCTTTTTGCAGACCGATCAGCACATAGCGGCCGGTATGGGCCAGATATTGAAAGGCATTGTTGATGGCATTCAGGTTTCCGGTGGCATCGATGACCACGGTAGGCATATCGCCGCGGGTGATCTCTTTCAGGGTATCGTAAAATGAACCGTCCCTTGCATTCAACGTGTAAGGGATATGCAGGTTGTCGCGGCAAAAAGACAGCCGTTCTTCATTGACATCCGCTGCGATCACATGGCCACCGGCGATGCGGGCAAGGGCCATCGTACCAAGCCCGATGGGGCCTGCCCCGATCACCAACACAAATTCTCCCGGTTGTATTGCTGCCCGGGCTACGCCATGTGCGCCTATGGCCAGGGGCTCTACCAGGGCCAGTTCTTCATCTTTCAAACCATCCGCCTTGATGAGGATATCGGAGGGGACGGAGATGTATTCGCTCATGCCCCCGTCCGTATGTACACCCAGCACTTTGATGTTTGTGCAGCAGTTGGTTTTCCCTTTCCTGCAAGCTATGCACAGCCCGCAGGAGATGTATGGGATGATGGTCAGTTTTTCGCCATGGCTAAAACCTGCCGCACCTTCCTGGAACTCCACGGCCAGTTCATGGCCGAGGATGCGGGGATAACTGAAATAAGGTTGGGTGCCGTCGAATGCGTGGATATCTGTTCCGCAAACCCCGATCTTTTTCACTTTCACAATGGAGTGCCCGGGTATTGGTGTAGGGTCAGGTGCTGTGCGATATTCAAATGAACCTGGTTCTGTGCAGATCAATTGTTGCATGCAAGGAAGTTAAAATAAATTCTGAGGATGAAATGGTTCTTGCATAGGTTTTGGCTTTAGTAGACAATGATCTCGTCAAGGAACAGGAACCCGGTGTGATTCTTCGCAAAGAAGCGAATGTATCGGCCCATCATCTTCCCCATATCCACCCGAAATGTTTTGAAGATCAGCGTAGCGTCGGTGGTGGGTATGTCATTTAGTTTCTTTCCTATTGGTGTGAATGTTTTTCCATCACTGGAGATGGACACTTCCACATAGTCCGGCATATATACGCCCGGACCGGTGATCTGCATGAATGTAGAAGCCACTGAGCTCAATTGTTGTTGGTCTCCCAGATCGATGGTCACATCAAGGTCTGAGGTGAATCCCTGCCACTGGCCGTCGCCATAGGTCAGTGAGCCTTTGTAGCCGTTGACCAGCGTAGCTTCTTTTTGAGCGGGATAGCTGCTGTTCCACGATTTGTTATACACCACTTTCTTCCCGAGGGCTTTATGGAAATCAAGGTTCAGGGTATCGATGGATGTGCTGCCCGGCTTTCCATTTCTGAAGATGGCGGCCTTTATGTTCGATGTTCCCGTTACTTCAAAATTGCCTTTGTATAGATTGGATGATGCCGTTGGGGTGCTGCCGTCTGTGGTATACCGGATCTCGGGCTTGTATTGCTCGGTAGTGAGTGTGACGATAGCGGATTTATCGGCTGCGTTGATCTGGGGGATGATATCCACTTTATCAGAGGGCCTGCAGTAATTGATGTTCAATTTTTGCAGGATGGTATAATGATGGTATAGCCTTGATTTGAAATCCTCCCAGTCTCTCTCCTGCCCGCTCCATACCACTTCACTCAGCGCGAGTATACGCGGGAAGATCATATAGTCGAGGTGCTCCATAGACGGGATATACTCGGTCCACAGGTTGGCCTGCGCACCCTTGATGTGTTTCCTTTTATCCTGCTCAAGAACAGCCGGCATGGGATCGTAGGAATACACTTTTTTAAGGGGCAGGTATCCGCCTATGGCCAGGGGCTGCGTGGAGGGGTCTTGCTGGTAATGATCGAAATAGCAGTATCCGCCGGGGGTCATGATCACGTCGTGGTCCATCCGTGCTGCTTCTATGCCGCCGCTTTCGCCGCGCCAGCTCATGACCGTAGAACCCGGTGCCAGTCCGCCTTCCAGGATCTCATCCCAGCCCAGGAGTTTTCTTCCCTTGCCGGAAATGAATTTTTCCATTCGGCGGATGGCATAGCTCTGCAGTTCTTCCTCGTTTTTCAGGTTGTTGTCTTTGATCCGCTTCTGGCATTTGGTACAGGCCTTCCAGTTTTGTTTACCGGCTTCATCTCCGCCGATATGTATATAGGTAGATGGGAAGATGTCCATCACTTCGGTAATGACGTCCTGCATGAATATGAAGGTGGAATCAGTCCCGATGCAGAATTCGCCGGGGATGCCTTTGGTGTTATTGCATCGGAGATGGGGGTATACGGCCATCACTTCTTCCGAGTGACCAGGCATTTCAATTTCGGGGATCACCGTGATGCCCCTTGTTTTTGCATGGGCCACAATATCGCGGGCCTGCTGCTGCGTGTAATAGCCGCCGTAGGAGACGGGATCATTTTCTTTGCCGTACTGCCTTTCTGTGGTCCACCAGTCTTTCCAGGTTTTGTGGGTTCGCCATGCGGCACGGGAAGTCAGTTCAGGATATTTTTTGATCTCCAGTCTCCAGCCCGGTCCATCCGTAAGGTGCCAATGGAAGGTGTTGATCTTATACAGGCTTAAGACGTTCAATAATTTTTTGATGTATTCGGGGGGAAAGAAATTCCGCGAGACATCGAGCATCATACCGCGGTATCCGAACCGGGGCTTGTCGTGGATCTCGCCGCAGGGAATGGTAGCCTTGGCGCTGGTCATACTGAGTTGCGCTAAGCTCTGCGCGGCGTATAGGGCGCCGGCGATATGGGAAGCTGATGCGGAAATGAGTTTTTCTCCGATATTGATTTTATAAGCAGCGGAGTCTGCCGCGGGGGCTGACGTTTTTTGGAGGATGATGCCCGACTGGGGCTTTTCACCTGTTTTCAGCACGCTTACCCGCGATGCCGGGATATTCATGACCTCGGCGAGATAGATGCCGATCTCCCTGAAATCCGGCGCAGTGTATATGCGTGTATTGGCACCATAACGGAATTCGCCCGTTTTTTCTACAACCTGTACAGGTTTGGGAATGATGTTGATGCGGGATTGTGAAAAACCGGTAGCAAGCGTAAAGCAGAAGATCAAAAACAGCAATAAGGATTTCATGACCCGAATGTAAAGATTTTCGATGCCCGTTCACCACATTTGTGCGGTTAACCCATAGTAATTAAGTATTTTCCGCACCCCAAATCAATAGTTACATGAGATCAATGTTAACCCGTGCAGCCGTGTTCCTGCTGGTTTTTATAACTGTTTCGGCCCAGGCCCAGAAGACTGCGCCCAAACCCATTTCTTACAAGGATGTCAGCGGTTGGAAAGCGATACAGAATTTTTCTGTCACCCTCTCCCCGAATGGACAGTGGATGTTGTATGCGATTCACCCTGTAGAGGGGGATGGGGAGCTTGTGCTGCAAAAAGTAAACGATACCATTAAAAGGGTGTATCCTATCGGCGGATCTCCTTCATTCAGCGCGAAGTTTTCTGAGGACGGGAAATGGCTGGCGTTTAAGGAGTTTCCGAAAGACAAGGAGCGGAAAGCGGCCCAGAAATCACCGGGCAAAACCATGTTTGAAAAACTCTGGCTGGTCAACCTGGGCAATTGGGAGAAAACGGAATATGAGAAAGCTGGCAATTACGATTTCAATGGTAAAGCCTCTTCTCAACTGGCAGTGCAGGTCATGAAAGAAAGAGGACCGGGAGCAGGTACAAACGGTGGCAGTGATCTCCTGATCGTTGACCTGGCTTCAAAGAAAACATTGTCCATGGGTAATGTGGGTGATTTTTCATTTAATAAGGCCGGCGATTGGATGGCCTATGCCATTGATGCCGCAGGCCAAACCGGTAATGGCATTCATCTGATGAACCTGGCAAACCGCCAGATCACGGTCATTGATAATGATAAGGCGAATTATTCTTCTTTAAACTGGAATGAAGAAGGCACTGCTTTTGCGGCGCTGAAAATGGTAAAGGATGAAAAATTCAAGGCCGATAAAGGTGCTGTTGTTGGCGTTAAGAATATCTCCACGACTCCTTCAGTAACCGTTTTTGATCCCCTCAAAAATACAACGGGTTTCCCGAAGGATATGACCGTCAGTCCTAACCGCCGGCCTATATGGTCGGATGACCTGGGCAGGCTCATGTTTGGCATTCACAAACTGGAGCCAGGCAAAAAAGATGAGCCGGTTGCAAAAGAAGATTCAGTGAAAAAGGATTCAATAAATGCGGCGCAATTTGCCAAACTGAAGGCAGATACTTCCATCAAATCAATTGACGACCTGCAGAAGGCTTTGGCAAAGATCAATGCAGAAGGCAAAGTTGCGCCTCGTGATACCGTGAAGCCGGATATGACCATCTGGCATTGGAAAGACAAAAGGTTGCAGAGCAACCAGCAGGTGAATGAAATGAATGATAAGCGACTGAGCCATCTTGCGGTCTATGATTTGGCCGCTGCTAAATTTATCAGGTTGCAGGATTCAACCCTTACCGGCATTAATGTATTGCCGAAACAACTTTATGCCATTGCACAGGATGATCGGAATTATCAGCTCGACAGGAATCTGAATGGCCAGAACTATACAGATGTTTATGTGGTTGATCTGCGGACAGGGGATAAGAAAAAGGTCATGGATAATTTCTATGTTCCCGGCTTTGCATCGATGCCGCGCGGTCTCTGGAACGGGACGCAGTTTGTCTATGGGATGGATGGACATTTCCATGTGTATGATATCCCATCGGGTAACTCGATCAACATCACGGCAAAAGTTCCAACATCTTTTGTGGATACGGAAGATGATCATAATGTAACAAAGCCGATGCAGCCGATCTATGACATCAGTAAAGACAGTAAATATTTGTTGATCGGAGATCTTTGGAATATCTGGCAGGTGCCCGTCAATTCGGCCGGGCAGGCAAAAAACCTGACGGTCAACGGGGCTGCTGAACGCATCAGGTATTCGAGAACCTATCAACTGGACCCGGAAGCAAAAGGTTTTGATCCGCTTAAACCGTTATATGTGGGAACCTATGGTGAGTGGACCAAGAAAAGCGGTTTGGCATTGATCAATGCTGATAAAAAAGGGTTGAAGCCCGGAGCCGAAGTACTGAAATGGGAAGATGCATCTGTAGGTAATCTGCGTAAAGCAAAGAATGCTGAGGTCTATGTTTTCACGCGTGAGAAATTCAATATGCCTACCGAGTTTTATGCGAGCAGTAATGCAAAGTTGGCGGATGAAAAGAAAATCACCAGCAATGCCCCGATGGCGGATAAATATGCTTGGAGCAGCGGGATCCAGTTGGTGAATTATGTGTCTGACAAAGGTGATTCATTGCAGGGCACCTTGTTCCTTCCTGCTAACTATGAAAAGGGGAAGAAGTATCCCACCATCGTGTATTACTACGAGAAAATGTCGCAGACGGCACATAGCTGGACCAATCCCAGTTTCAATGGTGGGGGCTGGAACCCGACCATGTATACCAGTAATGGGTACGCGGTGTTCATGCCGGATATCGTTTACAAGTTGGACGATCCGGGTATGTCGGCCGTATGGTGCGTATTGCCTGCGGTAAAAGCAGCGATCGCAACGGGAGTGATCGATGCTGATAAGATCGGGATCACTGGCCACTCATGGGGTGGATATCAAACCTGCTTCCTGTCTACACAAACATCGATGTTTAAAGCGGCAGCAGCCGGCGCTCCACTCACCAATATGATCAGTATGTACGATTTGATCTATTGGAATTCGGGTGGTGGTAACATGGCCATTTTTGAAGCTTCGCAGGGAAGGTTCCGCGGTGCGCCCTGGGAGAACTGGGATGCTTATTTGCGCAACTCGCCGATCTATCACGTGAAGAAAGTAGAGATGCCGCTGCTAATGTTGCACAACGACAAAGACGGTGCGGTGGATTTCACGCAAGGCATAGAGTTTTATAATGCCCTTCGCCGATTAAAGAAGCCTGTGGTGTTGATGCAATATAAAGGCGAGAATCACGGTCTTGTTAAACTGGAAAACCGGAAAGATTACAGCGTTCGTATGATGCAGTTTTTTGACCATCATCTGAAGGGCGCTGCTGCACCAGAATGGTTGAGCAATGGCATCGACAGATTAAAGCTCGATGAGCATTTGAATAAAGTGAATTTTTGATGTACAGGGGGATTAGATAAAAACAAAAAGCGGGAAGTTCATTCCCGCTTTTCCCAAAACCACTAATCACACCAACAGCATTATTTAGGCAGCAGCACTGCATCGATCACATGGATCACGCCATTGCTGCCGGAAAGATCAGCAGCTGTTACGAACGCACTGTTTCCTTTTGCATCGGTCAGTTTCACTTTACCCTTTTCTACAGATGCTGTCAGGACCTGGCCGTTCACAGTTTTTACTTCTGCTTTGCCCTTGCCCGCTTTGATGGCGGCACCAACTGCTTTGGCATCCAACTTGCCAGCGACTACATGATAGGTAAGGATACCTGCCAATGCTGCTTTATTCTCCGGCTTAAGTAATGATTCAACGGTACCTGCGGGGAGTTTTGCAAACGCATCGTTAGTGGGTGCGAATACAGTGAAAGGGCCTTTCCCCTTTAATGTCTCAACAAGGCCTGCAGCTTTAACAGCAGCAACAAGCGTAGTGTGTGCAGAAGAACCTACGGCTACATCAACAACATCTTTTTGTTGAGCGAAACTGTTGTTTGCAATGAAAATAGTGGACAGAACGGTGAAGGCGAGGAGAATCTTTTTCATAAATCTTTTTTGTTTGAATGATCAGGACATATAGAACATGAAGGTGCCCTACTAGTTCGGTCTTTAAGAAGGCATTAACAGTACTTTATTAGTTGTGGCAACAACGGCTCTTTTGAATAGGGAAAGAATGAACAGATCAGGGGAAGGGCCTGGTAAAGGAGGCGGGGCGGCCTTGAACCGGACTTGCCCCCGCCCGGATTAGGAGTTATCAACATTTTGACGTATATTTGTTCCATTCATATATTCTCTCCGCCCGACTAGACATCCCCGTGACAAAGATTCTTAGTTCAATTTGGTTAGACTATATACCATCTGATGATTTTCGGATGTTCATATTTAAATCGTTTTTATTTTGTTATTTGAACAACTAGGCATTATTGAGCCTATCCTCAAGGCCTTACAGGCAGAAGGTTACACAACACCTACGCCTATCCAGCAACAAGCAATTCCTGTATTGCTCGAGGGACGCGATCTGTTAGGATGCGCCCAAACAGGAACCGGTAAGACAGCTGCCTTTGCTGTGCCCATTTTGCAACTCCTCAGCGAGCAGCAGAACCCGCCCCGCGGTATCCGGGCCCTGATCCTGACCCCAACCAGGGAACTGGCCATCCAGATCGAAGAGAGCTTCAAGGCATATGGCAAAGGACTTAAGCTTCGCCATGCGGTGATCTTTGGTGGTGTTTCCCAGCATACCCAGGTGAATACTTTGCGCAATGGTGTTGACATCCTGATTGCTACCCCCGGTCGTTTGCTCGACCTGATGCAGCAAAGGATCGTCAGCCTGAACCATATCGAAAAGTTTGTCCTCGATGAGGCAGATCGGATGCTCGACATGGGATTTATCCATGACGTAAAGCGCATCATCACGAAGTTGCCCGAAGAAAGGCAGACCTTGTTTTTCTCGGCCACTATGCCCACGGAGATCGCGCGTTTGTCGCAGACCATCTTACGTGACCCCGTGAAAGTAGAGGTGACTCCGGTTGCCACTACTGCAGAGACCATCGTGCAGGCATTGTTCTTCGTGGATAAAGCGGAGAAGCGTAAACTGCTGATGCACCTGCTTGAAGACGGTGAGATCAAAAGGGTGCTGGTGTTTACCCGTACCAAACATGGCGCAGACCGCGTTGTGAAGGACCTTGCCAAGGCTGGCGTAGGCGCAGAGGCGATCCATGGAAACAAATCACAGCAGGCCCGCCAGCGTGCATTGACCAATTTCAAGAACGGCAGAACCCGTGTTCTGGTGGCTACTGATATCGCTGCGCGGGGCATCGACGTAGATGACCTCACTCACGTGATCAATTACGAACTACCAAATATCCCCGAGACTTATGTACACCGGATCGGTCGTACTGGCCGCGCAGGTGCCATGGGCATCGCCCTTTCGTTCTGCGATTCTGAAGAGAAAGAGTATTTAAGGGATATTCATAAACTGATCAAAACAGCCATTCCAGTTATTTCTGATCATCCGTGGCATGTTGAGTTACCAAAGGGCGTACTCCCCCAGGAAAACAATAACAATGCGCCCCGACCTGTAGTCAAACGCAGAGGTGGCAGAAAGATGGAGTTCAGGCAGAGAATGGTTTGATCTGAATGGCAATCATTTAAAAAGGTATCAGTGGTGCATAACTGCTGATACCTTTTCTTTTTATCGGACGATGGCCTTATTGCTGCTGTTGTTGTTGCAAGAGATCGGCTGCTGCTTTCAAAGCGCTTTCCTCTTCTTTGGCGGCTTTTTTCTGGCGTTCCATCTGCACCTGGTTGGTTCCTTCGAAGGTCAAACCATCTTCATAACCCACAGATACAAATACAAACAACTCCTGTTTGGCTGGTCCTTTGAATGTGCCTTTGACTACGCTGCAGTCCGTAAAATTCCTGCCCACAGCCAGCTTCACGTGGGTATTAGTGACCCAGATCTTATTGGTGGGATCGATGCCCGCCCAGCCAAGGCCCGGGATCCATGCTTCCACCCAGGCATGGGTTGCGCCTTCGCCCCGCATACCACTTTTATGCGGGCAGACATATCCGCTTACGTAGCGGCAGGGGATCTCCATGGTCCGCAGGACCTGCAGGAGCAAGTGGGCGAAATCCTGGCAAACACCCTGCTGGTGTTCGAGGATTTCGTCAATCGTTGTTTCAATGGTGGTGATGCCTTTTGAGTACACGAAATTTTCATAGATATAATCGTTGCATTCCTGCACTACTTCCGCGACGGCCTTTTCTCTGCTGTAGAATTTGTCGCAGATCTTCTGGATCTCATCCTGCCGCGTGATGAAATCAGGCTTGGTTAATTCGATCAGCTGGAGGTTGTGCATTACTTCATCATGCAACATGTTGAAGTCAGCCTCAGGAAATATTTCAGGTGGCATGGTCCGCGTAGTTCTGATGACCAGTTTACTTTCTATCACCAGTTCATCATGTGATTCCAGGATGTTGAACAGTCCAGCCCGATTGCCCCAGTAATCGATGTACACCTGTACATCCGGGTAATTGGTGATGTGAAGATCATGCTGCAGTATTTCCTGCTCGGCGGAGAAATAGGGATAGATCCTGATCTCGTTCACGCTTTCGGTGACAGGGCGCTCGTACTGATATTTGGTGACATGGATGATCTTGTAAACAGACATAATCGTTCTTATGAGTAAGAAAAATAGGTTTGGCTGAGCAACCAGGCGAACTGGTGCAGGTTGTTCCTCAGTTGTGATAAGTACACCGGAACGCCAACCTGCCTGATCATGGCCACATCCGCAAACTCTACGGAACTGCAGATCCGGCCGAACTGGCGCGTAAGGCCCGAAGGATCGGATGGGTCGTTCTGGTTCACCACATTGTCGAGGTACTTCCGGACCCGGTCCAGGCAATACATGACCGAATGGGGGAACAGTACATTCAATACCACCTGGTGGATGGCATTGTAGTTCGCTTCATTACTCCGGTAATTTTTCAGGTGAAACTCGTATCCAGACAGGGAGAAGAGCAGGCCGCGCCAGTAGAGGATATCTTTTTCTTCGGAGAGATCATGCCCTACTACCTGTTTTTCCATGAGATCGATGGTAAGCATGCAACGCTCAATGTATTTCCCGAGGTTCATGAAATCCCAACTCATACCCCTGGGCATGGTACTGTCAACAATGCCCGTGTAGAGCAGGCAATTCTTGAGCAGGCTTTCAATGGCCGGGATCTCATTATTACTTTTCAACTGGGCCGGCAGTGACTTGGAGTTGATCTTATGGTAGGTGAAGTTGACCTGTTCCCAAACCTCTTTGGTAATATGATCCTGCATGCCCCTTGCGTTCTCCCTGGCGCGGTTCAGGATCATGCGCAACGAATTCACATTATCCTGCGCCAGTAGGATATGTTCCACGATCTTGTCCGGATCATCTTCCAATGCCAGTTTTTCTTCGGGGGACAGTGTAGAAAAAATACCCAGCAATATTTTCCAACTGTTATTGACATAGGGTCCTTTGTCGAGGGATAGAACATAGGTGGTATGAAGGAATCGCAACAGCCCTTCCGACCGTTCGATATACCTGTTCAACCAAAACAATGAGTCCGCACTTCTACTAAGCATGTTCTTTTTTTATCATCAAAAAATCAGTCAATGATCCAGGTGTCTTTACTGCCACCGCCTTGCGAGGAATTCACCACCAGTGAGCCTTCTTTTAGCGCCACGCGGGTGAGTCCTCCGGGCACGATCTCGATCCCGCCCGGTCCGCACAAGGCATAGGGGCGGAGGTCAACATGCCTGGATGTGATCTTGCCATCCAGGAAACAGGGCACGGTAGAGAGTTTGACGATGGGCTGCGCGATGAATTCTCTGGGGTTTTCAAGGATCTTTTTCCTGAAAGATTCCATTTCTTCCTCCGTGGCCTTATTGCCCATCAGCATGCCGTAGCCGCCGGACTGATTGGTCCTTTTGATCACCATCTTCTCCATATTCTTGAACACGTGTTCCTGTTGCATTTTGTCGCTCATGGAATAGGTAGGCACGTTGGGCAGAATGGGTTCCTCATTGAGGTAGTATCGGATCATATTGGGCACATAAGCATAAACCGCCTTATCATCTGCCACACCGTTACCAAGTGCATTGACGATGGCTACATTTCCCTTGCGGTAAGCGCCGATCAGGCCTGCTACACCCAGGATGCTGTCTGGCTGGAAAGTAATGGGATCAAGGAATTCATCATCTACCCGCCGGTAGATGACATCCACCTGTTCCAGGCCGCGGGTGGTTTTCATGAATACTTTGTGGTTGACCACCACCAGGTCCCGTCCTTCAACCAGCGGGATACCCATTTGCCGGGCCAGGAAGGTATGTTCATAGTAAGCCGAGTTGAATATACCCGGGGTCAGGATCACCACCACCGGATTTTTTACATTACGGGGCGAGAGGGACAGTAAGTTATGGTGTAGCAGCAAGGGATAGTTGTTGACCATCCTTACATGATTGGTATTGATCAGTCCGGGGAACAGCCTTTTTGTAACCTCCCGGTTCTCGAGCATGTACGATACGCCTGAGGGTGTGCGCAGGTTATCTTCCAAAATGAAAAATGTTCCGTCTTCACCCCGGATCAGGTCGATGCCTGAGATATGCACATAGAGATCGTAGGGTACATGAATGCCATACACTTCCCGGGTGAAATGGGGGCAGGAGGCGATCAGCCAGGCCGGGATCATCCGGTCCCGGATGATATTTTGTTCATGATAGATATCTTTCAGGAACATATTCAGCGCTTTGAGTCGCTGTTTGATGCCGGCTTCGACATGCGCCCACTCAGCAGCAGTTATGATACGCGGAATGATATCAAAAGGGAAGATCCGTTCAATGCCGGCATCGTCGCTGTATACCGTAAAGGTGATCCCCTGGCTCATGAACAGTTCGCTGGCCTGGGCATGGTGCTGTTTGATATTATCAAAACCCATCGCAGCAAGCTTCTGCATGATGGGAAGATAATGGTCACGTACCCGGTTTTTTTCAAGCATTTCATCCCATGCGTAAGCATGTTCATATCCGGATAATAGTTCTTCTACCTGCATAACCACGGGTTAGTATAAAAAATGGCTGTTGCCTTAGTTTTTGGGTAAGACAGCAGCCTATTGTTGGGGTTGTTCCAAATATACATATTTAACCATAGAAAGGGAACCAGCGCTCAATGGTATTTACGGCTTAAAATCCATGTCTGCCAATAAAACAGTCCTTGGGTCTATCAATACCAGGGAAGGTTTTGTAGGGCATGGTATTTTATACAGCGCATTTTTTTCGTTCAATGTAAATTTCATAACCTTCTGCGCCTTGTTCCCTTCTTCATATACCTGGAATTCTATCGGGGTATCAAACAGGAAGCCGGATGACTGCATTTGGGTTAGGTTAATAATCACCTGTTTTCCCTTGGCATCATAGCTCCAGCTGCCCCTGATCTTCAGCACATCTGGCCTGTTCAACCACTGGTTGAAATAGGGTTTGAGATCCTCGCCGGATTGTTTTTCCACTTCAGTTATAAAATCAGCAGTTGTGGCATTCGCATTCATATACTTCCTGTAATATGCCTGTATGCTCTTTCTGAAGTTGTCGTGCCCGATACGCTCCCGCAGCATATGCAATACCCAGGCCCCCTTCTGGTAGGTGAGGACATTGGTCACATCTACTTTTTCCGCTGTGCGATCATCAATTATGCTATAAGTGGAGTCTTTCTTATAAAAATCAAAAATGGTTTTTCTTGACTGCGTTAACTTCTCCAGATACTGGTAGTGCCCATAGGCATATTCAATGAACAGTTGGGTGAAATAGGTAGCAAAGCCTTCGCTGAGCCAGGCATCGTCCCAGGTGCTCTCAGTCACTGCGTTGCCAAACCACTGGTGAGCGATCTCATGGATCAATACATCCCTCAGCCTGATATCAGCTTTTCCGGTGATCAGCTTTTCTCCATAAAAGATAGCCGACGCAGTTTCCATCCCACCCCCTACGCTGGGCGACTGAACATTGGCCAGTTTTTCATAGGCGTAGGGGCCAACATATTCGGAATAGAACTGCAGCACTTGTTTGGTAGGACTGGCGAAATCATGAAATCCCGCTTCCCGGTCTTTTGCCAACACCCAGCTCTCGATGGATTTCCCTTCAAACCTGTCCACATACTGGACAGCGAATTCGGCAACGCCCAATACAAATAACCAGCTGGAAACCGGCACCGATTGTTTCCAATGGGTCAGTTTAAATTCGGTATTGATCTGCGACTCCTCCAGCAAGAGTCCGTTGGAGATCACTTTGTATTTAGAAGGGGCAGTCACCATAAATTCAGATGTGGCTTTATCGTATGGATGGTCCACGGTGGGCAGCCAATGCCGGGTCAGGTTGGGCCAGTTTTCATTGAAGAATCCGCGGTCACCGAATTTGGTAACACCGATCTTCATCCCGGCTGCCGGAATGCCTTTATACCTGACCACGAATCTGTAGACCTTATTCTTTTCAGCTGCCTGTCCTAGTTGTATGAATAAGGCGTCGTCCTGGTGCCGGAATCCGAGATTGGCATTATCGAGGCTAACGGATTCCACCACCATGCCTTTGCCTTCCCATTTAGCCGATTTATTGATCAGGTCCAGCCGGACCTGACTGATGGCATCGCCTTTAAAAAGGATACTGACGGTGGCTTTACCTGCTATTTCATTGCTGCTGTCAGAAAGCCTCAACTCAAAAGCATAGTGCAGGATATCGATCGAATAGTTTCTTGGATACTCATCTGCTAAACCAGGAAGGGCAGCGAGTCCGATCAGCAAAGACAGAAGGATTTTTTTACCCATGGATAAGCACTTAGGGCTATTAAAATAGACAATTTCAAGCTAAACCATCTCGTCTTCGCTTTAACTATCCGGATCTGGCGATGGAATGCGTAACGTCCCCGTGTTTTTCTATAATTTAGTATGCTATGAACCCAATTCCTCATTCCGTTGATTCATTCCTGCAGGAGCCATATCAGCTCAGGCCTGATCAGATCGTCTTTTACCAGGAGAACAGATTCATCAAACTTAAGCAGGTGTTGAACGAGGAGACCCTGGCTTATTTCAACGAAGTGATCTCTTCCAAAGTCAATGAGTTGAACAAAGAGACGCGTGGCCTCCACGAGCGAAACACTTATGGAAAGGCCTTTATCCAGTTGGGCAATTTATGGACACAGGATGAGTTGATCAGGGGGTTTGTATTCAGCAAACGCCTGGCAAAGATCGCGACCGACCTGATGCAGTGCGAGGGCGTGAGGATGTACCATGATCAGGCCCTGTATAAAGAGCCGGGTGGCGGGTTCACCCCCTGGCATGCGGATCAGTATTATTGGCCCCTTGATTCCGATAAAACCGTTACCGCATGGATCCCCCTCCAAGCTACCCCGCTGGAAATGGGCCCTTTGGAATTCAGTGCTGCCAGTCACCAGGTGGTGGAGGGCAGGGAATTGCAGATCAGCGACGAAAGTGAATCCATGATCCAGCAACGACTTCGGGTGACGGATTTTAAACATGTGGTGGAGCCCTTTGATGCCGGTGAGATCAGCTTCCATTCGGGCTGGGTGTTCCATCGTGCTGGCCCCAATCAAACCAACAATATGCGGAAGGTGATGACCATCATCTATATGGATAAGAACATGCGTTTGATGCAGCCCGTAAACCAGAACCAGGTGGACGACTGGAACGCATGGTGCCCCGGCGTTGAAGTGGGTGAAATCATCAATTCCCCGCTCAATCCCGTGTTGTATTAAACCGAACCCCATAACATTTTTATATGTCCATCCAACGCCTGCTGCACATCCTGGTTTTCTCTATGCTTTGTTCGCCTTTAGCCGCCCAGATCGATCATGTGGAACCCCTGAACTGGTGGGTGGGGATGAAAAATCCGGCCCTGCAGATCATGGTGCATGGCAAGGGTATCGGGGAAACAATGCCCTCCATCAATTACCCCGGCGTAACCATTAAGAAAGTACATAAAGCGGAGAGTAAAAATTACCTGTTCATTGACGTGTTGATCGCCGGTACTGCAAAACCGGGCAGCATGACCATCGATTTCAAGCAAGCAGGCAAAACGATCGCTTCCACCAAATATTCCCTGTTGAAAAGGGACGCCAATGCTGCACAACAAAAAGGTTTCGATGCATCGGATGTGATCTACCTGATCACACCCGATCGATTTGCCAATGGTGATCCCGCCAACGATGTGGTGGCTGGCATGAAGGAGAAGGCGATCGACAGGAAAGCAGAGTCCGGCAGGCATGGCGGCGATATCCAGGGGATCATAGATCACCTCGATTATATCCAGGAGATGGGTTTTACCGCCATTTGGCCCAGTCCGCTGCTGGAGAACAACATGGTAAGGGCCTCTTATCATGGCTATTCGATTACGGATCATTATAAAGTGGATCCCCGTTTCGGCACCATGGATCTTTATAAGGAACTATCGGCTAAAGCGGCGGCAAAGGGTATGAAGTTGATCTTCGACGGGGTGGTCAATCATATCGGGTTAGGGTATTGGTGGATGAATGATTTGCCATTTAAGGACTGGCTGAATTTCACGGACAGCCTGGTGATGACCAACCACCAGCGGACCGTTAACCAGGATCCTTATGCATCCAAGCAAGATAAGGCCCTGATGACCAAAGGCTGGTTCGATGATTCCATGCCGGATATGAATGGCGAGAATCCATTTATGTCGGCCTACCTGATCCAGAATTCCATATGGTGGATCGAGACCCTGCACCTGGGTGGGATCAGGCAGGATACGTATTGTTATTCGGATAAGAGTTTTTTGAAGAACTGGAGCTGCAGCATCATGAATGAGTACCCGCGTTTCAACATTGTGGGAGAAGAGTGGAGTACCAATCCACTGATCGCCGCTTACTGGCAGCAGGGTAAGAAGAACATCGACGGGTATAGCGGCTGTTTAAAAACAACCATGGATTTTCCCCTGCAGGCTGCGATGGTGCAAGCGATGAATGAATCAGATGATTTTCCCTGGGGTGTGCATGGGTTAACGCATTTGTATGTAGCCCTTGCCAATGATTTTGCCTATGCAGATCCTTCTAATTTGCTGGTGTTTGCCGATAATCATGATATGGACCGGATCTATACCCAGTTGAAGAAGGATGCCGCACTTACGAAAATGGCCATCACCTACTTACTAACCATGAGGGGTATCCCCCAAGTGTATTATGGCACGGAGATCCTGATGGACAATACTGAGAAATTGGGCAACCACGGGTTGATTCGCACTGATTTTCCCGGTGGTTGGGCAGGTGATTCTGTGAATGCTTTTACCGGCAAGGGTCTGCGCCCGGATCAACTTGATATGCAACAATACATGAAGCGGTTGTTGAACTGGCGCAAGCAGAATCCCGTGATCGCGGAAGGCAAAACCCTTCATTTTGCGCCTGCTAAAGGACTCTATGTGTATTTCAGGTACAATGCGCAGAAGACGGTGATGGTGATGATGAACAAAAATAAAACGGCGGTGAAGCCTGATTTGAAAAGGTTTTCAGAGATCCTGGGATCCAAGAGAAAGGCGATGGATGTGTTGTCCGGGAACAGCCAATTACTTGATGGAAATTTTACAGTAGAGCCCGGCGCCACAGTTTTTGAGTTGAATTGATCAGGCTTTGAGCGATCTATATTTCCTGCTCCAGCGGACGATCAGGGGTGTTACTGCCGCGGTAGGCAGTAGCCAGGCCATTACCGGAGGCAGAATGGTGTTGTTTACCACCAGGAAAGCGGTAACCGAAGCGATATAGCTTCCAGCCATTCTCTGGAGATGGGTGGTGAGGTAGGCGTTTACCCCCACTGAACGATCGGTAAAGTTTGTCCAGTCCTGGTAGACGAATAACAAACTTAGGGATCCAAAAACCAGGAGCACCGTGCCCATCATATTACCCCAAAAGAATTGATATGCCGATAATCCCAGAAATGCCAAGGCAAATGAGAACATTATCCCCGTCAGTGCCCAATCCTGCCATTGGGGCTTCCCCTTGGTCACCATGTAGCGCCTGCCCGAAACCAGCATATAAGCGGTGAATACGCCGATGGTGAAGAGGAAATAATTGGTATGCAGATAACTCATGGGAAGGGCCACCAGGGACGCTGCCAAAAGCCCGTAATAGAAGATACTTCCGAGTAGTTTATGTAATCTGGTCCCTTTTTTCAGGAACAGCACCACGGTGCCGACCAGCAAGCTGATTCCACCGCCGGCAATATGGGCGATGAGCAGTACTTTAAAAAGATCCATGAGTTAGTCAGGAGAAGGGTACGCCTACCACCTGTTGTTGAAGCGATTGTTTGGCTTGGGCTTGGAGGGCCTGTCTTCAGCCTGTTTCACCACCAGGGGTTTGCCATTCTTGCCCAGGGAGATCTCATTGAGTAACTCGATGGCCTGGTTGGCATCTTCATCGTTTTCCATTTCAACAAATCCAAACCCGCGGCTTTTGCCCGTTTCACGGTCAAGCGTAACTTTTGCAGATTTTACTGGGCCAAACTTTTCAAAAATTTCTTCCAGTTCGGCATTGTCTATATCGTATGGTAATCCGGCGACAAAAAGTGTCATAGTGAAACTAAGTTAGGGGATTTTTTTTGGAAAACAGGGAACTTCTTAGTTCCCGGCAACAGGCAGGCAAATGCAAAAACCGGCTTCCTGGCTTTCCTTTATGGAATGCATGATCATATGCCGCCAGTCGCAGAAACTGATGTTCAGCCAGAATAATGATGGGCTGCCGATAACTTATTTGATCAACTCCCCGAGTTTTTCATCAAGGTCCTCACCGCGTAGATTTTTGGCAATGATTTTTCCTGCCGGATCGATCAGGTAGTTCTGCGGAATGGCCTGCACGCCATATTGTACGGCTACTTCGTTTTTCCAATATTGCAGGTCAGACACATGAGTCCAGGTCAGCTGGTCGTCGTGGATCGCTTTCATCCACTTGTCTTTGGCATTGGGCTGGTCGAGCGATACGCCCAGGATGTGGAAGCCTTTGTCCTTATATTTCTGGAAGACCTTCACCACGTTGGGGTTTTCTTTTCGGCATGGGCCGCACCAGCTCGCCCAGAAATCCACCAACAGGTATTTGCCCCTGAAAGAAGAAAGGGCAACAGGGTTTCCGAGTGTGTCGTTCTGCACAAATTCGGGTGCGGATTTTCCGATGCCCGTGATCCGGGCGATATTCAGTTTTTCTTCCAGCGTTTTACCTGAAGGAGAGGCTTTTGAAGAAGCAGGAAGCTTCGCGAATAGCGGATCTACTTCTTCAGCGTTGATATCATATCCCGCATAACGATCCAGCATATATACGGCAATGGGAGATGCCGGATTGGCAAGGAATTCAGATTTATATACTTCCCGCTGCCTTGCTTCAATGGCTTCAAACCTGTCCTCAACAGACTTCATCCTCTTCTCATCTTTCTTTTCCGCGAAGGCTCTATACTCTTTGCTCAGGCCTTCCATTTCGGTATTCAAAGGCTTCATCTTATCGTTCAATGCGCTATAGGCATCGTGGGCAATCGACCCACTTACTGTAACGCTGGCAAATGAGTCAACATGTGTCACGCCTAATGTGGTTGGCATGAGGTAGACCGTTGCCACATCGCGTTTTTGATTGATCTTCTGTGGTATCGCTCTTTTATAGGTTACCCTCAAATATGCCAATACAGGCTCTTCGATCACTCCCGAAAAGACGTATTTATTCCCCTTGACCAAAGCCGAATCGACCTTCCAATCACCGTCTATCAGGTAATCGATAAACACTTTATCTAATGTATCTTTTTTTAAGTTCGACGTATTGCCTTCAAGTTTGAATGTATGCTGGGCAAAAAGCTGTGCCGATACCAGCACCAGGGCGGCCAGGAAAATCTTTTTCATACCGAGTATTAAGTATTTCGAAGGTAGTAAAATAACAGGGATCGTGGTGGCTTTGGCCGACTAGTATTAATATTGTGGGATATGAATGATCAGCTATCAGCCCCACCCAAAACCAGCCCTGGTATTTTTCATATAGCCGTTATCGTGAGTGCATTGGGATTTTTTGTGGACGTGTACGATCTCCTGTTGTTTGGGATCATTCGTAAGCCCAGCCTTTCTTCTTTAGGATTGACTCCGGATCAGGTACTGGAGCAGGGCGAGTGGCTGATCAGTATACAGATGATCGGCCTGTTGATCGGAGGAATTGTTTTTGGTATGCTGGGCGATAAAAAAGGAAGGCTTAGCGTATTGTTCGGATCCATCCTGCTCTATTCCATCGCGAATATCCTCAATGGCTTTGTTCAGAATACCACCCAGTATGGTGTGCTGAGGTTCCTTGCCGGTATCGGTCTGGCGGGGGAACTTGGGGCTGGTATTACCTTGGTGAATGAGCTGCTCAGCAAGGAGAAAAGGGGAATTGCTTCGGCCATGATCGCTTCGTTCGGGATCCTGGGCGCAGTGACCGCTTTCGTCATGAAGGAACTGTTCGACTGGCGAACCTGTTATTTCATAGGCGGCGGACTTGGTCTATTACTGTTGGTCATGAGGTCAAGGGTCTATGAGAGCCACATGTACAAACAAGTGGCGGATTCCAATGTTCGGCGGGGCGATTTCCGGATGTTTTTCCAGAACCGGAAACGTGCGCTGTTATACCTGCGTTGCGTCATGATCGGCATACCTGCCTGGTACATCATTGGCGTATTGGTCACATTTTCGGATCAGTTCGGGAAGGAATTCGGGATCCCCGATGTGGATCCGGCAAAGGCGATCATGTACCAGTATATGGCGATTGCATTTGGGGACCTGACAGCAGGATTGTTGAGCCGGTATTTTAAAAGCAGGAAGAAGGTCCTGTATATTTTTTACGGTATCACGGCATTTTTTCTCACCCTGTATT
>JBBAJN010000006.1:0-6877 GCA_040404045.1 Chitinophagaceae bacterium
CAAGGCGCGGTACTGGACCCAGTAGTAAGTATACAGTACAGGCTGGTGCTGGAGCCAATGGAAACGGTCAGCCTGGACATCGTATACGGTATAGCGGATACCCGTGAGTTAAGTGAATTGCTGATAGAGAAATACCAGGACGCCTCATTCACCAACCGGGCTTTTGAACTTTCCTGGACCCATAGCCAGATGGTTCTCCGACAAATCAACGCAACAGAATCCGACGCACAATTATACGCCAGAATGGCCGGATCAATTATCTATCATAATCCTGCCCTGAGGGCCGATCCGGGTTTGATCATGAAGAACAATAAAGGACAATCGGGGTTGTGGAGCTATTCCATATCAGGAGATCTGCCCATTGTGCTGCTGCAGATATCGGACCTTGAAAACATCAGCCTGGTCAGACAACTTGTGCAGGCACATGCCTATTGGAGGCTTAAGGGCCTGGTTGTTGACCTGGTGATCTGGAATGAAGATTACGGGGGATACAGACAGACGCTGCAAAGCCAGTTATTAGCATTGACCAGTGCCGGTCAGGACATTGAGGCTACCGAGAAACCGGGAGGGATATTTGTAAGGATCACCGAACAGATAGCCATTGAAGACCGTATCCTGATCGAGTCTGTCGCACGGATCGTTCTCTCCGATACAAAGGGGAGTCTCGTAAGTCAGATCAGTAAACGCAGTTTTCAGAAAACACCCATTCCCAATCTGGTCCCAAAGGAATCCCTGTTTACGTACGGACAAAAATTAAACCCGGTTCAGGACCTGGATCATTATAATGGATTGGGTGGATTTTCAAAAGACGGCAAAGAATATGTGATCAATACTGACCAAGACCATACCACGCCACTTCCATGGGTGAACGTGATGGCCAATCGACTTTTCGGTACCGTGATATCGGAAAGTGGACAAGCATACACCTGGGTTGAGAATGCCCATGAATTTCGTTTAACACCATGGAACAATGATGCCGTCAGTGATGCATCAGGTGAAGCATTTTATATACGCGACGAAGAAACTGGCAAATACTGGTCCCCTACTTTCCTGCCTTGCAGGGGCCGGACCGGATATGCCACCCGACATGGATTTGGCTACAGCCTGTTTGAACATGTGGAAGAAGGCATCAGCACTGTTATGACGGTGTATGTTGACACAGAGGCCACCGTGAAATTCACGGTAATAAAGATCCGGAATTTGTCTAACCACAAACGGAGGGTGTCTGTAACAGGCTATATGGAATGGGTATTGGGCGATATCAGGTCCAAAACATCCATGCATATCGTCACGGAAGCAGACCCCACCACCGGCGCACTGCTGGCAAGAAATCAATACAATAAGGAGTTCAACGGAAAAGTCTGTTTTTTTGATGTGAGTGAATCCTCGCGCACGTATAGTTCTGACAGAACAGAATTCATCGGGCGGAATGGCTCACTTCAGCACCCAAATGCCATGGGGAGAGTAAGGCTTTCAGGGAAACTGGGAGCTGCACTTGACTCATGCGCAGCCCTGCAAACCTATTTGGATCTGGAACCAGATGAGTCGCATGAAGTGGTTTTCTTACTTGGTGCCGGTGAACATCATGCTGACGCGACCAGGCTGATTCAACAATTTGGCAATCCCATCGAGGCGGCAAATGCATTGGCAAGGGTCAGAACTTTTTGGGGAAAAACCCTCGGTATGATCCGGTTGGAAACCCCCGACAAGGGTATCAATGTCATGGCCAACGGTTGGCTGATGTATCAAACCCTTGCATGCAGGTTTTATGCACGGTCCGGATACTATCAATCGGGTGGAGCCTTCGGTTTCCGGGATCAGTTACAGGACGCGTTGGCCATTATCCACGCAAAACCGGAGCTTGTCCACGATCATATTCTACTCTGCGCAACAAGACAATTCATTGAAGGCGATGTACAACACTGGTGGCATCCGCCTATGGGTAGAGGTGTCAGAACAAAATGCTCTGATGACTACCTCTGGTTGCCATTTGCCACCTGCCGCTATGTTGACTTCACTGGCGATACCTCTATATTAAGTAAAAAAGCTACTTACCTGGAGGGACGTCAATTGAATGCCGATGAGGAATCTTACTATGACCTGCCCCGTATATCGGATGACAGCGAGACCTTATTCGAACACTGTAATCGGGCCATAAAACATGGACTGAATTTTGGCGGCCATGGCTTGCCGCTGATCGGATCCGGTGACTGGAATGACGGCATGGACAGAGTGGGCCAGCATGGAAAAGGAGAAAGTGTGTGGCTTGCTTTCTTCATGTATGATATCCTGATGCGATTCAGTACCCTCGCCGAAAATTTCAACGAACCGCTGATCGCAGAGAACTACAGGCAGGAGGCGGCCAAATTGAAACTGAACATCGATAAGTCTGCCTGGGATGGTGAATGGTACCGCCGTGCGTATTTCGACAACGGAAGGGCCTTAGGTTCAGCAAATAATGTGGAGTGTAAAATTGATTCCATTGCGCAAAGTTGGTCAGTATTGTCGGGAGCAGGCGAAAAGGCCCGGGCTGCGATTGCTATGGAGTCTGCATATAAAAAGCTGGTCCGGACAGAAAAAGGAATCATTCAACTGCTTGATCCTCCCTTTGACAAATCCGATCTCAATCCAGGGTACATCAAAGGTTATGTCCCCGGGGTCAGGGAAAACGGCGGGCAGTACACCCATGCTGCCATCTGGCTGGTCATGGCATTTGCGAAATTGAAAAACAGGGAGAGAACCATGGAGTTACTGACCATGATCAACCCAGTAAATCATGGAAGCACCCGGGAGCAGATCAGTATCTATAAGGGTGAACCTTATGCGGTGGCTGCGGATGTCTATTCCGTAGACCTGCATGTGGGCCGGGCCGGATGGACCTGGTATACCGGGTCTGCCGGTTGGATGTACAGGTCCATGGTTGAATCCGTTATCGGGCTATACCGCGAAGGGAAGACTTTGAGGCTGGATCCCTGTATACCGGAGTATTGGGGGAACTTCTCCATTCATTACAAATATCTGGAGACCTCTTACCACATCAATATTGCAATGACCAACACTACCGGACCGCCTTACAGGCTATTGGTTGATGGAGTTGAACAGGCTGCAAATTCAATCAGCCTGATTGACGACCAGCTGGAACATGAGTGTGCGCTTTACATCAACAGAACATCGCGAGACAATTCCGATATACCCTAGTCTTTGGGCACCCAAAAAACCAACAAACGCAAATAGTTGCTAATTAGGCGTTTATCGCCAAATAAAACCAACGATTTGGGATATAAAGTTCTATTCATTACCTTTGCTGCCCATCAGGAAACTGGTATGGTCACGGGAAGTAGCGCAGGCCGGTAGCGCACCTGGTTTGGGACCAGGGGGTCGCAGGTTCGAATCCTGTCTTCCCGACGAACAAGAAAAAGCCTTTGGCGTAAGCCAGAGGCTTTTTTGTTGACTGCGAGCCGAGCTTGCTCTTGCGAGCAAGGCTTTTTATTGTTCAGTTCCACCCACCATATGGATCAGCGCAGCTCATCCTGTCTTCCCGCGCTCACAACCTGACCTTCACACCCCCGTTCAGTACAAATCCTTCCACAGGAGCGTAAATATCATTGAATACAGGATTATCGATCGTACCCGTGTAGATGGAATCGAACCTGCTTTGCCTGGTGTTCGTAAAGTTCTCAAAGTTTATGAACAGAGAAAACTTCTCCCAGATCTTCTCGGCCATAAAACCGGCTATCCAGTAAGACTTCCCGGTTGTTCCATCGTTCAACCTTTGCTCGCTGAAATAGTAGGCTTCGAGTCCCAACTTCAGTTTGTCCTCCACTTCATACATCAACACATTGTTCAGCCGGTGGCGGGCTGTTAAGGGAAGCCATTCTTTGTCGCTGGTGAAATGGGTATTGGCATCAGTATACGTGTATCCCACAAACAATTTGAAATCATGATAAGTGAGCCGGAGGTTGGTTTCCATACCCTTCGTATCCAGATAACCCTGGGAATTCTGAAACTGTACTTTTCCTCCTGGGGCACCTACCAGTACCAGGGGATTCTTCAACTTGGTATAAAAGAAAAGGTGATTGAAACTCACGCCCACATCGCCCAAACGGGTCCTGTAGTTAATGTCCCAATTCGCCCCTATGGATCGTTCATTCCTTGAACGTTCCGGGTCAATCGGCAACAGATTCTGGAACTGAAACCGCTCCGCCTCTTCTGTGAAGATCGTTGGGGTTTTATAACCATAGCCGCCGCCTATTCGTGTAGTGAGTTTAGGTGAAAGCTTGATCATGGCTGACAGTCTGGGAAGCCATTCAAATCCATATTCACGTACATAATCACCCCTTAAACCGGATTCCAGCACAAGCTTATCAGAAACAGTCCAGGCATTCTGAATAAACAAGCCATAGGTATTGTAATGATAATCTCTCCTGGGATCTGCCGAAACACTCCGCTCGGCCAGATCATCTGTCAATACATTCGCGCCAACCACCCAATCTCCGCGATTCACTTTCTTGTTCCATGTCAGCTCCGAAAAAGAAGATTGCTGTAATGCATCAAACACATAGGTTGGGATGGTGATCACCCGGTCAAAACGGCTATAACTGTTCCTGAAACGGAGGCTGGATGTTTCGCCCAGATCGTGGGTAATGCCAACCTGGGTAGTGATCCTATCCGTATTATTCTTCTCAAAAAATCCCGAACCCCCATTCTTGATATACTCCATGCTGCCACCCGTCCTGTCCTCGGTAATATATGTAACGCCGAAATCAGCCGTTGTTTTTCTACCATACAGGAATAACCGGGGGTTGACCGTATACCGCTGGAATTTGGGGATAGCCGTCAATCCAATATCTGCAGGATCAAAAGGACTGTTGCTGTTTCGGGAAGCAAAAAGAGTAAGGCCAGCTTTGCCGTACTTCTCGCTGTAAAACCCACTTAGATCCAAGCCACCTGCTGACGTGCCATTGGCAAGAAAACTCAACTCCCGTTCTTCTTCAGGAGTTTTTGAAACGAGGTTCACCAGGCCGGCGATCGCCCCTCCTCCGTACAAAGTGGATGCTGCCCCTTTGATAACTTCCACCTGTTGCAGGTCAAGGGGTGCTATTTGCAGGATCGATAACCCGCCCGAAAAGCCTGCATAAAGCGGGTAACCATCCCTGAGGATCTGCGTATAACGTCCTTCCAAACCCTGGATCCGGATGCCTGCATTAAAAGAAGTAGCCGATGTTTGCTGGGTCTGGATTCCGGTACTTTCATTCAACAGCATCCGGATATCACCAGGCTTCATATTGCCCTTCTCCACCAGTTCCTCCCCGGATATCACTTCAACCCGGGTCGGAATATCCGCAATGGTCCTGGATATCCTTGTAGCGGTCACTACCACCTCCTCTTCGTGCTCTTCATTCTCTTCCAGCAGGACCTCTAAAACGGCACCACCAGGCTGCGGGAGATTGACGCTGATTTCCAGATCTTCAAACCCCACGAAACTCAAACTGACCTTATAGGTCCCCGCTGCAAGCTCCTTGAAACTGATGATCCCCGAACTATCCGCAACAGTCGTTCTGCCAAGGGATCCAATGATCGCGGAAGCGCCGGGTAGTGGCAGTTTCTCTTCCTTACTTTTTACGGAAATAGACAGGGTGTGTTGACCATATATGGTAGATGCGCAAAACATAGCTATTCCCAGCAAGAGTATTCTCATCATTTCAATACATCCCGGATTTCGTACATTTCCAGCACGGTTATTTGGCAAAAGTACGGTACAATTAATCATTGCAGGTACCTTCACAGCAAGCTATTTCATTGGTATGGATATCAACCTGATCAGCATTATAGACATATTGGGCACGTTCAGCTTTGCCGTGGCCGGGGCTTTTGCAGCCATGGACAAAAAACTTGATCCTTTTGGGGTGCTGATCATTTCATTCGCCACTGCCATTGGCGGGGGAACCATCAGGGACCTGCTGCTGGGAAGATTGCCGGTAGCCTGGCTTACGAATTCAACGGCGATCTGGGTGATCATTGTCGGGACCTTATCGGCCTTATTTTTTTCGGGGATATTGAAGAAGTTTGACCGCATGCTTTTCTATTTCGATGCTATGGGTTTAGGCCTGTTCACCATGATCGGCATAAAAACAGGCATCGACCAACAACTGAGCCCGGGGATCTGCATCATGTTGGGGACCATCACGGGTTGCTTCGGGGGCGTGCTGCGGGACGTGCTCCTCAATAATATTCCATTGATCTTCCATAAAGAGATCTACGCTTCAGCCAGTATTCTGGGGGGCATTATTTTTTTCATCCTTTCCCATTTTGACCTTCCTGCAGGCTATGCTTACCTGGTGAGTATACTCACTGTATTTACCTTTCGGGTGATGGCTGTGAAATATGCCTGGTCATTGCCCAGATTTTATGAAAATAAATAGCGCCCTGCGAGAGTGATATAAGTTACCGTCAGACCCTGGTCCCCGGATTAACTTTGTATTACATGGATAATCCTTTTCATTGGATCGTGTCGAATGTGAATGCATTCATTCCAACGCTGAAAAGCTGTTGGCAGAAATATTCGAAGCAAGCTTCCTGACAGAGAGATGCGTCAATGCTGAACATATCACACCCGGTGGTGCTGTCCGGCATTTTATTTTCTGCGCATCTAAAAGAAAGTAATTTTACCTGTATGAACCTGAAGGCCGGCATATTCATTCAAAGTACACATGCGCTCAATGACACGGTCTTTGAGGACGTGGTCATCTATGTCACGGAGTATAATGAGAAAGGTGCCATGGGTTTTGTGATCAACAAGATCTTTGAGCGATCGTTCAACGAGCTGGAGGAATTTAAACATACTGCCAATTTCCCGATGTATGAGGGAGGCCCGGTT
>JBBAJN010000006.1:6887-50233 GCA_040404045.1 Chitinophagaceae bacterium
AGCATCTCTATTTCCTGCATCAGCGACCAGACCTTATTGAAGATGGAGAAACCATCGCCCATGGGATCTATCTAGGCGGCAACCTTCGGCAGGCGGTTGAAGCGATCAATGATGGAACGATCGGGCAAAACCACATGAAGATCTTTGTAGGCTATTGTGGCTGGGATAACGGCGAACTGGAAGCTGAGATCGAAGAAGGCAGCTGGGTCATCATCGAGGGAAGCAGAGAGATGGTCTTTCAATCTTACCAATAAAAAGCCCCGACCTGGGCCAGGGCTGGGAACAAATTAACCAGTGCTCTATTTGAATCCAAAAATCAGTGGAAACAGGAAGGTCACTATGATCGTCCAGATGAAATAAATGGGCAGGTAGCGGGCAATGGTTTGACCAAGCGCATCCAGGTCAGCGTTCCTGGAAATGACCTTGAAAAGTTGTGCCGTCACCAACAGGAGATTGATCAGGATCAGGACGTTCCCGCCCAGTACGGCGGCCCTGTTGGGTGTAATACCCCACTCAGCGATACGGAAAACAATTGCAGAAAGGGCGATACCATTGACAACAATGGTTACAATGGACAACAGGAAAAGAATCCAGATCTCTGCCTTGCTTTTAACCTTTGATTTTTCGGCCACAGAGAAAAAAATCAATGCCATCACACCCAACAGCAGGGCATTGAAGATGAGGAGGAACTCGCGATCCTGGTAAGGATTCTTTCCCATAAAAATCATGGCAGAGAGATAGACCACCAGCATCACTAATACTAACGGGCTGAAGATCCTTGCGATCACGGGAGAGACCTTTCCCACAAGCTGGGGATTGGTTTGAGTCAGCCAGGTAGCGATCAGGGGTGTGGCTGCGGCGCCAAAAACACCGATGTACTGAAAGTAGAATACTTCAATATTCAAACCGATCGCCGAGAAAAGACCAATGGTGATCCCGGTCATGATCCCACCGGCAATAACAATGAGGGCAGCCATCACAACGAGGTCGCCATTATACTTGAGGTAACCGAGCCGTTTCCCGTTGCTGGTGAGGTCGCCAACAAAGGCAAAGCCTGACACCGCCCAAAGGAATAAGATCAAATGAATGCATGATAGTGTGAGGGTATCCGACCCGTTATCATCGGGCAGCAGGTTGATATAGATCAAACCCGCCAGCATGCTACCTGCTATGGCTGCTATTTTTGCCATTGATAATTGATTCCGCCATGCAAAGAATGCTGCCAGGAAGGGAAATATGATGAAACCCACATTACGGGAATAGAAAAACTCTTCGTCCAAACCGAATATCTTCGGCAGTTTCGCCACAACGCTCGCTAGCAATGCGCCGATGACCACAATGACCAACTCCCTTCTGGTGCCCCAGTTGATGTCATCGGACTCGTAATTCAGTCTTTCATGCCAGAAGTCGGCAATACCATTGCCTTTCAATTCCGGGTACAGGGCAGCGAATTCCCTTTTGAACGGCGCCTTATTGGTCCGATACAGTTTCTCGAGTTGAGCGGGATCGTTCAGGTGGGCGAGTATTTCGTTTCTCATCTTGCTATGCTTTAAAGAAGTTTTTTCATGATCACTGGTTTCCTGCAGTTTTTTATTCACCAACCCCGCGGATCAGTTTTTCCAACGCGTTCAAATGGTCTGCAAATGCTTTTTTACCCCGGGCTGTGACTTCATACGTGGTATTGGGCTTCTTACCGATAAATTGTTTATTGACCTGGATATATTCCAGCTTTTCGAGCACGGTGAGATGACTGGCAAGGTTCCCGTCCGTGACGTCAAGAAATGCCTTCAACGCATTGAAGTCGAGCTTCTCGTTTACAACCAGGGCAGACATGATGCCAAGCCTGATCCTGCTTTTCTTTCATTTAAAAGTACTTTGAATTTGAAATTCAACAAGAAGACGGCAACTTCCAAATGAATTTGCCTGTTTCTTGAATATCCTTGACCAGCGGCAAACGGGGCGGAGTGGCGGTAACGGGTGAGGGGATCGGGGAAGACCCGCCTAACCACAAAAAAGCCCTCCACTCGGGAGGGCTTCCTATCTGGATCTGAAGAATCCTAATATTTGAATACTTTACCGCCCGCCATCACTTCCTGGGTTTTCTCGTCGAACGTCGCTTTTTCACCTGTGCGGGACGCGGCCGTAACCATGATGTTGGCAATGGAATGATAGTACCCTGCCTCCACTGGCGCATTGGGCTGTTTCCGGCTTCGAATGCATTCCATCCAGTTTCGGACGTGAGCCGATGTCAAAGAATCCCCACCCGTATTCGCAGACGCTTCCACACGAACAGATGAGTCAGCCAGGTTAAACTCAGGCAGAAGATTCTCTTTCATACCCATTGCTTCTGCCATACGTTTGGTCAGGCCGCCTTTGGGCGACACTTTATTGGTGATCAGGTTGAGTTCACCGCCATTGGAGTAGTAAAGCTCTGCCGGATTTTCGTTCCCGTTATGCTGCCGAGAATGGAAAGTGACCTGGAATCCTGAGGATGCGTCATTCTCAGGACCGTAATCAAATACAGCAGTCAGCGTATCCCAGTTCTTTCGTCCGTCTTTCCACACGTAAACACCACCGTTGGCCACTACACTGCGCGGGTGATTCAAACCTGCGAACCAATGCACCGTATCGATCTGGTGGCTCATCCACTGGCCGGGCAGACCCGAAGAATATGGCCAGAACAAACGATACTCCAGGTATTTCCTTGGGTCCCATTTTTCATAGGGCCTGTTCAGGATCCAGCGTTTCCAGTCCGTGTCCGACTCCTTCAGCTGATCTACCAGCTGTGGTCTTCTCCATCTACCCGGCTGATTCACGTTCCAGGTGAGCTCAACCATGGTGATGGGACCGAATTTCCCTTCCTTAATGAATTTATCAGCGGCCATATAGTTTACCCCGCTCCTTCTCTGCGAACCGATCTGTACGATCTTGCCTGATGCCTTTACAGCTTTCAATGCAGCGCGCGCATCTTCCATGGTTTCCGCGAATGGCTTCTCTACATAGGCGTCGCAACCTGCCTTTACTGCTTCAATGGCATGAATGGCATGCTGAAAATCCGATGTAGCAACAAAAACAGCATCAACATCTTTCAACCCGTAAAGCTCCTCATTGTTCCTGCACGGCACAACATCATGTCCCATTTTATCCTTCAAAAACGCCTGGCCTTCGCCGCGTCTTTTGCTCCAGATATCGGACACCGCTACGATGTCGAAATTCAGTTCCTTATAATGATTCTGGAAAGACGGGAATAACGACTGGCGAAAACGATCGGAAAATCCAATCACACCCACGCGCACCCTTTCGTTGGCGCCGATGATGTTGCCATAGCTCTTTGCGCTGAACCCCATGCTGGCTGCATAAACGCCAGCCGAAGCCTTGATGGATGTCTTAATAAAATCCCTGCGATTCTTTGACATATAGATTTGTTGGTTGGATGATTATTGTATTTCGCGAATCTTGAGGTTGCGGAATGAGACGTTGTTTCCATGGTCCTGCAACAGGATATTCCCCTTGTCGCCCGCACCAAAGCCTTTATACTTCTCATATTTCGAACGTGCCACGAGCGCATTGAAAATATTGCTTTTCCTTTCGTACTCCACTACCTTAAATCCATTCAGCCAGTGTTGCACGATATTGTTTGGATACACTACAATGCGCCCCATGTTCCAGTCACCGATCTTTTTTTGAAACCGCTTATCCAGCTTTGTGGATGGGATGAGATCATACAAACTCGCCATGGTCCTGTTACCAACAACACCCATTTTTGCATCAGGATGTTTCTCATCGTCGAGGACCTGGTATTCAAGGCCGATGCCAGACTTGCCCTGGGAATCAAAACTTTCGTTCACGAAATATTTCACCCCGGAATTGGCACCTTCGGTCAGCTTAAACTCGAATGTCATTTCAAAAGCGCCGTACTGTTCTGTGGTTACGATATCGTTCCCTGTTTCTGAACCATCTGAAGGACTTACATTGATCTCACCGTTCTGTACGGTCCAATGTGCTGTTGGCATTTTTTCGCCATGCACCGCCCTCCAGCCTGTGAAATCCTTACCATTGAAAAGCAATTTGAAACCCAATGCTTTCTCCTGCCCTGAAATATTGTTCGAAAGCAGGTTCACAACAGCGATATCATCGTACGGACTGGGCTTCAGGTTCTCTGTCTGGATGCGGATATTTTTCCAACGCACCTTCATACCCTCCTTTACATTGCCGCCGATGGAATGCACCTGCAGTGCGATGAATCCCCTCGCCGTCATATCGTCTATCAGATGCGCAACGGGCACTCCATTCACGAAGGTACGGATCACCGGGCCGATGGCTTCGATCCGGTACTTGTTCCACTGCCCAACCTTAAACGCTTTTTTACCTTCCGGATTGATATCGGGAATATAAAGCCAGTCACGGCGTCCTTCGTCGTATATACCGCCAGACCATGCCCGCAGGGAAGGATCAACCTCCATTTGGTAACCATGTACCCGGCCATCCTTATACTCAGGTAATGACAGGCTTCTGAACTGGATCCCTGAGTTCATGTTCTCAATGTTAAGATCGAGCTCAAGGATAAAGTCGCCATAATTTTCATTGGTGCATAAAAATGAATTCGGCGTGTTGGACACCGTGGTTCCCACGATCTCACCATTCACCACTTCGTACTTGGCCTTACCGTTTTTCTGGTTCCAGCCTTTCAGATCCTTACCATTGAAAAGCGACTTCCATTGCGCAGATCCACTTAAAAACAAAAGACTTTGAAAAAAGCACAAAACTGTGCATCTTACTAACAAGCGTAGGTTCATAACCGGGGGTCTGTTTAATTGAATTGACAAGTCAGCTTCCTGTCTGAACTGCTGGGAAGCAAGTCTAATTAAACAATAATAGTTGATTTGGGCAACTCGAAAAAGGAAAACGTTGTAAAATTTCGCTTGCTGAAAAAGCTGACCATCCCGGACATAATCCTGGGCATTTTCTAACATTCGCCCACAAAATCAGCTGCCATAGTTCAGGGTGGACCTCAGACCGTTTTTTTTGGATATTTTCGGTCAATGGGCCAGCCAAAAATTCATATTGTTATTCCTGTCTATGATCACGCTGAGAAACTGGCTGAAGTCATACAAAGCCTTTTCCGGGCCGGCTACCATGATATCATTGTGGTCAATGACGGCTCCACCCGGGAGATCTGCAACCTGCTGCCTGCCGGCATCACACATCTCCGGCACCGGGTCAACCTGGGCCAGGGCGCTGCATTGCAGACCGGCTTTGCGCAGGCTTTGGCCGATGGGGCTGATATGGTGGTTTGTTTTGATGCGGATGGCCAGCATGATCCGGCTGATATCAAGGCGCTGGTGGAACCAATTATCGCTGCGCAAGCAGACATCACATCGGGATCAAGGTTCATGGGTTTGGAGGAAACTTCCATGCCGGCAATGAAAATCATGCTGCTGAAAACAGCCCGGATGATCAATTTCCTGTTTACAGGCATGATGCTTTCCGATGCGCACAACGGCCTTCGGGCCATCAATAAAAAAGCCCTGGAGAAGATCAGGATCACGGAAAACAGGATGGCACACGCCACCGAGATACTTTTTGAGATCAAGAAACACAAACTCCTGCTCAAAGAAGTGCCCGTCAGGATCAACTATACGGACTACTCGCTGAGCCATGGTCAGTCTACCTGGAACAGCATCAAAATATTTTTTGACATACTATTCTACAAACTATTTGCATGACCGGCATTCAACTCCTCCTCATTCTTGGCGTGTCCCTGCTCGGCATTTACTATGTGATCAGGTTGAAAAAGACAGTGATTGACCTGATGCTGATGTTGCTGCTGATCTTCACGGCCGTAGGGTTTATTCTATGGCCGGATCTGACCAATAAGATCGCTAAACTGCTTGGCGTTGGCCGGGGAGCGGACCTGGTCTATTACACCTGTATCCTGCTCTTCAGCTTTGCCCTGCTCAAACTGTATTCAAGAATGCGCAGGCTGGAACAGGAGTTTACGAAGATGGTGCGAGAAGACGCATTGAAAAAAGTTGAGAAACTTTAGCGCTTCCCGACTGCTTTGCATTGAAAGCCCAATTAAGAGATCGCATTTATGTATTTGGGAGAACTTGTTGAATACGGGTCAAACAATAAGATCTTTCTTTCACCGGAAAAAGACATGACAAAGAATTATGTTTCCGGGCATTTCGGATAATGCTCCTAATTCAACCGAAGTTGATTGAACAGCTGCTGGTAATCCGGATTTGAGGGATCCATACTCTTAAGTACTGACGCTGGTCCGATGGCTTTTCCGGGCTGTTGCTGCTGTAAATAGAACACTGCCAGGGCATAGTTGAGCGCGGCATCCCGGGGAGCAATGCCAAGTCCCTTTTGCAACAGTTTTTCCGCCGCCGCGAAATTCCCGTTCTGCTGTTGCAGCAGGCCATAGTTGTAGAAGATCCTGGGATCGTCGGCACCTTTCTCAACCGCTTTCTCAAAATTCTTAAGCGCGCTGGCCATGTCCTTCATCTCCACCTGGAGAAGCGCCATGTTATAATATACCCTTGGATTGGAGCCATCTGTCACCCTGGCTTCTTCCAGTAATTTCAACGCCTCCCCATTGCGACCCTGGGTATTATACAGGGACGACAGATTAAATCGTACATAGTTCATCAGGCTGTCTTTGCCCAGACCGCGCTTGTAATACTTCTCCGCATTCATCGCATCGTTCAGCCGGTAATAAAAATCACCGATCAGCACATTACCTACGGCAAAATCCGCCTGGTACATGACGTATTGCTCCACCTCCTTCCGGGCATTGGCAAAACCATTTCGATAATCCGCCGGGATCTGCTCTATGGGAACTTGCAACAGTACGTCCGCCGCTGCGATCCTGACAGCCCTCACCTTATCATTGAACAAGGCCGACACGGCATCTTTCCATTGCTCGTAAGGGAACGATGACAGTGCGCGAACGGACCGATACCTTACCTGCGCATCCTTATCATTCAATGCCTGCAACAATGCGTCTATCGACTGCATCGTTGGAATACTTCGTAAATACTCCGCTGCAGTGGCCTTGATGATCGAGGGGATGGATGTGTCGCTCATCAGACGAAGCAGGTGCTTCTCCGAACCCTGGTCCAATTTACTACCAGGAACCAGATCATCCGAAAAATGATATTTACGCTCCGGTCCAAACCATTTTACTACAGCATCGGCAGCCCATTCCGCCTTCTTATCCGCATGGCAAGTATTGCAGGCATTGGGCGTACCATATTTCACACTCAGGTCTGGCCGCGGAACTCGGAAACTATGGTCGTGCCGAAAATCATTCCCCATATAGAACTTGCCGGGCATGTGGCAACTCACACAATTGACCTGCTCAACCGGAACGTTATGGCGGGTATGCTCAAAACCTTCATACTTTTTCTCATGGCACTGCAGGCATACCAGCGTCTTTGGAAGAACCAGTTTACCGGAATGCGGGTTATGGCAGTTGCTGCATTTGACACTTCGGTGGAACATCTTGCTTTGGAGGAATGAGGTATAGATATAATCCTCATCATCCACCTGGCCATCGGCATGGAAAAATTCCGTGGTAGGTATCTCCGGGATCAGGTTATTCATCACCTCGTTGGGATCAACCGCATCCCCGTTGATGTCCGCCTTACGTGCATGACAGGGAGCACAGGAGTTCACCTGCACCACATTAGGACTGTCTACCCGCGTAAGGTAAGCGAAGGGTATACGCGAGCCATTCTTGTAGCCTTCCGAACCCACAAAATCAATATGCTTTTTACCGGCACCGTGGCAGCTCTCACAGCTGACGTTGATCACATCGTAGGTAGTGTGGAAACTATCTGTGTCCGGGAAATAATTCTTCTTCAGATTTGTGGAATGGCAGGATGCGCACATGGTGTTCCAGTTCTGCCCGCCGGATGACCAATGCAGCCAATCGCGGTGATCGATCTTCTGCCCGCCGTACTGGTGAAACCATTTCTTCTTCTTCACATCCCAGCTGACCCGGGGCACCTGCATCCTGCCGCCCGGGAAGGCCACCAGGTATTGCTGCAGGGGCGTGTATCCGAAGGTATACAGCACCTCGTAATCATGCAGCTGCCCATCAGGTCCCTGTGTATTGATGATATACTTACCGTCGCGTTTGAAAAACCGGGAAGTAATTCCGTCAGCCGTTATCGAAGTATTGTTGAAATCACCCAGCACCGTGGTATCGTTGGCGGGCAACATGGCTTTGTAATGGTCCGATTGTTGCCAAAGGGCATACTCCTTTGAGTGGCAAGACTGGCATTGCTGGTCACCAACGAACTTGTTCTCCGTATCAGCCAGCAGGTCTGTTTGCTTATCCTGCGGTTTGCAGTATTCCAGAAAAAGGACAGCCGCTGCAAGCAGGAAACAAATAGCAAAAACTGTAAAATAGGAGCCTGTTTTTCTCATGTTGAAGCATGGAAATTACGAAGCTTTTTTGAGCCTGCCTTATTCCTTCTACCTTGAAACAGTTCTGCATTTCTTCATAAAAAGCCAGGTCGATATATAATTTGCTGTCGGCCGGACAATAAAAAGGCCCTGAGGCTGAAATGGCATTTCCGGTAAGAAGGGCATAAAGAAGGCAAACGATCAGACCAACAAGGCCCCAACAACGGCTAAACCGCGGCCTGAGATTCCCCTGCGGTCGTCCTCATAAGCATAAAATGAATGCCAACAAAGTGGCATAGGTGCGATTCTGAATCTTTCAGGCATTTTACGGTTAAACCTGAAATGGATGACTAGGTTCATTGTACAATGAATTTGCAGGCCGTACCTTTTGACCGAAATAGACATTCTAATACAAATTTTATGGCAAAAATATATCTGCTGCCCATCCTTATATGTGCTTTTGCAATGGCTACCCTGGATGGATTCAGCCAAACCGACACCGGATATTCCTGGATTACTGCAAAAAAGAACATTGTCAGATACAACCTGTCTTCAGCCCTGATTTTTGGATTTGACAAAACAATTATTCTCGGGTATGAAAGAATGCTTAAGCCTAACAGGAGTTTTTCGATAAATGCAGGTACAACGGCCCTTCCAAAACTGGGTGACCTTGTTTTCGACAGCATATCTTTCCGGAAACTCGAAAGCAATACCGGCTTTAATCTGTCTGCCGACTACAGGTTCTACCTGAACAAACTAAACCGGTATAATGCTCCTCGCGGGGTCTATATCGGACCATATTATTCTTTTAACAATTGGCAAAGGGAGAACGATATCGCAATCACCACTTCAACTGCCAGCCAAAAATTTGCAAAAGTAAACACTGACTTCAATCTCCATATGGCTGGATTCGAATTGGGATACCAATTTATTTTCTGGAAGAAACTGGCGCTTGATATGGTGCTTATTGGTCCGGGTATAGGATTCTATAACATCAAGGCCAAAACACAAGGCGATCTTACCGATTCCCAAAAGGAAAAATTATACGATGCCTTGACACAGGTCATTAGCAATAAATTTCCGGGCATGGATTATGTTCTTTCCGAAGAGGGATTCAGTGGTTCGGGAACGATAAGAACTTCCAATTTAGGATTCAGATACCTGGTACATATTGGATTTCTGTTTTGATGGGCAAAATATGTTTCCCGATCATCTTTATCACAAGGTTCCGGAGCTTGTTCAGCCTCCTGATTTTACGGTCGGCTTCCCCGGGGGTCGATTTGCTTAAATCTGTTTCGTATTGGCGTCCAAAAACATTCGCAGGCTTTCCCGGCAGGAATCACCTATTGGGATTTCCATGTTTTTGATCCAGATGGTGTTATTATCAATGGCTTCCACGTGGTGGAAGGAGATGAGAAATGATTTATGTACCCGCACGAACATATAGGGAAGGAGGAATAATTCAAGGTTTTTCATGGTCTGAAGCGTAAGGATTTTTGCCTTGGTGGTATTTAGCGAAACATAATTCCCTTTACCCTCAATGAACAAGATGTCTTTGACCTGTAAATTGATCATCTTATACTCATTTTTGATAAGAATGAAGTCATTCCTGTCAAAGACGCGCTCCACCTTTGCCGAAACAGCAGGTTCAGTTGCAGGAAAATCGGTCTCCTTTACCGGGATCATTACAGGCTCCATTTCCCTGAATTCAGGGTTTACCTGAAATTTTTTGGGATGATTAACCGCGGAAATTGCTCTGATCATAGTGTATAACTGCTTTTATTGTGAGCGCTAACATGATAAATTTCCGTAAAGTTCAAATCACTAAATCTTTTGACCCGTGCATTAAGTTACAAACGTTCACTATTTTATAAAGGATGTTATTTTGGGTGTAATAAAAAGTCTATATCTCTGACAATCAGCTTGTTAAAACACAGATATATTGTAAAACATTTCTGGCCAACCCTCTATACAGACCCCTTCCCTTTCAATTCTTTCTTGATAAATCCGGCTGTATAACCCACTTTGGACACTACTTCTTCCATCGGCACCTTGTTTTTAAGCAGTTCCCGGGCGTAATTGATCTTAACTGTCTTCATAAACTTGCCAGGGGTGGTATCGAAGGTTTTGAACTGCCGGTTGAGTTGAACAGTGTTCGTCTTATAAAACTCGGCCAGGCCCTCCACCGTCATGATATTATGGCTTCTGATGGCATTGGCAATATGGTCTATAGTTAAGGCCGGGGCAACTTCTTTCTGGGGAATAATGAGTTTGGCTCTTCGTCTTCTATATGCCTGATAAGCAACGCCCAATCCGCCCAGCAAGACGATGATTCCGGTTCCATAAATGCCCCATTTCTTGCCTCGTTCAGTTTTATCGGCCTTGACCTTATTAAAATATACGGGCAGGAAATTCCTGACTACGTGATAACAATCAATAACGTACAGACCAGACATTGAGCCTGCATAAACCGTGTCATTAAACAGTGTAAGTGCTCCCCTGTTAAACTCCACACCTTCTATATAGGGAATCAGGTCTTTTTTCTGATCAGGCTGTAAATACAAGCCGTTTTCCGTGGAAATCCAGGTATTTCGTAATGCATCAATTAAAACCATCACTGAAAATGGAGTCTGAGAAAAAAGACGGAGCGTCCCGGGATCCAAGTTTTCAAATGTGTAAACTCCACCGTCGGAGGAAAGGTAAATGGTGTTTTTAAACTGATAAATATCACGGATACGGGTGCTGAGTTTTAAAAGCTGCTGGATCGCCTTCCCGTCATATTGGAAAACTTCACCTGTTTGAGTACAGAACAGTATTTTATTGCCTACCACTTCCATGTCTTGGTATTCATACCCCTGATGTATTGGCTCCAGATTGAAACTGCTGTCGAGCCGATTCAGCGATTTTGTATTCAGGGAATACAGATGGCCGCGATACTCCAAAAGTTTCCGCGAATAGCCTGCAAAAACGTTAACGGCGGCAGGTATCTCTCGAAATTGCGCCGGGGGAATAACTTCGTATAAATGATCGGCAGAGAGGAAATATCTATTTCTAATCTTCCTCATATAGCCGTTTGAATACCTTGGTTCCCCTGATCTTAGGGAATCATTTATGTAAATGCCCGAGTAACTGCTGATCACCTTGAACCCATTCTCCAGGTAGATGTCCCGGATCGATGCCCCTTCGTAATAATGCCGGTAATTGTTGTTTACAACATACTCAAATAATGCCCCTCCTGCTGAAATGAATAGCTTTTCGCCCAGATCTGCTTTGGATGCATTGGTAATGGATCGCTGGGGTATCAGGTAAGATACGGGATCCGCTATGTACAAGTATTTGTTTGGCAAATAATCCGCCTCGAAAAAACCCTTTTCGAAAAAGACATACGTTTTCTGGAATTGCATTTCCTGCAGTTCCCATTTCTTCCCTTCCAACTTATATAGCCCATCACCCGTTTTCACATACAAGGCGTCGTTCACCGCAAACACATTTCTAACGGGCGTTGAAAATAAATGCTTGTTTACAAAAACGGTGTCCTGCCCCCGAACAAGACCAGATGCAAAGCAAAAGAAAAAATATAATAAATTGAATTTCAATTACTTAAAACATAAATTACATCAAATATTACACTACTGATACTAACATTTATGTAATACACCAATTATTGACCCGGGAAAGAAGTCAGATAAATCCTTGGGACATACTGGTCCTTGAGGCCTTAAAATCATGTATTTATTACGCATCCCCAGTCAGGGCCAACCAGATAAACCAAACATTGGATACAACGTAAAGGATCAACAGGACCAAGCCGGTGCGATTATCAAAACGAACAGACTTCGGGATCTGGTTTTGCTTGATCAGTCTAAGGGAGTAGGCATTTGCTGCGATCACCAGTAAGATAAATAACAAGGTAATGCTATGCAGCGTGTCAACCAACGTAAAAGTAGCAGAGTCCGGCAGCGCGGAATCAACGATATACTTGTTACCGACTACCGCAAATAAAGAACCCACACTAAGGCCGAACCTGGAATCCATACTATCCGCATGAATATAGAAGCACACATAGGAAATCAGGAAAGCCAGATACATACCCATGAACATTTTCAGAAACAAACCACCCGCGTCCCTGGTAATGGAGAGGCGAACCCGGAACACACTAAACTCAGATTCCTGCTTCAAGGCAGCTTCATTGCCAAAAGCGGTTTCATATATCCTTGTGCCGGTAGTGATGATGCAGCTATCGATATCCCACCCTCGCAAGGTGTATCGTGGATCAAAGGATTTACCAGCCGTGTCCGGTACGAATACCATGGATGAGGCATCAAACTGGGAGTTCTCCAGGATGATCCTGATTTTCTGGTGATCAAATGGGAAATTCGCAATGGTCCATGAATCCTTCAACACGCATTGCAATTTCATTTGTAATGAAATACGATCACCTGAGGTATCAATGGTAAAAAATGTCTTTTCAACCGATTTGGCATTTGACACTTCGAGATTATTGACAAAATCAAGTTTGGGATTTTTGTACTTCAACCATAGCCAAAAAGTGGTTGCGTATTCCTTCTGCTTGAAATCGATATCATGGATACTGGTAATGTAGATACCTACCTTTACAGTATCCTTTTTCAGTTCCTGGGCCGTTATCGAATAGCAGGTGAACAACAACACCATACTTAAAAGGAAACGATCTCTCATTGTCGGAGGATTTTGGGGTTGAATCACGTGAAGATAGAAGGTATAGCTTTACCTTCTACCGGCAAAACAGGTGCCAAACCTGCCTAATATCTAAATTAGGGATTCGCGTTTGGCAAGTACCCGAAAAAACTTATCTTCCTGCATGCCTTCTTCCCGCCGACTTGCAGCCATTATGTTCACCGATATCGTAGGCTATACTGCCATGATGGGTGAAGATGAAAAAAAAGCCTTTGAGGTCATCAAACAGAACCGGAAACTCCAAAAACCCCTCATCGAAGAATTTGGTGGCGTTTGGGTAAAAGAGCTTGGCGATGGTGTATTGGCTACTTTCCCAACTGTGATCGACGCCGTGAGTTGTGCCTGCCTGATCATCAGGGGGGCCAGGGATATCGAGGGGATCACCCTAAGGATAGGTATTCACCTGGGCGACGTGATTTTTGAGAATAACGACGTATTTGGCGACAGTGTAAACATCGCAGCCAGGATACAGGCCCAGGCCCCTATTGGCGGCATATATATTACTGAAGCCGTTCATAAAAACATCTCCAACAAGAAAGGGATCCAGTCTACCTACGTAAAAGACATCCCCCTAAAAAATGTCAAGGAACCTGTTCCTGTATATGAAGTGGACATTGACAGTTTTCACCACGATAAGTCAGAACATATCAAGTCGAGATCCAGCGATATGTCCGGAGAGTTCCTTTCGTCCGGAAACAGAAAAATCACCCCAAAAAAGATCCTGACATGGGGGATCCCGGTGCTGTTACTGGGGCTGGTTATATCACTACTCTTGCCCCCGTGGTTAAAAAAACAGCATGCCCGAAATACGATCCTCCCTCAGATCGCGAAGTTGACAGAGAATCAATTTGGGATACTGGTGCCAACTAAAGCATTTGACCTCGCCAAAGAAGCCGACCGGGTCATACCCGATGATTCCGCCTTGTTGAAACTCTGGCCGCTGGTGGCACAAAAAACCAGTTTTAAAACGGAACCTGCAGGCGCCAATGTGTATTGGAAAGATTATAATGATGCTAAATCTGAATGGAAACTGTTGGGAAAAACGCCCCTGGAAGACATTTGGTATCCTATAGCATTTACGCGGACAAAAATTGAAAAGGAAGGGTTCATTCCCATTTATTCCCCGGCATCGAGAACCCTTATACTGGACCGCAACGGCAGTTACCGGAACACCATGGTGAAAGTGCCGGGTACCAAGGCCCTGATGAATATTGTAGGACTGGAGCAGCACGGCGGAAAATTTGTCTGCAGTTATTTGATCGACAAGTTTGAGGTCAGCCATAAAGATTTCAAAAAATTTGTAGATGCGGGCGGGTACAAAGAAGTAAAATATTGGGACCAACCCTTTATCTCGGAAACAAATGAACTCAGCCCCGGGGAGGCCATGAAACTATTCATAGATAAAACCGGAAGACCTGGACCATCCACATGGGAAGTAGGAACCTATCCCGACGGGAAAGAAAATCATCCCGTCACCGGAATTAGCTGGTATGAGGCTATGGCCTACGCAAAATGGGCCGGAAAAAAATTGCCCACGGTTTACCAGTGGAGCCTGGTAGCCAATACCATCAACACCTGGGGCATCATTCCTAAAAGTAATTTCAATGGCACCGGTACGGTGGCGGCAGGAAGCCTCGACGGAATTAGCACTTGGGGCGTTTACGATATTGCCGGCAACGCCAGGGAATGGTGCCTGAACGAAAGCAACAAAAGAGGTGATCGTTTTATTCTGGGTGGAGGTTTTAATGACCCTACCTATGCATATAATGATGGCTATATCCAGTCAGTCATGGACAGGTCGGTCTCCAACGGCTTCAGGTGTGTAAAGGAATTACCGGGTGACACCACCATTGCGAGCACTTCCGGAAAACTGGAATTCGCCTTCCGGGATTACAAGCTTGAAAAGCCGGTAGACGAAAACACATTTAATATTTTTCTCAGACAATTCGCTTACGACCGTTCACCACTGAATGCCGCATCCACCATCGTGAAGGATACCACATACTGGAAAGTTGAAAAGATAGACATGAACGCAGCATATAATAATGAGCGGCTAACTACCTATCTTTTCATTCCAAAGAATTTCTCGCCACCATACCAAACCGTGGTGTTCTTTCCAGGATCGGGTGTGATCTACGAACGCAAATTCAATACAGAAAGAGTGACCAGGTCGTTCGACTTTATACTCAAAAGTGGCCGCGCCGTATTATATCCGGTACTCAAAAGTACTTTTGAGCGGGGCGATGAACTTTACTCTGATCTGCAGGAAGAAACAAAGTTTTACAAAGACCATGTTATCTACTGGTCTCAGGATTTAGGGCGCGCGTTAGACTATCTTGACACAAGGAAAGACATTACCCACGATAAATACGGATATTATGGTTTTAGTTGGGGCAGTGCTATGGGACCAGTGATGACTGCAGCAGACAAGCGTTTCAAAGCGGCGGTTTATCTGGTCGGCGGAATGATGATGCAGAAAACGTTACCCGAAGTGGACCCGCTTCATTTTCTACCCCGCGTAAAGATCCCAACACTTATGCTCAATGGCAGGAACGACACATTCTTCCCCCTGGAAACATCTCAAAAAACGATGTTTAATTTATTGGGTACACCCGAAAAAGATAAAAAGATCATTATTTATGAAGGCGGGCACCTGGTTCCCAAATCTGAGTTAATGAAAGAGTCCCTGCGCTGGTTTGATCAGTATTTAGGGCCTGTTAAATAAGAAGGGCATACCAAGATGCTATTAATGCTGTTTTAGGCCCGTTGACCAGTAAAACCATCTATTGATGGATCTCCGGAAACTGCGAGATACGAAGGGTCGTACACCCAAAAGGAATCAATATGATCTCTTCTGTTTCTCCAGCCTCCAAACCATTCGTGTGGCTGAAAGGGATAGGACCCGTCATGCCATTGTAAAGTCGCCAGGACGAGATTCTTTTTTGCTTTTATCTTCAACTCAAGTGGTGCATTCCCGGGATTCCAGGGAAAAACCGCTGACATGCTTTTCTCAACCACCTTAACGGAAGACTGCAGATCAACAGAATCCAAATGGATGAGACCGTAAACTATCACCCCTAATGTGAATGCGGAATATACTCATTTACTACAGTGCCATCATCGAATAAAGTAATAATGGCGTAACCTGGAGGAGTTTGACGATACCAGTATTTACCTGCAGAATTTTTATCTCCCTCTTCCCACCAAAAACCACTCAACGCACCATTGCAAAAGTATTGTACACCATTATACGCCACCCTATCCTGTAAATGGATATGCCCGCTTACACAGACTTTTACTTTGTCTTTTTGCTTAAAAAATAAGTCAACTAAATATTTGTAATCCGTATGCATCCCCCCGTCAATATGGGTACAAGCAGCAAGAAGTGGATAATGACTCAATAACAACACAGGAGTATTTGCATTTAATTTTTCCAAGTCTTGTTCTAACCATCTCCTTTGCTCCTCGTCCAAAGAACCAGCATTTCCATTGTTACTGTCCAAAACAATAAAGTGCCAGCCTTTCTTATCAAAACTGTAATAGCGCCAGCCTATGCCAAGTTGTTTTACGACATAATCTTTTCCATACATATCATCATTTTTGTCCGGTGCCGCCCACCACATGTCGTGGTTACCAAGACAACTATACATTTCATACTCCTGGAATTCACTTCGCAGTTGCTGCCAAATGGCCCACTGCTCTTTTACTCTTTCCCTTGTAATGTTACTATAATCCGCTGCATAAATAGTATCCCCACCGTTTAAAAATAAATCAACTTTATGTTTCTTAATCTCTTCAATGCATTTGCGAAACCTGTTGGCCGCATCAAGTTCGGGCCGCATGTGAACGTCGGTGATATGAGCGATGCGCAAGACTTTTTTTCGTTTAGTAACTTTTTGTTCTGCAGCATAAGCTAATGTACTGAAACTACCTAACGTCATTGTGCCTGTAGCCAGACCTATATTCTTGAGAAGCTCTCTTCTGTCCATTTTATTGATTCTTGAGTTTGAGAAAACAATCCTGTGACTCCTTTAAGTGGATTCGGTATCGATCTCTTGACTATCTGAAGATTGAGCGTGGCAAGTGACCCGTCCATGATTGTGGCAATTTTTTCTCTTGCACACCAAAAAGTTTTGCAATGACAACTGCAGTATTCTTGTTGCTATTGTTCATGGTTGTCAATCCCAGTTTCTTGATTTGAGGTCCTGCAATTGCCCACGGAACTTGCATTTCCTGCATACTCACCCCACCATGACCGGTTTGGGGACTGCCACCATGATCAGTGATGAAAAGGAAATGGGTGCCGTTATACAAATTTTCCGCCCTTAACCGGTCCAAAAAAACACCTACTGCAGTATCTGCCTGCTCTATGGATTTAATATAGGGATCAGACATCCAGCGATAATTGTGACCGGCGTGATCTGTATGTACAGTATACAAGAAAACCAAAATTGGATCGGCCCGATTGTTTACAATAAAATCAAACGCCTGCTGATAAATGCTATCATATTTGTCGTTCCTCTGAAAGGAAAGTTCATCAATGTATTTCTTATTCATGGAGTTGACCAATTCTGCCCAGTTGTAATAAAACGCTGTTTTGGCACCCGGCACATTATCTTTCAGAACCTTAAAAATGGATGGGAAATAACCGTCATTGTCTGTCTCCAGCGCTTGCAAAGAATGTTTATCTACTTTCCATTCGTTTGACGTTACGCCATGTTCTTCGGGGCCAGATCCTGCTAAATGACTTGTCCAATTGGGCAAAGTAACTGAAGGCATAACTGACCGGGTAGTTAGCGACAACACTCCGTCAGCTAACATTCTATCGATATTAGGATGTTTGGCGGTTTTGAATCCATCCACACTTATACCATCAAAACCAAGTATAATGACACGCTTAGGACGGTTCTGAGCAAAAAGACTATTTGAAATAATGACAACTATTGTCAACAATAAGACAACAAATTTTTTCATCTTAATACCTGGTTATCGCTCAATTTAAATAAAATGACATTGAATCAAAAATACCTGCCTCGCCGTTTGTATTCCCAGCAGTCTCTGTTAAAACAAATTTTGAGGGTCTGATCAATACGCCCTGGGATTTGCTCCGCAGATTCCGGGGTGTGGTCTGCAAAACCATCGAAAAAAGCGGCTCAGCCTTTTTTCATTTCAGCCTTGACCAATAAAGAAAATCTTTTTGATCAAGGCTGAAATGAAAAAACCCACGCAATGCGTGGGCTCTTTTCGATGGTTTTGCGGTGAGAGAGGGATTCGAACCCTCGGTACAGTTTAACCCGTACGGCAGTTTAGCAAACTGCTGATTTCAGCCACTCATCCATCTCACCGTATGGTCGCTGAAGGGGGGCAAAAATAATGAACAGCAGCCAACCCCCAAAATTTGATTTAATTCAACGATGGATAGAAAATTCCTTGTAGCCCCGGACAAGACAATCAGAAACCTCGATCCCTTCTACCCTGGCACTGTCAGGACCTTTCCTGCACCACTCCTCCAGGGTTCCTAAATCAACAGCTTTCCCTTCTGCCCGAAGCATTACCCTCCCGTCGGGAAGGTTTTCCACTGTGCCGAACAGCCCCAGTTTCTGAGCCTGCCGGCGGGTGTGATAACGGAAGTTCACACCCTGTACTTTCCCTTTTACAATAATCTGTTTTGCTGTGATCATAAGAAAAATCCCGCACGGAGCGGGATGATGTTGATTTTATCATGGAGGATCCCAAGCGTATTTACATAGCGGCCAGCTGAACCTTTTGCTGCAGTTCCATAACGCTCTCCCTGAACATGTTATCGGTATCCATCAGATCCTTAACCGTCTGGCAGGAATGGATCACGGTAGTATGGTCCCTGCCCCCGAAATGCTCGCCAATGGTCTTGAGCGAATTCTTGGTAAATATCTTGGCCAGGTACATAGTGATCTGGCGTGCCTGTACGATCTCACGTTTCCGCGTTTTCTGCAGAAGCTTGTCGTAAGGAACATCAAAGTAATCACAAACCATTTTCTGTATCGTATCGATTGTGATCTCCTTTGAAGAAGTCTTCACAAAATTTCGGAGTACTTTCTTCGCCAAATCAAGGTCAATTTCACGCTTGTTAAGCGAAGATTGTGCCAAAAGCGAAATAAGGGCGCCTTCCAGTTCGCGAACATTGCTCTGGATGTTGTAAGCGATGTATTTTACCACCTCCTTGGGCATCTCGAGTCCGTCGTTCCGCATTTTCTTCTCAAGGATCTCGATACGGGTCTCATAATCCGGCACCTGCAGGTCTGCACTAAGCCCCCAACGGAAACGACTGAGCAGCCGCTCCTGAACCCCTTCAAGATCTTTGGGGGGTTTATCAGACGTCAGGATCAGCTGTTTGCCCGACTGATGCAAATGGTTGAAGATCGCAAAGAACGCATCCTGTGATTTCTCTGCCCGATTGAAGAACTGTACATCATCTATCACCAGCACATCGATCAGCTGGTAAAAATGAATGAAATCATTGATGGCGTTATTGCGGCTGTGATCCTGGAACTGGTTGATGAATTTCTCAGAGCTTACGTACAGCACCACCTTATTCGGATGGATCCTTTTCACCTCATTTCCAATGGCTTGTGCAAGGTGGGTTTTACCCAGGCCAACTCCGCCATAGATAACCAGGGGGTTAAAGGATGTAGCACCAGGTTTCTCTGCGACTGTTTTTCCAGCCCTGCGGGAGACGCGGTTACAATCCCCTTCCACGAACATATCAAAAGTGTAGATCGGGTTCAGCTGTGAATCGATCTGCATCTTCTTCAATCCAGGGATCACGAATGGATTTTTCACCGGATTATTTATAACCAGCGGAAAATCCATTTCATTATTGCTATATGTTTTATATCCGTTTCCAGGGATATCCATGGTTAGTGGCTTATCCTTTCCGTTACCACTGTCCACCATGATGCGGTATTCCAGTCTGGCCTCCTTTCCTAATTCCCTCTTCAATGTTTTCGCCAGCAGATTCACATAATGCTCTTCGAGATACTCGAAGAAGAATTGACTGGGTACTTGTATGGTGAGGACCTTTTCCTTCAACGCAACAGGGCGAATGGGCTCGAACCAGGTTTTATAATGTTGCCACTCAACGATGTCTTTGATGATATCCAAGCAACTTGACCAGACTTTATCGTGAGTATTCTCCATTCTTCCTTAAGCAATTAATACTTTAATTATTCTAATGTTTCGACGAAATATTTCACAGGATTGGTACAGTACAAATAAGAACGATCAGCGAATGTCAGGAGTTGGTGTCTGTTCCCGAAAAGTTCCGGCAGGGGGGATGCCAGATTCGTTGTCGGGAGTGAGAGATTTTATAGTGCTTATCCTTTTGATTCATCGTTTTGAAAAGTACTTTTTTTTCCGGACTTAGTTCAGTGTTTTCTGAAAAAAATCTTGAACTGATTTATTTCCGAAAGGGGAGCGAATATAGAACAGCAATAAGTGAATAAAAAATTTTTCTTCTTTGATTTATTTAAACTAAAAGCGACCCGGAATTCCCCGAAAGTTTTCGCTTGCCAGCTGAAAATTCGTAGTCCAGCCTTCCCAGGTTAATTCCGCCCCAACCCACCTGGTTTACGATCACTTCCTGACCCGCTTCATTCCTATAAATCCTTGGCTTCTCAAAGAACCTGTGTGTATGCGCACCTATGATCAGGTCTATGTTTCGGCTTGTTTTTGCAAGCACTTCATCACTCACCTTATCATTGTCGTACTTATCACCCAAATGCGAAAGACAGATCACCAGATCGCATTTTTTCTTATCCCTGAGCAAACCGGCGGTTTCATTCACGCGCTGCACGGGATCAAGGTACTTCGTACTGCCATACAACCCTTCACCAACAAGGCCCTTCATCTCAATGCCCACACCAGTTATGCCTATTTTAAGCCCACCTTTTTGTATCACATTATAAGGTAAGTATTTTTGCTCCATCGGTGTACCGGTGAAATCATAGTTGCAGATGATCAGGGGGAAGCGGGCGTGTGTGGATAACTGAAGCGCAAGGTTCTCGATCCCGGCGTCAAAATCGTGGTTCCCAATGGTGCCGGCATCATATTCCATCATCGTCATTGCCTTCAATTCCGGCTCACCTTTATAGAGGTTGAAATAAGGCGTTCCCTGGAACATGTCGCCTGCGTCCAGGAGCAGTACATGCTCTTCTGTGGCCCTGATCTGTTTGATCAATACCGCCCTGGCTGCTACCCCACCCCTGCCTTTGAAATTTCCATCGGAAAAGGGATCCAGCCTGCTATGGACGTCGTTCGTATGAAGGATGGTTAGTTTCACGGTCCGCTTTGGCTCCCGCGCATACAACAAGGGGTGAGCCGTAAGGAAAGACGCGCTGGCAAGGGCTGTGGTCCTGAGAAATGCTCTTCTAGTTGCCGGCATAAAATCTGTTTTCAAGGTTATCCCCGATCTGCTTTCCTGACCGGCCCATCTTTTTCACATAATCCTCCATGGCCGAACGGATCAGGTAATTGGTCTGTTTTGCTGGTGAACCCTTTAATATTCTTGAGTTGTTGAAGTTATAGTCAGAGTAAACGATGGTGTATTCCCCGGACGGATCCAGGGGAGTACCGTTGATCCTGATCTCTGTAGCTTTCTTGTTGGTCACTTTCATCGTGAACCCGCCTATCCCTGCCCCATCAGCGGCAGTCTCCTGCAAGAAAGCCTCCAGCACTGTTCCCTTCACCGTTATCAACACCATCAGGTTGTCAAATGGCATGATCTCAAACAGCATTCCGCGGGTCACGGGACCGGGTTCGAGGTATGGCCTCCTGATCCCGCCAAGATTAACAACGGCAAGATCGGCACCCGGGTCAAATTTCTCACGGGCCATGTCCAACATGGCATCACACATAAAATTTCCCAGCGTACTGGCTGGCCTCCTGACATCCATACGGTTAGACGCCACCCCCAGCACCTCGCTCATCGTATGATCCATGCTGTCCCGGTACGGCTTCAGGTAAGAAGCAAATCCGGTATCTGAGGACGTACCCCCGGATACGGCATAACCCGAAGATCTTACTGTTGTAGGATGATAAACGGTACGGCAGCTGGTAAGTAAAAAAAGCGAAATAACGTAAACGAAAATTCTCAGGCGCATAGCTGCAAGGGTATGGGCTCAAGGTATATTTTTTTATCGCAAAAAATATCTTTTTTTCTGCCGCTAACACCTGAATTATAGCAATACCTTTGTCAAAATTTTTTTATGGCATTTGACGTAACGGGAAAGCTCATCGCAAAAATGGAGACTGTGCAGCGAACCGAGACATTCCGTACCCGCGAGTTTGTGATCGAAACAACAGAAGATATTGGCGGCCGGATCATCAACAACTATATTAAATTCCAGTCCGTGCAGGACAGGACGCAACTTGTTGACCGCTTCAATATCGGCGACACCGTGAAGGTACATTTCAATATAAAAGGCACCCGCTGGGAAAAGAATGGCCAGGTGAACTATATCACCAATCTTGACGCATGGAGAATTGAACAGATGAGCATGCAACAGGACGCGCCTTCTGCCCCGCCGCCACCACCCCCTGCCTCAGAGGTGTCTGACGACCTTCCATTCTAGATCGATTTGTTTTTCAGGATAGATACCTGATGCAGAAAAAATATACGATACGTCTCAAGCCTGCCGAAGCGGCAGGCAGTCACACGATCATCAGCCATCTGGCCACCGTGGAAGGGATCCCGCCATCGGAAATCACCGGCTTCTACATCGTTAAACGATCCATTGACGCACGCAGCAGGCAACCCTGGGTGAATCTTACCGTTATGGCCACCCTGCATGATCCTTTTGTTGACAGGCCAGAGGTTCCCTTCAACTTCCAGGATGTCCGTCTGGCCCCGGAACGTGTGGTGATCGTAGGTGCAGGACCGGCAGGATTATTTGCCGCCCTGGAACTGCTGCAACACGGGATCAAACCAGTCATCCTCGAACGCGGAAAAGACGTCAGGCAAAGACGCCGTGACCTGGCCATCCTGAATAAGGAAGGCGAAGTGAATCCCGAAAGCAATTACTGCTTCGGTGAAGGAGGAGCGGGCACCTATAGTGATGGAAAATTGTATACCAGAAGTACAAAAAGAGGCGATGTGAGCCGGGTATTGCAATACCTGGTCCGGTTCGGGGCCGACGAACGTATCCTATACGAAGCCCATCCCCACATTGGCACCAATAAACTCCCCGGCATTATTACCGCCATGCGGGAACACATTATCGACTGTGGCGGCGAAGTGCATTTTGAGGAAAAACTGACCGGCTTCGACATCAGGGATGGAAAGATCACCGCAGCACTCACCGCAAAGGGCAATCGACATGTAGCGCAGGCTTTTGTCCTGGCCACCGGTCATTCCGCCCGCGATATTTACCAACTCCTGCATGATCAGCTTATCCTCGTTGAAGCAAAACCTTTTGCACTCGGCGTAAGGGTTGAACATCCCCAGGCATTGATTGACCAGATCCAATACCATTGCCCGGTCAGAGATCCCTGGCTGCCACCTGCATCATACAGCCTGGTGGAACAGGTCCGGGGAAAAGGTGTTTTCTCGTTCTGCATGTGCCCCGGCGGGATCATTGCCCCGGCAGCCACTTCCCCCGGCGAACTGGTGGTCAACGGATGGAGTCCTTCAAAAAGGAATAATCCCTTTGCCAATTCAGGCATGGTGGTAGAAGTGCAACCGCCGGATGTGATCAATGGCGGTATTAAAAAATTCTTTCCCTCTTTCAAAGCCGATCCGCAGGATCCTCTATTCCTGATGCATTTCCAGCAACAGGTGGAAATGGCTGCTTTCAAAGCCGGGGGTGGAAAATTTGTTGCGCCTGCCCAACGGATGGCGGACTTTACGTCCGGCAAAACATCTGGCTCATTACCCGCCTGCTCCTACCTTCCGGGAGTCATTTCCAGCGACTTGAAAGAGGTGCTGCCCCCGTTCATCCGGGAAAGACTGCGGGAAGGCTTTATCGCATTCGGCAAGAAAATGAGGGGTTACCACTCGGGAGAGGCCCTGGTAGTGGCCACGGAAAGCAGAACATCTTCCCCCGTCAGGATCCCACGAACTGCTGAATTCCATCACCCCCAGGTCCAAAACCTGTTTCCCTGCGGCGAGGGAGCAGGATATGCGGGAGGGATCGTGAGCGCGGCCATGGACGGTGAACGGATCGCACTGGCCATAGCCCACCTGTATAAATAATTCTACGGCTACCCGTAACATATATTAATTTCAAGCAACTAATGAAATATGCAACACCTGTTAGAGATTAAAAACCTTAAAAAACATTTCTCTTCGCAGAAAGCAGTGGATGACATCAGCTTCTCCATCCAGAAAGGATCCATATTTGGTTTGCTGGGCCCCAACGGCGCAGGTAAAACAACCCTGCTCCGGATGATCACGGGAATCTTCTACCCGGACGAAGGCGAAATCCTGCTGAACGGGAAACATTTCAACCCGGTCAATGACATTTCACACATCGGCTACATGCCGGAAGAACGCGGATTATACAAGAAGATGAAGATCGGCGAGCAGGCGGTCTACCTGGCCCAGTTAAAAGGCTTGAGCAGGCAGGAAGCGCGGTCGAAGATCAAAGAATGGTTCGTCAAATTTGAAATGCAAAGCTGGTGGGATAAAAAAGTAGAGGACCTCAGCAAGGGAATGAGCCAGAAACTCCAGTTTGTCACCACAGTCCTGCACGAGCCAAGCCTGATCATCCTCGATGAACCTTTCAGCGGTCTGGATCCAGTAAACGCAAACCTCATTAAAGACGAGATCTTCCGGCTCTCCAGACTGGGACATACCATCATCTTCAGCACCCATCGCATGGAGCAGGTAGAAGAGATCTGCGATCATATCGTGCTGGTGAACAAGGGCAAGAAGATCCTCGACGGCAGTGTTGGCCAGGTGAAGCAGGATTTCAAGGAAAACCTGTTCAGGATCGAATTCGAAGACACCATCCTGCCTGAACACACAGCGATCCACCTCTTCCAGGTGATCGATAAAAAAGACAGGCAACTGGTGATCAAGAAAAATGAAGATTTCAGCACCAACGACATCCTCCAATTCTTTATCAACAAAGGGCTGCACATTCATTCTTTCAATGAGATCCTGCCTTCACTAAATGATATCTTCATCCGTCTCGTTGAGGCCACCCCCAAAGCCAGGCAATTTGAAACCCTAACTGCATAAGAAAACATCATGAACAAAATAGGTCTGATCATACAACGCGAATACCTGACCAGGGTCAGGAACAAAACATTTCTGCTCTCCACCTTCTTGCTGCCCGTGGTGATGATCCTCTTTATTGTTGGCTCTACTTTCTTCGCCATTAAATCCCGCGAGAAAAGGAAAGTTGCCGTAGTAAATGATCCCGGCTATTTCCAAAACAACATGAAAAGCGATTCCTCATCCGTTGTTTTTTATTTTGGTACAGCAGCAGACAGCTTGAATTATGAGGCAAAAGGATTCGATGGCGTGCTTTACCTGCCCACCGCTTCCAACAATTATGAGCTGCGTTCCACCAAACAGTTTGGACTGGAGTCAAAAGGCTATATCGAAAGGCAACTGAACAAAGCGATAGAAAGCCATATGCTTCAGGAAAAAGGGATCAACAAGGCCACGCTCGACTCCATCAACAAAGCTACCGACCAGGCGGTTGACCTGAATAACATCGTAAAAGAAGAGAACGGGGCAGCCAGGCAGGCAAACGCCGGCCTCGCTTATGGTGTAGGCTTTGGAAGCGGTATCCTGATCTACATCACCATGTTCATATTCGGGGCGATGGTCATGCGCGGTGTTGCCGAAGAAAAGATGAACCGGATCGCAGAGGTGATCGTTTCATCCTGCAAACCGTTTGAATTGATGATGGGTAAGATCATTGGCATTGCAGGGGTGGGTCTCACACAGTTCCTGCTGTGGATCATCCTGATCTTCGCCCTGATCTCGTCTATGCAGTTCTTTCTCCCTGCCGAAACACTGCAACAGATCCAGGACGCGCAGGCTTCGCAGCAAAATCTCCCCGGCGGCGCCAACAACGCCATGGCCATGAAGATCATGCAGGCTAAAACAACCCTGGTAGAGGGTGTCAACTGGGGTATGATCATCTTCTTTTTCCTGTTCTACTTCCTGGGGGGATACCTGTTCTACGCTGCATTGTTTGCTGCCATCGGAAGTGTGATCAACGAAGACCCGCAGGAAGCACAGTCGCTCATGCTCCCGATCACTATGCCAATCATCTTTGCATTCATCATACTTACCAGCAGCTTGCAGAATCCTAACAGTCCTGTTGCGGTATGGGCCAGCATTATCCCGTTTACCTCACCGATTGTGATGATGGGCCGAATCCCCTTCGGTGTGCCCCAGACAGTGCCCTACTGGCAACTGGGATTATCGATGGTTTCGCTCATAGGCGGGTTCCTGGCCACCACCTGGTTTGCGGGTAAAGTGTACAGGACAGGTATCCTGATGTACGGAAAGAAAGCGTCATGGAAAGAAATGGCAAAATGGGCTTTTAAAAAATAGACAGGTCGTTATAGTACCAGTCATCGAACACGAATGCGGCCATGAAGATGTTCATGGCCGCATTTCTTTTATCAGTTAATGATCAGTAAAAAGGATTTGCCTGCGCTTCCCGGAACTCACTCCAAATCTCCCGAACAATATCCTCCGCCGGAAGGATCTCGCGGATCATGGCCGCCACCTGGCCGATCTCTAGTTCCCCGTTCTCCAGGTCACCTTCAAACATTCCCCTCTTCGCCCTGCCCCGGCCCAGTAAAGCGATCAAGTCCTCTTTCGTTGCCCCCCGTGCCTCGGCCTCTTTCACCTGTTCAAAAAAAACATTCCTCAACAGCCTCACCGGCACTACCTGCTTCATCATGAGATGGGTATCCCCTTCCCTGGCCTGGATCACGGCATTCTTGAACGATATATGGGACGATGCTTCTTCCGATGCCACAAACCGGCTGCCTATCTGCACACCTTCCGCACCCAGCACCATGGCCGCCATCATCTGCCGACCTGTTGCTATTCCGCCCGCAGCGATCACCGGTATCTTTACCGCCTGCCTCACCAGTGGCAACAATACAAAACTCGTAGTCTCTTCCCTCCCATTATGCCCCCCGGCTTCAAACCCCTCAGCTACAACCGCGTCGCAGCCCGCTGCTTCAGCCTTGACGGCAAACGTGCTGCTGCTGACCACATGCACCACCTTCACACCGTTTTCCTTCAGCATGGGGGTCCAGGTCCTTGGATTGCCGGCGGATGTAAATACGATCTTCACTCCTTCCTCCAGCACGATCTGCATGTGCTTTTCAACATCGGCATACAAGAGGGGAATATTGATGCCAAAAGGCCTGTCCGTGGCTTGCCTGCATTTGCGTATATGCTCCCTCAATACATCAGGGTACATACTGCCGCTGCCCAGCAAACCCAAGCCACCAGCGTTACTAACGGCAGAGGCTAACCGCCATCCGCTGGCCCATACCATGCCGGCCTGGATGATGGGATACTGTATCTGGAAAAGCCGGGATATTCTGTTCATAGTCTTTGATTGGCCAATGAGCCAATGGGAGAATCAGCAAATCAGCTAATCCTTAACCCAGATCGATCTCCGTGTTATCACCAATATTCAGCGTACGCGTTTCTCCTTTGATCTCCGTGTCGCTTCCTATGAGGGAATCGTGCAGTACAACATCATACAGTTTGGAAAAAGATCCAATGATGGAATCCCTGACGATGGAATAATTGATATTGGTTTTCTCGCCAATCGCCACATTGGGTCCAACGATGGAGTTCCTGATCTCGCAGCCCGATGCGATGCTCACCGGTGGAATAATGATCACATTCTCGAAAACATGGTCCTCCGAGATAATGCCCCCGAATTTTTTCAGCATAGTGGCATTGCTCTCCAGCAAGGTTTCCTTCTTTCCGCAATCGAACCAGTTCTGAACCTTAGACGACTTAAAATGCACGCCTGACCTGATCATGCATTCGATGGCATCGGTGAGGCTGTATTCATCATTGCTGGTAACGCCTTCCCTGAGGTTATTCTCCAGGCAATTGAACAGTATAGCACTCTGCGTGATCTTGTACAGGCCAACCAGGGCCATGTTGGACTTGGGGATCTGGGGCTTTTCAACCACCCTGGTGATGGTTCCATCCTCCTCCATTTCAGCCACGCCAAAATTCCTCGGGTCGTCCACTTTCTTTACGCCGAGAACCGACCCTTCCTGGCTGACAAAAGCCGAAACATCATATTCACAAATGGTATCCCCCAGCACAATAAACACATCCTCGTTGCCTACGATATCCCGCGTGAGATAAATGGCATGGCCAAGGCCAAAACGCTCATTCTGCTGAACAAAGTGAAACTTGTATTCCGGATAGTTCTCTTTTACGTAATCCTGGATCTTATCGCCCAGGTAACCCACCACCAATACATACTCCCTGATGCCCGCCTCAACAAGCTGGTCAATGATGATGCTGAGGATGGTTTTTCCCGCGAGCGGGATCAGCGCCTTGGGTTGGGTATAGGTATGAGGCCGGAGTTTGGTCCCCGCCCCTGCTACCGGAATGATCGCCTTCATAGTGCCAAAAGTAAGGAATTAAAGAATTAACGGATTTCCGGATTGGCCTATTAGCGGATCGCGCGTGAAGTTCGCGTGGAGAATTAGTCAATTCGCCAATCCGCCAATTCGCCAATTGGACTTACCTTTGCACCCATGGATAAAATAGTATTTGACATCATTCGCAAGGAATTGGAGCGCCAGCGCCACGGTATCGAATTGATCGCATCTGAAAATTTCACATCCTACCCGGTTATGATGGCCATGGGCAGTGTCATGACCAATAAATATGCCGAAGGATACCCCGGAAGAAGGTACTACGGCGGATGCGAATTTGTTGACGAAACCGAACAACTTGCGATTGACAGGATCAAACAGGTGTTCAATTGCGAATATGCCAACGTGCAGCCCCATAGCGGTGCACAGGCAAATGCGGCAGTTATGCTGGCTATTTTACAGCCCGGGGATACCATCCTGGGCCTCGATCTTGCCATGGGCGGGCACCTGACCCACGGGTCTCCGGTGAACTTTTCAGGAAAGATCTATAACCCCGTCTTCTACGGTGTGAAAAAAGACGATGGCCTGATCGACTATGACATGCTTGAAGAAAAAGCAAGGGAACATAAACCCAAACTGATCATCTGCGGAGCATCTGCTTACAGCCGCGATTATGATTATAAAAGGATCCGTGCTGTTGCCAACGAAGTAGGCGCTTTTGTTCTGGCTGATATCGCCCACCCCGCAGGCCTGATCGCCAAGGGCCTCTTGTCGTCCCCTTTCGATCACTGCCATTTCGTGACTTCAACCACCCATAAAACCCTTCGCGGTCCCCGCGGCGGTATTATCCTGATGGGCAAGGATTTTGAAAACCCCTTCGGCCAGAAAGATCTCAAAGGGAATACCCGAATGATGAGCCATTTGCTTGACATGGCTGTTTTCCCCGGCACCCAGGGCGGCCCGCTCGAGCACGTCATCGCGGCAAAAGCCGTTGCATTTGGTGAGATCCTCTCAGACGAGTTCACCAGCTACGCCCGCCAGATCCAGCTTAATGCCCAGGCCATGGCTAAAAGCCTGGTAAACCGGGGTTATTCCATCATCAGTGGCGGTACGGATAATCACCTTATGCTGATCGACCTGAGGAACAAGAACATCACCGGCAAAAAAGCGCAGGAGACCCTTGACCTCGCGCATATCACCCTCAATAAGAACGCTGTTCCCTACGACGATAAGAGCCCGTTTGTAACTTCGGGTATACGTGTTGGCGTACCGGCCATCACTACCCGCGGACTCAAAGAGGGTGACATGGAAACCGTGGTGGGCCTGATAGACCGGGTTCTCATGAACATTGATGATAAAGCTACCATTGAAGCCGTGAAGAATGATGTAAAGTCATTGATGTCGAGCTTCCCGCTTTATCCTGAATTGGGATAAGAATTTGAATCAGGTATTCTGAAAGGGATAGCTATCTAATTGTAATTTTGTTCAAATCGTTTTTTATGATTCAGAGAATTCAGTCTGTATGGCTTTTATTGGCAGGCATCGCAGGACTCCTCACCTATAAACTGCCTTTGTGGGAAGGAATTTTGCAGGACAACAGTGTCAAGAGCTTTATTGGCCCGGAAAGTTTATTGCTTTTTGCCGTCATCATAGCAACCTGCCTGTTGGGCTTTGTCACCATCTTCCTGTACAAAAACAGGAGCCTCCAGAAAAACCTCGCTTTTGTGGGCATGGTACTTTCCATAGCGATCATTGCGATGGAATACTTTATCGTGGAAGACTTCAAGTCATTACAGAACTTCAAAACAAGCGCGTGGAAGTTTGGCGCCATAATGCCCGGCCTTATGTTGGTTTTCTTCTTAATGGCCTACCAGGGCATCAGGAGGGACGAAAAAATGATCAAGAGCCTCGAGAGATTGAGATAAAATACTTGCAACCCGTATAAAGCCCGTTACATAAACGGGCTTTTTTTATTGTGACACCTACATCACCTTCCCGGTCCAGCTCTCCTTCACTTCTGTGATCCCGGACGGGATACCCGCATATACCAGCTGACCGCCTTCGGTACCTGCCTCAGGCCCGAGATCAATAAGCCAGTCGGCGCATTTGATCACATCGGTATTGTGCTCAATGACAATCAGGCTATGGCCCTGCGCGATCAATGCCTGGAAAGATGAAAGGAGTTTTCGGATATCGTGGAAATGAAGGCCCGTTGTTGGCTCATCAAAAATGAACAAAATATTTCCAAGCCCTTTACCCTTGCCCAGAAACGAAGCGAGTTTGACACGCTGCGCTTCACCACCGGATAGTGTGTTGCTCGACTGGCCCAGTTTTACATAGCCAAGTCCAACATCCTGCAAAGGCTTGATCTTTTTAACGATGTCTGCCTTGTCTTTAAAGAACTCCATGGCTTCATCCACACTCATCTCCAACACTTCAAATATGTTCTTTTCCCGATAATGCACTTCCAGGACTTCTTCCTTGAATCGTTTGCCACCACAGGATTCACAGACAAGATGAACGTCCGCCAGGAACTGCATTTCCACCAGTTGCTCACCCTCGCCCTTACAGGTATCACAACGCCCGCCGTCCACATTAAAAGAAAAATGTTTGGGCTGGAAACCACGCATCTTACTTAAGGGCTGGCTTGAATACAGATCCCTGATCTCATCATAGGCTTTGATATAGGTAATGGGATTGCTGCGAGAGGATTTTCCGATCGGATTCTGATCCACGAGCTCCACCTGCGATATGGAATCAACATCACCCGAAACCGCTTTATGGAGGCCAACTTTCTCCCCGTACTCACCCTTGATCTTACTGAGCGCGGGATACAAGATCTGCTTCACCAGGGTAGTCTTGCCACTGCCACTGACCCCACTGACTACACAAAGCACATTCAGGGGAAATTCCACCGTAATATCCTGCAGGTTATTTTGCCTGGCGCCTTCTACTTTTATCGAGGCGGTCCATTTCCTTGGCTTTGCCGGTGGCTCAACAGACAATTCCCCTTTCAGGTACTTTCCTGTGAGACTATTCGGATTTTTTATGATCGCGCCATAATTGCCCTCCGCGATCACCTCGCCACCAAGATGACTGGCAAGCGGCCCCATGTCAATGATATGATCGGCTTCCCGCATCATCAGCTCATCATGCTCCACCACCACTACGGTATTGTTCAGGTCACGCAGGTTCTTCAAAACCGCGATCAGTCTTTTCGTATCCCTCGAGTGTAAGCCAATACTGGGCTCATCCAGGATGTAAAGGGAGTTGGTGAGATTGCTGCCCAGGCTCCTTGTCAGTTGAATCCGCTGGCTCTCTCCTCCGCTCAGGCTATTCGCCAGCCGGCTCAGACTCAGGTAACCAAGCCCCACATCCATCAGCGTCTTCAATCGCTGCCGGATCTCAATCAGAACCCTTTTAGCAACCTGTTGTTCAAATTCAGATAAATCCAGTTTGTGGAACCACTGCTCGAGATCACGAACCTGCATCTCAGACAACTCACCTATGTGCCGCCCACCGATCTTTATGTACAAAGCCTCGCTCCTAAGACGGTATCCATTACAGGAGGTACACCTGGTTCTGCCGCGGTAACGTGACAGCAAAACCCTGTATTGTACCTTATAGAGATTTTGCTCAACTTCCTTAAAAAACTCATTGATCCCATACACCTCCTTATTCCCTTCCCAAAGCTCTTTATATTGCTCGGCTGTCAGATCTGATATGGCCCGGTGAACCGGGAAGCCCGTTTTTGCCGCGCCTTTAACAAACTGATCCTTCCATTTTCCAAGCTTTTCACCCTTCCATGGAGCCACGGCCCCCTCATAAACGCTGAGCCTGCGGTCAGGGATCACCAGGTCCTCATCAATACCCAGGATCTGCGAGAATCCCTCACAGACAGGGCAGGCCCCAAAGGGATTATTGAAAGAAAAAAGATTAGGCACGGGTTCTTCAAATTTTATCCCGTCCAGTTCAAACCGATTGGAAAACTGGAACATGTGGTCCTCATTGACCAGCACGTGCACTTCACCTTCGCCTTCGTAAAAAGCTGTACCCGCAGAGTCTGCTATACGGTGAAGATCATCTTCATCAAATTCTTTCTTTACAAGGCGGTCGATCAAAACATAGGTATCTGTCGAAGGCTTCCAGTTCTTCCACTCCATCATCTCCTCTATACGCGAGAGCCCTTTGGCATGGGCGTCATAGATCCTTGAAAACCCTTTCTGCATCAGTATGTTCAGCTCTTCCTTTGCGTCCCTTTTACCGTGGTAATGAAAACGGGTAAGCATATATATCTTATCGCCTTCCTGTTGCTCATTGATCAGTTTTACGATATCTGTAACATCATCTTTCTTTACCTCCCTGCCTGAAACGGGAGAGATCGTATGCCCAATGCGCGCAAACAAAAGCCTGAGATATTCATAGATCTCCGTCATACTGCCAACGGTAGACCTGGGGGTACGGGTAATGACTTTCTGCTCGATGGCAATAGCAGGACAGAGCCCCTTGATATAATCTACATCGGGCTTGTTCATGCGATTCAAAAACTGACGGGCATAGGCGCTCAGGGATTCTGCATATCGTCGCTGCCCCTCTGCATAAAGGGTATCGATCGTCAACGAAGATTTGCCCGAGCCCGATACACCCGTGACCACAATTAATTTATTGCGTGGAAACTCCACGCTAACATTCTTCAGGTTGTGAACCCTCGCACCAGTTATGAAAATATTGTGTGAGCTATCGTTTCCCTGCTTCTCTTTGACCTTCTTGGCGGGCTTTTTACTTTTCATCTGAGGACAACAAATGTAACGCAGAATCTTCGTTAGCAAATACTTAGTAAGGGCATCTGTTGACCTCCCCCTACCAGGTGTCCGGCAAAAAATTTTTTCAAAAAATTTGGTTAATTGGAAAAATGCCCTAATTTAGTTGTCCCAATATCCCAGGAAAGACAGAAATGTTATTCCTTCACAGCGAGTAGACTTCTATTTGTTCTGGTATATTGGTATCCCAAATCCAAACCAATCAAAACCAAGAAGTCATGAAGTCCCTAACCAATTACTCAGACCAACAGCTTATCCATTTATTCCAGGATGGAGATTCATCAGCCCTCGAAACACTGATCATTCGTCACAAAGACAAGATTTACACTTCTATTTTCCTGCTCGTTAAGGACAAGTACCTGGCCGAAGACATCTTCCAGGACGTTTTTATCCGTGTGATTGATACCGTTCGCGGCGGTCGCTACACCGAGGAAGGCAAATTTTTGCCTTGGGCCATGCGTATTGCACACAACCTTTGCGTGGACCATTTCCGTAAGGTTAAAAGGACCCCCACGATCCGGAACAGCGAAGACCATGACATTTTCGAAGTGATCAATTTCAGTGAGGAAGGTGCTGACAAGAAAATGATGCAGCGTCAGAGCCACGACAGGGTTCGCCAGATGCTCGACCTCCTGCCTGCAGACCAACGCGAAGTGATCATCCTGAGGCATTATGCTGAGTTGAGTTTCAAGGAAATCGCTGCCATGACCAACTGCAGCATCAATACAGCGCTCGGCCGTATGCGCTATGGCCTGATCAACCTCCGGAAAATGATGCTGGAAAAGCAAATTGCATTATAAAAACTCTCATATTTTTGTAAAAAGTCGCTTTAAAAAACAGCGACTTTTTTTATTCTTGCTATGAGCGGACCAAAGATCACTGTCATCATTAACAATTACAACTATGGCCAGTTCCTGAAGATGGCAATAGACAGTGTGCTGGAACAAACCTATCCCGCCCATGAGATCATCCTGGTAGATGATGGTTCCACGGATAACTCGCATGACGTTGCCAGGGAGTATGGAGATAAGATCAGGTTTATACCTGCATCCAATAGCGGGCAGGCAAGTACGTTTAATACGGGCTTCAAGTTCAGCACGGGCGACTGGATCTGGTTCCTGGACTCGGATGACATGTTGACGCCGGATGCATTGGAAGAAGTTGCGGCGCTCGCGCGGCCGGGAATATCGAAGATCCATGGGAAGCTCATTATAATGGACATCGATGGCGAATTGCTTGGGAAGATCGCCCCGGCACTTCCACTATCCGAAGGAAACGTGGTATGCGAGTTGGAAGAAAATGGGCTATACGTTTGGCCGCCCATCAGCGGTAACGTGTTTCCAAGAAGCCTGCTCGATGCCTGCATGCCCATTCCGGAAGAGAAATTCAAACGCTGTGCTGACCTTTTTCTTTGTAACCACGCTGCCCTGCGGGGTGATATTGTGGCCACAAAAAAACCAGTGGGATATTACCGGACGCATGGCAGTAACCATTCCAGCGGGCAGAAACTCAACAGCAAGCGACTGAAAAACCAGGCCCTCGACATTATTGCAACCGTTGATCTGCTTAAAGAACTATTCAGTTACCGCGAAGAATTCAGGTTCCCATACACAAGATGGCATGTTGAAACCTTGCTAATGGCGAAAAGGTTTTCAGATTGTAAGGACCTGGAGAACTATTCCTACAGGGCTCTTTATGAAAAATGGAAGCATACGCCGCAGGGGGCTGGCAAAGGCATGACAGAAAAAGCAGCACTCAAACTGCGATGGGCACTGATGCGTTACCTGCCTAAATCACTTACCGAAAAGCTGATCTCTTAACCTATTTATCTGCAGAAGCTGCATTGATGTTCCTGAACGCATCGAGCCCGCATTTAAGCCAGGATGCATAAGTCTCTTTGTCGGGCGTATAACCAACCGGGGGGGTCAGTAACTTCTCATCGGGACTTAACAGTACATACCAGGGCTGGGAAGAGGCAATAAAGTTCTCCGTTTGGAACGTTGACCATTTATCACCCACCGTGATGATCCTCTTTTCCACACTGTCTTTCCCCTGGAATACGAACTGCCTGCTGATCGGCAACTTTTCCTTGTCGTCTACATAGAGCGAAACAAGAATATACTGTTCCATCAGGTCCTTCACGACAGCGTCCGGCCAAACGTTCTCTTCCATCTTCCGGCAATTCACACAAGCCCAACCGGTAAAGTCGATCATAATGGGTTTTCCCGTTTCTTTGGCCAGCCTGAGAGCCTCCTCATAATCGGTCAGGGGCTTGTCGCAGTTGACAGGATCTTTGAACACACTGTAACAATGTGGCGGCGGAAAGCCCGACACAATAGACAGATTGGCCCATTTAGTATTGGTTATCCCAGGCACCAGGTACAGCGAAAAGGCCAGTACAAGCCCGGCAAAACCCTTTCGCATGTGGCTGATCCTTTGTCCCGGATCATCGTGCGGAAATTTCAACCAACCCATCAGGTAAGTGAAAAGTCCCAACCCGATCAGGATCCATAAACCGAAGAACAACTCCCTCGGTAAAATACCCCAGTGGGCCACGAGGTCAGCATTAGATAGAAATTTAAGCGCCAGCGCGAGTTCTACAAACCCCAATACCACTTTCACCGTATTCAGCCAGCCACCACTTTTGGGAAGGGATTGCAGCCAACCCGGGAACATGGCAAAAAGCGCGAAAGGAAGCCCCAGTGCCAGACCAAATCCGGCAAGGCCGGCCGTCAGCGGCCACGCTCCTTCAGACGCCGTTCCAACCAGTAAAGTACCCAAAATAGGACCCGTGCAGGAGAATGAAACGATAGCCAGCGTTAGGGCCATAAAAAAAATCCCCAAGAGGTTACTGCTCTGTCTTGCATTGGCTTTATTAGCCAGCCCGCTTGGCAGGGTGATCTCGAAATAACCGAAAAAGGAAATGGCAAAAACAATAAAGATGAGGAAGAACCCGAGGTTCAGCCAGATATTGGTGGAAATATCATTGTAAATAGTGGGGTTCACTTTCCCGATGAGATGAAAGGGAATGCTGAACGAAACATAAATGAGGAAAATAAAGAAGCCATACAGAATTGCATTGGCCATACCTTTTTCCTCACCGGTCTTCTTAGTGAAAAATGAAACCGTGAGAGGCACCATGGGAAAAACACAAGGCGTTAGCAAAGCCACCAGCCCCCCCAGGAAACCGAGAAAAAAGATACTCCATAAGCTTCCCTTTTTCTCCGTTCTCTCGATCCCGCATTGTGCCGCCGGATTCGCCAGATCAACTGTTTCCAGACGGATCCGGTTGTTCACTACCACGCCTCCTTCCAGGGCAACTTCAAAAGCCTGTGATTCAGAGGGGTAGAACTCATCACCTTTTCCATACGTATACTGAAGGGTGCCCAGCAATTTGGCTGGCACTTCGCCTGGTATTTTAATTACTGCGGTCCATACCGTCCCTTTCCGGTATACCTGGAATGTCTGATTGTCGAAAATAGGACTGCTGATGCTGACAGCATCTGCCGGCCCCGCCAGCGGCGACATGACGGCAATGGTAGAATCCTTGAATATGAGGGCAGAAGACGGAATTCCACTGATGTCCTGAGAAGGGGCATAAAGCTCCCAATTGCTGCTGATAGCAGAAGTAAAAATCAGTTTATACTCGCCCTGGGAAAGTTTCTCACTTTTTACATTCCACCTAACGTATGAGGAATCCTGGGCAAAACCAGAGATGAATAAACAGGAATAAAATAAGGACAGTATAAAACGCCTATACATAATCGTTAGTAAGGACTCATCCTCCTATAGGAACCTTGAAATCCACTTCTGCGGGAGGAAGGCACTGGGACTCGTTGCAAACCATAAACTCTACTTTCCCTGCAAGATTAGTTTTAACCTTACCTTTCAATTTCACCTGCTGAACAAACTCAACCTTTTTCTCGTAGTAATTAACGTTACCCTCCCATGCTGACTCGTACTTCTTGATGAGCTTGCCAACTTCCTTTACCTGACCATTCATGGTTACAAGCGGATTGGCGGTGAACGTAAAAACGGTTGGTACAGGTCCCTCCACGCCGGCAGTCTGCGCGTACATGTGATAGTCACCTTTGATCTCTGCGATGATTTTCACTTCGTACAGGTTATCCGCGAGTTTTTTGGAAGACGTGGTCCAATTCACCTGTTTTGCCGAGCCAGACTGCGCCCAGGTTACGGTAGATATCGCCGTGAAAAGGACTAAAAAAAAATATTTCATACCTGCTTTAACTTATGATGTACGAAGATCGGCATAAGGCTGTACGCCATTTCACAATTATTTATTAAATACCCACGCGGCTGGTCTCAAGCTGGAAAAGGCGGTCAAAGACCCGGAGTCCGTCGGTGTTACCCAGTACTTCGGAAGTGGCGCGTTCCGGGTGCGGCATCATGCCAAATACATTGCCTTCCCTGTTCCGGATACCGGCAATATTTCTAAGCGAGCCATTTGGATTGGCGTCCATGGTGATGTTACCCTCCTGGTCGCAGTACCTGTAAATCACCTGGCCGTTCGCTTCCAGTTCATCGAGCAATTTCTCATTACCGTAGTAACGCCCTTCGCCATGTGCGATAGGGATTTTCAGCACCTCATTATCATCGCCTTTCATGAATATATTCTTACATGCAAATTGCTGGTGGCCGTTCCGCAGCAGGGCCCCGGGAAGGAGTCCGGACTCACAGAGGATCTGGAAGCCGTTGCAGATTCCCAGCACTTTCCCGCCCGCGCCGGCAAAATCGATCACGGACTGCATCATAGGACTGAACCTGGCAATGGCACCGCAACGCAGGTAGTCCCCATAGGAGAAACCGCCGGGCAATACAATACAATCTTCCGTTCCAAACATGCCCAGGTCCTGGTCCTTATGCCAAAGCGGGATCACTTCAAGATTAAGGTCGTGCCTGACTGCATCAATAATGTCCCTGTCGCAATTGGAACCCGGAAATACAACAACACCAAATTTCATATCGTGAAAACTTGTAAGGGACAAAGTTACAACATCTTCCCGAAGCCCAAGCCTGCTTTTAGGCGCTTTTGAGCACGAAATAGTTGAGCGCAAAAATGAAAACAGCCATAAGGATATGTAAAAGCGCGGGGACCAGCCTTTTTTGGGGATAAAAGAAAACATTGGCATGAAAGGCTGCAAAAGGTACTGCGGACAGAATCCAGAACTCGAAACTTGGGGTGGCATTAATAAATGGCATCACCAGTGCCACCAACAGGTAAAACAACAAGAGGCTCCAGCCCTTTCGAACCTGGATGAGCATCCGCAGGATCGAGGCCTGGATATAGAAGCCTGAAATGAGGAAAGGGACCATGAGCAACAGGAGTCCACCCCAAGCCCAAACGGTTTGCTGGAACTGGGGGTAGCTAAAGTAGAGATCAGGCATGAAATGCCCCTTGGCCCAGCTGCCTTTCAAATAGGCCCAGGCGAATAGGAAATAATACGGCATGGTAACTCCGAGAATACCGGTCAGCCATTCCGGCAGACTTGCCGGCCTCATAATCATCAGCGATGCAAACAGCAGGAAAATGAATCCGATAGCCGGAAAACAAAAAAAAGAGCAGACTCCGATGATCATGCCTGTATTGAAAATGATCTGCTTGGCCCGTTGGTTCTTGTACAGCAGGGACATATTGTTCCAGGCCCAGATCATTAAGGTGTTCACAATGAGGGCGGAGGACAATTGCCACCATTCCGGGAACAGCGAGGTGATCAGGATGTAACTCAGCGCAGGAAGATAGTTTGGCCTTGCAAGCAGGCGGTGCTGGTAGAAAAACACATTCAGCATCATGGCCTGCGAAAAGATAAGAAGATAACTGAGCACGGGGTAAATGATGCCCGGGCCCTGGCTCATGCTGCCGAGTGTTCTCAGTAAAGCGTGATAAAGAAACCCGTCCGTATCGTGCGCCAGCGGCAAAGAGGGTGCTGCAAAAGACGCATATCTCAGTATAATGCCATAGAAGAACAGTATGATAATACTGAAAGGATTACTTGTTCTGAATATTCCTGGCACTTAAAGGTTTTAAAAGTCAAGCTTGGCGAAACAAATGTAGTTCTTATACATGCAAGGAAGAACGATTTGCCTGGCACCCACCTGTTTTCCATACCTGGGCATGAACTCATAATTCCGGTCAAGGCTCCTCAACGTGGGCTCCCGTTTGATCTGTCCTTCCGGGTTGACAGATACAGAATTCAACATCAACTCCCGCTTCTCCAGCGAGTTGAACAGGAACTTCACCTCTGTACCGGTATAGAATATCTGATATGACAGGAACATATCCGTATTGTCATCGAACTGGGTTTTCCTAACCACATTGCTCCACTGAAGCTTTGCATTGCTGTCGAAAGACATCACCACGATGTTGTCTGCATAATGGCGGGTCATGTTCATGCCATACCTGTTCCATGGATCAGACCAGCGCCAGTAATTCAGCGAACTGTACGGCGAATAGTACCAGTAGTCCATGGGCGTGAAGTAATTGTACCCGTATAGATAATCCCACCTGTTCCAGCCCGAGTTGCGCGATGTGGTGTAGTAGAGCTCAGAAAGTATGGCAAAGCCCCCATCCCTTTTCGGGATCACGTGCTTGATAAAATAGTCGTTAAATGCCTGCTTGAGAGGGATGTTCTCGGACTTGGCATCGAGGCGAAGGGTATCATTAAAAGGAAAACTGCTGTTGGCCGAAACCCCATTGAGACGTTTGTCCCAAACCAGGTTATACATCCCTTCAATATTCCCACGTCTTTGCTTGTAGTAAAACGAATTCAGGATGAACCGTTTATTGATGTTGTCAGGCTTGATCTTTACCTCATCCAGGGTTTTATCCGTCAGGGGTACATTGAGTATGGAAAATCTATCTTCATTATACCGCTTGGAGACCACATCAAGCTTGTTGATATAGTCCCGGTTACCTGTACGTCCACACCTTCCGAATACAAAGTCGCCATCATTATCCATGACAAACTCCGTGAAAATGGTTTCCTGTTCAGGCACATCCAGGTTCAACACATTTTTCTCGGTCATTTTCATATCACTATTGAAATGGAACATGGTGAAAAGATATTTCTTCTCGTTCCGCCTGTTGATCTTAAAGACCATGATATGCTTTTTGTCTTCACTATTGACCATCGAGTACAACTTATTGTCAGAATTGCCAGGGATCCAGGACGTGTCAATATCCAGGGGCTCCTGCAATACCTTACCCTGACCGTTCATTTTAACCACGGAGCAATACACTACGTTCCGTTTCTGGTATTGATAGATCATCCAGTAGAAATCAGGGTAAACGACGAAATCCACATTGAACACTTTGTCGGGCAGGAACTCCAGCCTGACCTTGTTGATGAGCTTCATCTCATTGTCGTAAACCGACACATCGTTCCTGCTCTTGTAATTCTTGTATACATTGATATTCCCGCCCACCTTTCCGATGATCTCAAAATTCATCTGCCTGTAATCGTCTTTCTCCGCCTCAGAGTAAAAAATACGCTGCGACCTGGAAGTGAGGGAGGCGAACAGGAAAAAGAATACAACCAGCAACCGTTGGGTGACATTCATGATTACGCTCATTAGGAACTAAAAGTACTATATGTGTGCCAAATTCCGCTTAATTAAGGAGTTAGGGCGTCAGGGTTAACGGTTTTTTTAGAAATCCGGAGATTTTCCGAATCTGGAACAATATATTTATTTAGATATACCTTTGATCTATAATTTTACTTCTAATCTGCTATACAACAATTCAAGGTGGGTAAAAATCTGAACCGGATTACAGCAGCTGGCCTGTTTGTAGCTCTGGGCATTATATACGGAGACATTGGAACCTCTCCGCTTTACGTTTTCAACGCCATTATCAATGATAAGGTAGTCACAGAGGACCTGATCATAGGGAGTTTATCCTGTATCATCTGGACCATCACGTTACAGACCACCGTAAAATATGTGATCCTGATCCTCAGGGCGGATAACCGGGGGGAAGGCGGCACTTTTGCCCTGTATGCCCTGGTGAGACGACGAAAGAAATGGCTCGTAGTGCCTGCCATGATCGGGGGGGCCTCGCTTTTGGCAGATGGCATCATCACCCCTCCTATCTCCATTACTTCTGCCGTAGAGGGATTGAAAAACATCCCGGCCCTGCATAATATCGGCACCGATACCATTGTCTACATCGTATTGGGCATCATCGTAGCCTTTTTCTTCCTGCAACAGTTTGGTACTGCATCCATTGGCAAGCTGTTTGGGCCTGTCATGCTGCTATGGTTCAGCATGCTGGCCATTTTGGGCATCATCCATTTAAGCGATGACCCCGCCATCATAAAGGCTTTCAACCCATACTATGCCATCAGGCTGATCACGCAAAATCCGGATGCCCTCTGGTTGCTTGGCGCCATCTTCCTCTGTACCACAGGCGCCGAAGCCCTGTATAGTGATCTGGGCCACTGCGGCCGCGTCAATATCCGCATCACATGGATCTTCGTAAAAACCTCATTGCTGCTGAACTATCTTGGTCAGGGCGCCTTCCTGCTGGCCAACCGCAAGGGCATGCAGATCACGGCTGAATTGAGGGACCAACTGAGCATCAACGCATTTTTCGATCTGATGCCCCATTGGTTCGTGATCTTTGGCGTGATCATAGCCACATCTGCGGCCATTATCGCCAGCCAGGCCATGATCTCCGGCTCGTTCACGCTGATCAGCGAGGCCATGCGCCTCAATCTCTGGCCAAGGCTCAGGATCGTCTACCCATCCGAAGAAAAAGGACAGTTGTTCATCCCGGCCATCAATACCATGCTGTTTGTTGGCTGTATTTCTGTAGTGCTCTACTTCCGTGAATCATCGAGAATGGAGGCGGCATACGGTTTGGCGATCATCATCACTATGTTGGCTACCACCATCTTATTTGCCAATTACCTCGTGCTTCACCGGGTGAAGTCCGTCCTGATCTACCTGTTCCTGGCTGCCTACATCACCATTGAACTCACTTTTCTGGGGGCGCTCATGCAGAAGTTCACCCATGGCGGTTATATCACCCTTTTGGTGGCCTCGATCTTCTTCATTGTCATGTATGTCTGGTTCAAGGCCAGGAAGATCAAGAACCGTTATGTTGAGTTTGTAAGGCTCGACCATTACCTGCCCATGCTGCAGGAGCTCAGCAATGACACCACCATCAACAAATACGCTACTCACCTCATCTACCTGACCAGCGCCAACAATCCCAAGGAACTGGAACATAAGATCATTCATTCCATCCTGAACCGCAAACCGAAACGGGCCGACATATACTGGTTTGTGCATGTGGACACCCTGGATGATCCCTATACCTGCGAGTACGAGGTCCAAACGATCATCCCCAACGAAGTCATCAGGGTCGAATTCAAGCTGGGATTCAGGGTGGAGCCCCGGATCAACCTGATGTTCCGCAAAGTGGTGGAAGACATGGTGGCCAATCGGGAAGTGAATATCGTGAGCCGTTACGAAAGCCTTCAACGAAACAACATCGTGGGAGATTTCGAATTCATCGTGATGGAAAAATTCCTCAGCCAGGATAATGAACTTCCATTCTTTGAAAGGATGGTCATGAAAGTCTATTTCATGCTGAAAGAGATCGGCCTATCTGAAGAACGTGGATTTGGCCTTGATCCCAGTTATGTGAAAATTGAGAAATTCCCGCTCATTGTTGCACCCGTCACCAACATCAAGCTAAAGCGGGTGGATGAAGAAGAATAATGAAACTCACGTTTAAATCGAAAGGATATCCCTTATAAAATTATGGTATTCCGGAAATGA
>JBBAJN010000006.1:50243-62976 GCA_040404045.1 Chitinophagaceae bacterium
AATGAAGGCAGGTTGTTATGACCGCCACCGGTGATCCGGATCAGGGTGATCCGTCCGGGATTCAGTTTCTGCAGGGAGATGGAATGCTTAATGGGGATCAGCCAGTCACGGGTACCATGAATGATATACGTGTGGCACCTGACCTTACGCATATATCTGTCGGAACGAAGTTTATAACGCAGCACGAAACGCATGGGCAGTATGGGCAGAAATCTTTCTACCGCCCTTGAAAAATTAAAGAACGGTGCATCGAGAATGAGAAACCGGGGATGGTTATCCGATGCCAGCTTGGCTGCAAAACCGCTTCCCAGGCTCCTGCCGTAAACGATCAGATTGCTCTCCGCATATTTCACCTTCAGGGACTCGTAAACAAACTGCATGTCGTTCAACATCGCCGCTTCGCTCCGTTTACCTGTGCTCTTGCCGAACCCCCGGTAATCTACGAGCACCACATCATAATTGTACCGGTAAAAATCTTTGGCGTATTTGGCCCAGCCCTTGATGCTACGGGAATTGCCGTGGAAATAGAGTATCAGTCCAAGCGGTTTTTCCCTGAAAAAATGAAGCCCGTTGATACGCACGCCGGGGCCGACATCAAAAAAAAGTTCGGTAAACGGCGCGTCATAATGGTATTCAAAATCCTGCGCCAGTTTCTCAGGCTTAAAGATGAATTTTTCCTGTATCAGATAGGCAATGACAGCGATGGCAACATAGATCCCTGCAATCAACAGCCAGTTGACTGACAACAGGTACAAGCAAGGTAACAATGGGTTGATTAAGGGCATGTAACAGGTTTGACCCCTTCAGGATCGGGTTCCGTTCAGGCTTCCGCCGTTACCCGGTCAAGACGGCTTCGCCAATATATCGAAATGTTTCTCTTTATGCATATCCTCCCGGGTCAGCGCTTTACCAACACCCTGGAACACCGATGCCCTGTCTTCCGCGTCAACGATCTTGTACAAAGTGTAACCGAACCTGCTCATGACATCAAATAACTCTTCTCGCTCTTTGTGGGTAAGGAAAACATTGCACTCACTCAGGATGGCAGGGCGATAGGTACTGATGATATTAGACAATGTTTTGATGATCTCTTTATCATACCCTTCTGCATCAACTTTAATAAAGCTCAATGATGGGAGCAAATGGGCATAGTCATTCAGCAATACCTTCTCCAGGTTCCGCCCCTGAACTTCCAACGTGTACTTATGATGCCTGTCCAGTTTCTCACGTTCCGTCAGGAATCCACCATTGCAGAACGAAGCATCGGAGTAGTTGAAGCTGAACACGCCGTCTTCGGCGGTGGCGGCCATGCATAATGGAATGATATTGGTCTGGTCCCTGTTGAGGTTTGAATTGACCTCAAGGACTTTGAACACGTATTTGTTTGGTTCCAGTGCGAGGACGGTGCCCGACTTCCCGGTGGCCACTGCCATGGGAACCGTAGTATCGCCGGAGTGCGCGCCGATGTCAATTACAAAGGAACCAGGGGCGATCATATCACGATAAAAATCGATGTTGCTTTTTGTGATACTGAATGGCTGCGCAAAGGGATGCTCCCACTGCGCAAACTCGAGCGTGCCATAGTCTTCGATCTCAAAGCGGTCAATATACGATCCGTATTCCCTGAAGACCTTCTTCTGCCTGTTCCTGGTGAATTGGGCGAAAAACGATTTAAACATGGGCCGAATATAAGGATTTAGGCAGAGTTGGAGAGCCCGCCGCCAAAGGTCCACTAATGACTACCTTCGCTTATGCAAAAACGGAAAATCTGGAAATGGACGAGGGGGCTTATCCTGGCTTATGCCCTGATCGGCATCGCCATCTATTATTTGCAGGATTATTTTCTGTTCCAGTCCCTTCCGCTCAGGGAAAACCACAAATACAATTTCAGCATCCCCTACCGTGAGTTGAACATTCCCGTTACGCAGCAACAGAACCTGAACATCATCCAGTTTGAAACGCAGGAACCTCTCAAAGGCGTAGTCCTGTACTTCCATGGGAACAGGAAAAACATCGGCTGGTATGCGGGTTTTGCCCCTATGTTTACCCAACATGGTTATGAGGTCTGGATGCTGGACTACCCGGGTTACGGGAAAAGCACCGGCAAGATCACAGAAGAAAATCTCTACAGCTACGCGTTACAGCTATATAAGCTGGCAGCCAATAGATTTGTCGCGGACAGTATCCTGGTTTTCGGGAAATCAATGGGAACAGGACTGGCTACCTACCTGGCCTCCAACGTGCCGTGTAAAAGGGTGATCCTCGAAACCCCCTATTACAGCCTGAGTTCCCTGGGGAGCCATTTCTTTCCCATCTATCCCATGGAAAAAATGACCAGGGTAGATATCCCGTCCTGGCAATACCTGAAGGAAGTGAGCGAGCCCGTCAGCATCTTCCAGGGTACTGACGACTGGATCGTGCCCATGTCAAATGCCTTAAAGCTCAAGTCTCACCTGAAGAAAACCGACGAATTCATCACCATCGAAGGCGGCTCCCATAACAACCTGAGGGACTACCCCCTCTTCAAGCAAAAAATGGATTCCCTGTTAACATTATAAATATTTCTCGCCTTGTTGGGAAGAAAAGGGGAAGAAGTGTTTATCCTGGAAGAGGGGTCAATCCGCCTGCTCCTTCAAAGTCACTTTACCGGAACGTACATTCAATTCATAACTGACGCCTGTCTTCAATGCCATATTCTCAGCTCCATGGCTGACGGGAAACCCAAAGCAAACGGGATAATCATACTCATTGACAATATCCCGGATGATTTCATCCACCGTTTTACCAAAAGGGATTTCCGTATCCTTACAATCCGTAAATCCGCCAAGGACCAGTCCGGCCAAATTGGCAAGCTTACCGCTCCTTTTCAGCTGGTAAAACATACGATCAATACTGTACAGGTACTCGCCTACATCTTCCAGGAAGAGGATCTTTCCCCGGGTATCGTAGTCCGATGGGGTACCAACTAAATGGGCTACCAGCGCCAGGTTTCCGCCTACCAGCCTTCCCGTCGCCTTTCCGGCCCGGTTAAAAAGATGCGGCTTCGTTTCATAGTTCCCCCGCTTGCCCTTCAGTGCCTGCAGCAAAGAATGCACGGAAGGCTTGCGATACCCCCCCTGGTTGAATGCATTCATCATGGGTCCGTGTATCGACGCTGTATGAAGTTTCGTGAAAAGATGGGCATGCAGGACCGTAATATCACTGAACCCTATTACCCATTTCGGGTTCTTCCTGAATGCCTTAAAGTCCAACTGCCCGATGATCCTGCCCGTGCCATAGCCACCCCTGCCACAAAGTATGGCCTTGATCCCGGGGTCATCCAGCATCTGCTGCAGGTCCGCCAGCCGCTCCTTGTCCGTGCCGGAGAAATAATGATGTTGCGCTCCTGCCGTTTTGCCAAGTTTAACACGATACCCCCAGTCGTTCTCAATGACCCTGACGGCTGTAACCATTTTCTTCTTATCCATATAACCAGCCGGACATACAACGCCGATGGTATCGCCTTTCCTCAGATATGGTGGTATGATGATCGGTTTCAACAACATAATTTTTTGAAAGATAATGATATGACGGGAATCATCAACAGAAGCAACAGCCATCAATGCGCGGGGCTCCGGAATGTTGCAATTTTGGCTGGCGCGAACTGCCATATAACAACATGAATATGATTGCCCCATCGATCCATCCCATCACCACCCTTGCCCGCAAGCTGGGCCTAAGCGAAGAACATATCACTACCTATGGCAAGTACAAGGCCAAAGTCAGCCTGCCAGGGTTTGATGAGAAGAAAATCGGTGCTTCCAAATTGATCCTGGTCACGTCCATAACACCCACCAAGGCCGGGAACGGAAAAACAACCACGTCCATCGGACTGGGAGATGCTATGCAACGTCTGGGCAAAAATGTAATGCTCGCACTGCGCGAGCCCTCGCTAGGTCCTGTTTTTGGCATGAAAGGCGGCGCCACAGGTGCAGGCCGCTCGCAACTGGTTCCGGCAGATGAGATCAACATGCATTTTACCGGCGACTTCCATGCCATTTCCGCCGCCAATAACACCCTGGCGGCACTGTTGGACAATTATAATTACTACCGGCAGGGCACACCCGAAGAATTGAAAGAGGTCTACTGGAGGAGGGTGATGGACGTGAACGATCGCTCCCTGCGTTATATCATCACCGGCCTTCATGGGGGCAAGAACGGCATACCGGGTGAAACCGGATTTGATATCACACCCGCCTCTGAACTGATGGCCATCCTGTGCCTGGCAAAAGACCATGCAGACCTGAGGACCCGGATAGAAAACATCCTCCTGGCAACCACGGCTGCAAAGAAACCTTTTCGTGTATCTGACCTGGGTGTAGGCGGAGCCATCCATGCACTGCTGAAAGACGCGCTACAGCCCAACCTGGTGCAAACCCTGGAGGGTACACCGGCCCTGGTTCATGGCGGTCCTTTTGCCAATATCGCCCACGGCTGCAACTCACTGATGGCCACAAAATATGCGATGAATCTGGCTGACTATGTCATTACCGAAGCCGGCTTCGGATCTGACCTTGGCGCCGAAAAATTCTTCAATATCAAATGCAGGGCGGCTGGGATCATTCCCGCTTTGACCGTGCTGGTGGTAACCACCCAGTCTTTAAAACTTCATGGCGAAGTGCCCTATCCAAAGATCAGCAGTGCCGACCCCGAAGGCCTCGTGAAAGGTATGAGAAACCTGGAGCGGCATATCCATATCCTCTCCACCTTTGACCAGCAGGTTCTCGTAGTACTGAATCGTTTCGATTTCGATACCGATGCCGAACTTGAGCTGATCCGAAACTGGTGTGAAGAGCGGCATGTACCCTATGCCGAGAACAATGCCTACAAAAATGGCGGCCACGGCGCGCTGGAGGCCGCAGGGAAACTCGTGGCGCTTACAGAAACAAAACCGGAACACATTCACCATACCTACGATACCGATGATCCGGTAGAAGACAAGATCAGGAAAGTGGCCACAACCATTTACGGTGCCGATGATATCATCATTGAAAAAAAGGCCCGGAACAAGATCAGGGAGATCAACAATATGGGCTATCAGCATTTCCCGATTTGCATCGCTAAAACACAATATTCATTCACCGATACCCCAGAAGACATCCATCGTTACAAAGATTTCACTATTACAGTAGACGACCTGCTCATCAACTCAGGAGCAGGGTTTATCGTTGCCGTATGCGGGGAAATGATGAGAATGCCCGGACTGCCGGAGAAACCTGCAGCACTTTCTTTTTAATACATGGAACCGGAAAGTTCAATACCGTCCTTACCCACCACCAGTTTGTGTTTCATGCCTGTGCGTAGCGCAAAATTATCCTTTTGGTGTCCAACGGGAAATCCGAAACAAACCGGGTAGTTGAATTCGCTGACCTTACCCAGCACCACTTCTGCAAGGTTCCTTCCAAACTCCTCTCCGGGATCGTCAACCTTGATTTTATTGAAGCCCCCAATAATGAGTCCTTTCAACTTGTTCAGCTTCCCGGCACGCTTAAGGCTCATCAGCATGCGGTCCAGGCTGTACATGTATTCACCAACTTCTTCCAGGAAAAGAATTTTGCCATCGGTCATGATCTCCGACTTTGTACCCATCATGGAAAGGATGATGGAAAGATTTCCGCCCGTCAGCGTGCCTTCAGCTACGCCCGTCCTGTTATTCTGATCAGGCAGCGCCCGGTAACTCAATTCGCTGCCATCAAGCGCGTTTTTAACAGACTGTATCGTCTCCTTTATGATAGGATCAGCCGAGGCCCAGTCCTTCGGAAAACTGTTGCACATTTTGGAGTGAATGGAAGCCACATTACCATTCCTCAGTACGTGAAGATGAAGTGCCGTAATATCTGAAAAGCCAATGACCCATTTGGGTTGCCGTATGAAGCGAGCAAAGTTGAGTTGATCAAGGATCCTGTTGACGCCATAACCACCCCTCGCACACATGATGGCCTTCACGGTATGGTCGTCCAGCAACAACTGCAGGTCCTTCAGCCTCTCCTCGTCGGTCCCCCCGAAACTGTAATCCCTCTTACCAATGGTATTTCCCATCCGTACCTGGTAACCCCAGGACTCCATCACCTGACGGGCAGGCTGGATGTCCTCCATGCTGATATATCCTGCGGGAGAGGTAATGGCAATCTTATCTCCAGGCTTCAGGTAAGGTGGAATGATTACCGGGCCCGACGCTTCGGCCCTTTCTAATGAACCAACGGTTCCCAAGGCAGGAACAAGGGTAAGGAAATCTTTACGCTTCATGCTCAAACAGGATTGTAACCTAAGTTACGACCGCGGTTTGAATCTGAATGCATAGCTCAGCATCAACTGTACGCTCGTGGCCACTACCGTGCCGGTTTTCTGGACACCCTGAAGGTTATTGCCTTCCGTGGGATCATCGAAACTATAAGGCTGACGCGCATCATCCTTTTTGGCGAAACTGTACCTGAGACCGATCACCCAGTCGCTTTGACCAAACGTCTGCTGCGTGCCCACACCGATATGGTAATTGTCCCAGTTCTTTATGGTCAGGTTCTGGCCGGGCTCTTCGGGATCCAGATTAGCAAATTGCTTGTCCGTATGAAAAGAAAAAAGCATGTGCCTTGTTCCTTTATAATTCCAGTCTGCCCCAAGAGACCAGTTCAGTAAAGAGCGATTACCAGCCCATACCCGCATAAAATCCGCCGTAACGGCTTCATTGGCAGCAGTATTAGGTTGGATAAAATCCGCAGGTCCGGGGTCCATGATCGCATAATTCTTCACGGCACCGTAGTAATTCGCGGCACCATACAACCTCACATTGCCAAAAGGCCTGGAAACTCCCAATCCGAGGGCCATGGATTTCTTATACTTGGTTTTCTCCTTTTTGGCGCTTCCGCTGGCGAAATAGCTGGCACGCGGTTTAGTCAGGTCTCCACCAGGATGAACATTTGTTAATGAGCCTTCACCCATAACCGTGCCACTACCAAACATTCCCAGCGAGGGCAGCGTGGCCGTTATACCAATATTCCATTTCTCCAGTTCCCAGGCCAGACCAACCTTAGTAATGGCCATGACCTTGAAATAACCTGTATAGAAATTTGTACTATAAGAAACTACATCAACAGATGAAGTCAGGGGATTCAATGGTATAGCCGATGCCGTAAACGTGTTATTTAACTCCTCGCTCCGATAGGTGAACGACTGTGAAATGCCCAATGCCAGCTTGTCGGATAAGTTCCACCCCAAACCCAGTACCGCAGTCACTTCGTCCAAATCGTGCGACAGGTTATACTGCGCCAGGTAGTTCTCATTGCCCGGACTGGCAACATCATTGATCACATTGACCTGCATAACATTGCGGTCGCTGAACCGAAGCCTGTCGTGCATTGAATGATACAAGGAATACCCCAAAACCCAGTCTTTTTTATTCTTTTTTGGCTTCAAGACACCTGCCGCCATGGTAGGGAGTACGGTCATCGTCCCATATTTTATGTCAAACCCCTGCCCAAGACCGTTCTCGAAATTGATGGAGCTGATGCCAACAGCCGTTGAATTAAAACTGAAACTGGAATTATTGGCAAAAGACAACGTAGCCGGATTTGCGATCACCGCGGCCTGGTCCTCAAATCGGGAGAGACCTGCATTGGCTAAAATAGAGTTCCTCGAGCCCATTCTCATAAACTCATAATGGTTGTCCTGCGAAGCGGCAATGACAGGAAACATAGCCGCCAAAATTCCAAGGGTTAAAATATTTCTCATAAAATCAGTAATCCAACAAAAATAAGCTCGTGCGCCTGAACCTTCCGGGCAAACTTGTTCGAAATCCTTAATTATTGGCAAAATGGCACATATACAACGATGTCAACTCTTTAAGGTAAATTTGCATCCTTTATAAATGATAATGACTCCAAAAAGATACCTGATCACTTCGGCCCTGCCTTACGCAAATGGTTTAAAACATATTGGTCACCTTGCCGGCGCTTACCTGCCGGCCGACACCTATGCAAGATACCTCCGGGCCCAGAAAAGGGATGTAGTATTCGTATGCGGCAGCGATGAGCATGGAACCGCTATCCCGATCCAGGCCAGGAAAGAAGGCACCACGGCCCAGGCCATCATTGACAAATACCATACGATCATCAAGGAAAATTTCGAAGACCTTGGGATCTCCTTTGACATTTACCATCGGACCTCATCGGCCGTGCACCATGAAACCTCCAGCGAATTCTTCACGTACCTGAATAGTCGCGGTGAACTCAGCGTGCAGGAAAGCGAGCAGTATTTTGACCAGGAAGCCAATACATTCCTGGCAGACAGGTTCATCAAGGGAACCTGTCCCAACTGCGCATTCGAGAACGCTTACGGTGACCAATGCGAACGTTGCGGGAAAAGCCTCAGTCCGGATGATCTCATCAACCCGGTGAGCACCCTGAGTGGCAACGCACCCACCAAGAAGAAAACAAAACACTGGTACCTGCCCCTGGATAAACACGAAGCCTTCCTGCGCGAATGGATCCTCGAAGGACACGCGGAAGACTGGAAAACTAACGTGCTGGGTCAGTGCAAAAGCTGGATCGACGGTGGCCTGCAACCCCGAGCTGTAACGCGGGACCTCGACTGGGGCGTTAAGGTGCCCCTGGAAGACGCAGCGGGCAAAGTGTTGTACGTGTGGTTTGACGCACCCATCGGTTACATCAGCGCTACCAAACAATGGGCAGCCGATCATGGTAAGGATTGGGAACCGTACTGGTACGACCAGGACACGAAACTGGTCCACTTCATTGGAAAAGATAATATCGTGTTCCATTGCCTGATCTTCCCCGTAATGCTGAAACTGCACGGCTTCATCCTGCCAGACAACGTGCCCTCCAACGAGTTCATGAACCTCGAAGGAGATAAGATGAGTACCAGCAGGAACTGGAAGATCGACATGCAGGATTATATCGATGATTTCGTCAAAAAGGAGAACGGAGGCCCGCAGGCGGCGGATATGCTCAGGTATTACCTTACCCAGATCGCGCCTGAAACGAAAGACAGCGAATTCACCTGGAAAGGGTTCCAGGATGCCGTCAATAATGAACTGGTGGCCATATTTGGCAACTATGTGAACAGGACCTTTGTGCTGATGCACAAACTCTGCAACGGCAAGGTGCCCAAATTGCATGAAGATATTTTGGACGATAAGGACCGGGAACTGCTGCGCCAGTTCCAGGAAACGGCTGATGCCATTAAAGATGATATCGAACATTACCGATTCCGCGACGGCCTGTTTAAAGTGATTGATCTGTCCAGGAAAGGCAACAGGTACATGCAGGAGAAAGAACCGTGGATCAAGGCCAAAGACGTGGATGGCTTCGGAAATCCGCTACCGGAAGCCCAGAAGCAGATCGACAACTGCCTGCACATCTGCCTGCAAAGCTGCGCCAACCTGGCCATCCTGATCAATCCCTACCTTCCAAATACCGCTCGAAAACTGCTGCACATGATGAAAGTAGTGGACAAGATGCTGGAATGGGAGAATGCGGGAAAAACAAAACTGCTCAGCGTGGGATATAGCCTCCGCGCGCCAGAATTGTTGTTCCGCAAAATAGATGATGCGGAAGTGACCGCCCAGGTGGAAAAACTTCAAAAAGCTGAAGCCGCTGCAGCGGCAACTGCAGATACTACTGCAGCGCCGATTCAGGAGCCCGCATTTGCAGAAGTAAAACCTGAGATCGTGTACGATGATTTCGGCAAGCTCGATCTTCGGGTAGGCACCATTGTTAATGCGGAGAAAGTGGAAAAAGCCGATAAACTGTTGAAATTGGAAGTAGACCTCGGATTTGAAAAAAGGACAGTTGTATCAGGCATTGCACTGCATTTTAAACCTGAAGATATCCTTGGAAAACAGGTAGTGGTGGTGGTCAACCTCGCCCCCCGCAAGATGAGGGGCATAGAGTCAAAAGGAATGATCCTGATGGCGGAAGACCACCTGGGAAAACTGCATTTCATTCAGCCTGAGAATATCGTGAACCCGGGGGCAGGTGTCAGCTGACCCCCGGCTCAATTTATTTTTTCCTCGTCAGATGCATCAGGAAATTGGGTTCATGAAGATTATAATAGTGCATCGAAGTATCTGATACAGCTTCAAGAACCAGCGTATCATGCACCATCCTTCCTGCCTCAATAGGATCGCCTGACTCATGCGTCATGACCAGCATATTACCTGTCAGCTCCCATTTTACAGCCTTGAAGCCTGGAAACCTTGTAACCTTCACTGATTTATCAGCCATGAATTCAATGTAAGATTCAGTTTCTCTCGGTGTGCTGTCTGTTGGTTCGGGCAGATGCCATTGCCCAATGATATTCTGTTCAGTGGGATAGTAGGGATGTAATCCATTCGCATTAGAATCAGTTGGTTCCGGAAACTTTGGAGATACTGCCACGGTGTCTTTACCGGACTGCCTGTTCTCTGCATTTCCACAGGCAACGGCAAACATCATAATTAATACAGATAATGTAGGGAATACTTTTCTCATTATTGATCAGTTTATTTTTTTAGTAACGGTAGACGATCATAGACCGGATATTATCATTCCACCCAAAGCCCTGGAGATTTGCCACAGAACTGGTGAAGGTCTGGCTACGGCCCTTGAAACCGAAATCTTCATACACGGTAACCCGGTATCCTGGTTGAATGGAAAGTGAGGAAATGTTATTCCTTACTGACGCATTCCTCAAATCATGCCTTCCTTCGTTATAAAGAGCATGTTCTCCCCTGAACCAGCTCGCCACATAAGCAGTTACACCGGCATAACTATTATTGGACTCAGGCTGCGAGTATGAAGGCTGGGGGTTGTAATTGTTATTACCGCTATTGCCTCCGGGGCCCTCTACTATGATCGATGAAATTTGGTTATTCCATTCACTGTTAAGGCAATTCTCGTCATAACTAAAACTTTTTGATGGTCCCTGAAAATCTTTAACGGCATATGCAATTACCCTGAATCCACGAGGTACCCGAATGGAAGATATCCTGTCGTTATCAAGCCCCATTTTGTTATAATTATACCTGCCCGGATTCAAAGGAACCGCCTCGCCACCATAACTGCACTGATCATAAATGGTCACTCTGTCCCTGGATTCATTGTAATTATTATCTGTATAAGAAGGCGAATTATTGCTTCCCGGCCCGTTTACAATGATACTTGAGATCTGATCATTCATGCGCCCGTCAAGGCAGTACACATTGGCATAGAAGGTCATCGACTCACCCTTGAAGCCCCCTTGCTGATATACGATTACACTGTATCCCTTCGGTACGCGGATGGAAGAAATCACATCGTTTCTCAAACCCATGGCCCGGGTATCATATCTGCCTGGCACGAGGGCAACGCCGTTCCTGCTCAGCCCGCAATCTTCATAGATCATCACCTGTGCTCCAGACCCATAAGGCGGATAAGAGGGTTGCTGGGTGGGGTATTGATTACTATTGCTGCTTCCACCAGTATTATCCGCTTCAACAACTATGTATTGCGCCCTTTCGTTCCAATCCGAATCAAAACACCGATTGTCTGATGTCATCCTGATCTTTGCGCCCTGACCGGGTTCCGGCGCATCATACAGTACTACTTTCAACCCGTTCGGGATACGAATGGACGACAAACGATTGCCCCCGAAGCCAGTCTGGTCCAGGTTGTACCTACCGGGCCGGAGTGTTCTGGACCTTCCACGATAGTCACAGTCGTCGTAGAGTGTAACATACTGGCTGAATCCAGTGAGGAAGGCTGAAGTGAATAACAAAAAAAGGAATACCTTTTTCATGACTATTTTTTTTGATAAATGACTGTATTCAAATTATCGAAATCCCTGACATACCTTAAAAACCAATGTATGAACACCCTTTTTTCAATGACGAAAAACCGGTTTCATTCTATTCCCTGCGGGATCCAATAATTTTTCAGCCTGTTCAAGTTCACGAAGAATGGCAAACTCCGGTGCACACGCCCTGCAGGTTTCACTTGACCTGGTAAATGTCATGAACAACCAGCCCAGCGTTGGCGCTATTCCACTTGTACGATCTTCTACTATACTACGCAAAATTGAACTACAAGATAATCCAAAGCCGCTACCGGCAATAGCCACTAGCGGCTTTGGATTGAGCTATTACATCACCAGCTAATTGGCGTTCGTCACGAAACTTCGCCCTCATATCATCTGGCACGTTCATTGTGTATAATGTGAATAGTATAACAAACAGCATCCATGTTTACAAGACCTATCTTTAAAGCCAGATCTGCTCTTTTATTCAATTCGCGTCATTAAACACTTATTTAGTGTACTAAATAATCTATCATGAAAAAATACCTTTCCCTTATTCTTCTTTTTGTTGTTACCAGTGCAGCAGCACAGCAAAAGATCGTAAAAGAACACTACACAGTGAGCGGCGGCCTACTCGGTGCCCTGAACTTCAGCAAGTTCAGGATCACTGATAATGACAATATCGATTATCAGTTCAAAACCGGTTGGGGTGCCGGCGGCTGGCTGAACATCCCCCTTAACAAGGGCATTTCCCTGGAACCTCAGTTGATCTATAACTCATATGCGTACAAAACAGATGCTTCCACTGCATTTTTGAGAGACATAACCGGAACCTACATTTCGGTCCCGCTACTGCTCAAATTTCACGCAGGAAAGAATTTTGCCATTACAGCAGGGCCCCAATTCGACTTCCTGACCGGGTTGAAGG
>JBBAJN010000007.1:0-47736 GCA_040404045.1 Chitinophagaceae bacterium
GTGAAGCCCCACTCCGTAAAAGAGAAATATTATTTCGCCCGTGGCCCACAACTGGTGAACCGCGTGGTAGATACCAGCAGGTTCATAGATAAAAAAGCTGAGAGCAACGTAGTGATCACCAGCCAGGGGCCCGGCGGGCACGCGGGATCAGCCCTAAGAAAAAGTCTGGCTGCACAGGGCAAGAAACTTCCCCTACTGGGAAACGATGATGCTACAGCTGATTTCAATTACGCGAAACATATCATGCTGGACCTGGACTCGCAATACCTCCGTGGTGTTCCATCAGATAAAGAAGTTGGGAAAAAATACGGACTGGAATGGGCAGAAGCATTTCATTATATCGGCCCAAATACATCCCTGCTTCCAGAGTATATTAAGAAGAATAGTTAGCAGGGCCTGAGATTCTATACGCCCGATTCTTCAGCAAAAGAAAATTCAATAGAAAGAACAAGATAAATGGTGTCAGGATCACGATGCCATAAACAACATAAGAGACCTGTACATCGGGAAGCGGCTTAGCCTGCACCAGGATCCCGTTCCCAATTGAACCTTCAGAAAAAATAAATCCTTTGGTGAAGTTCCATCCAAAATGCATCGCTATCGTTGCATATAGTGAGCCCGTTTTGGCAAAACCATACGCATATAGTAAACCTACCGACCCAGTCAACAAAAATATCACAATCATCTGGCCAGGATTGCCAAACAACTCATAAGAAAACCAATGGTAGATCCCAAATGCAACAGAAGAAATTATAATTGCCCTTACATTTCCCAACCATTTGATCAGGATGTAAAACAATACGCCCCTAAAGATCAGTTCTTCAAACAACACGGATTTCATGTTCCACCAAGCCCCTTCAAACAATAACTTCCAGGTAAAACCCGGATTCATCACCCACTTTTCCTGACCGAAATACATCCTCAGTAAAAATCCGGAGGAACAGGCCAACATAGTTACCAGCAAAAAAACGAATAGATCCCGCAGCCGCTCCGTTGTTGGCATCAGTCCCAAAACCGATAAATTACCTTTACAGTATACCCAGATAATAAGCCACGATAAAACAAGCTGTACGATAATACCGATCATATGCAAGTAAGGTAACAGTTAACTATCTTGTTTAAATCTAAACCAAATTGCCTTCAAATTTCAGAATAATCATATCATGACAATCTTGAGAACGTCATTTGTCCTATTGATCTCAACCTTCTTGCTCATCTCGCTACAACTCCGGAGCCAGGCTCCCCCAGCGAGCAATGTTCTTCCTAACCCTAAACAGGTGGCATGGATCGACAAAGAAGTAGGCGTGATCATCCATCTAGACATTAATATCTACGCCCCCGAAACCTTTGATTACGCCAAAAAATCAACCCTGCCACCCGCTTCTGCATTCAATCCCTCCCGGCTTGACACGGATCAATGGATTGAATCAGCAAAAAAAGCAGGGGCCACATATGCTGTTCTGACAGCTAAACACGGAACAGGATTTTGTTTATGGAAAACAAAAGTGCATGATTATCATACCGGCAATTCACCCTATGGCGGCGATGTTGTCGCCCAGTTCATCAAATCCTGCAAAAAATACGGCCTTAAACCGGGCATTTATTACAACACCAACATGAACACCTATTATGAGGCAGGATATGTACCCATGAGCGATGAGAAAAGAATCGCATTCAATAAAGCCGTGTTTCGCCAGCTGGAAGAATTATGGAGCGAATACGGGGAACTCTATGAGATCTGGTTCGATGGCGGCGTGATGTCGGACAGTAAACTGGGGATCGCCACACAGGTAAAAGCACTGATCAAAAAATACCAGCCGGAAACGTTCCTGTTCAACGGCCTGGCAGGCGCATCGCCAAATATTGTACGCTGGGTGGAAAATGAGGATGGACGAACCCCATATCCATTCTGGAGCCGCATCGACCCGATCGTTCTTCCTAACGGCGAAGATTCCATCGTAAACGGCAGTGGTAACCCTTTGGGGAAATACTGGGTGGGTGCTGAGGCAGATTTCCCCAATCGAAATACATCGGCATGGAATGGTGGCTGGTTATGGAAAGCAGGGGAAGAAGACAAATTATTCGACGTACACGAATTACTGGACCGCTATTATACATCAGTTGGGGGAAACACAAATATGCTCATCGGTATGGCCATCGACACATCCGGCCAATTCCCCACTGCAGACAGAAAGATCTTTGAAGATTTCGGAAACATGATCAAAGCGCGAGCAAGTACAAAAAAAGGATCTGCAAAAGGGAATGGATCAGAACATACCATCACTTTTCGCTCACCAACAGAGATCAACCAAATCGAGATCCAGGAGGACATTTCAAAAGGTGAAAGAATACAGCGCTATATCGTTGAAGGTCTAGTTGATGAAAAATGGATGATGTTATGCGAGGGAATTTCTGTTGGCCATAAAAGAATCCAGCTGTTCAATAAAACAAAAGTCTCAGCCGTAAGACTTACCGTAACGGATTCCTATGGAGTGCCCCAAATCAGAAACTTTTGTGCCCTCAACTACACTCCCGAATCCATCAAATAGATTTAAAGTCTAATATTTTGTAGATTTGAGTTCAAGCATTACTATGACGAGGTTTCTACTGATTTTTGCGATTTCCCAGTTCTCTTTGTCCGCGATCAACACCGCAACTGCCCAAAAAAAGGCAGTCATCGCTTATTACTCGGGCAGTTTGCAAGCCCTGGATTCATTCGATGCAAAAAAATTCACCCATATTATCTATTGCTTCGGCAGGCTGAAAGGCAATAACCTTCATCTGAGGGGCTCCAGGGACACGCTCCTGATCCAGAAGATGGTGGCCATGAAAAAAACGAATAAAAAACTCAAAGTACTCCTCTCCCTCGGCGGCTGGGGCGGCTGTGAACCCTGCTCAGATGTGTTTAACACAGAGGTCGGCCGAAAAGATTTTGCGCGTTCCGTAAAAGACCTGACTGACTTCTTCGGCTCCGATGGCATTGACCTCGATTGGGAATACCCCAGCATCTCCGGATTTCCAGGACACACCTTCAGGCCCGAGGATAAACAAAATTTTACGGACCTCGTAAAAGAACTGAGAACAGTACTGGGGAAAAAAGCGACGGTTACGTTTGCAGCCGGAGGAACTACCCGGTTCCTTGAAAATTCCGTAGACTGGGCAGCTGTGATGCCCCTCGTGAATTATGTCAACCTGATGAACTATGATCTGGTGGGCGGATATTCAAAAGTGACCGGACATCATACGGCTTTGTACAGCACCCCTCAACAAAAAGAGTCAACGGACCATTGCATCCAGTGGTTACTGAAAAACGGCGTTGATTCCCGTAAGCTGATCCTCGGTGCCGCTTTCTATTCACGCGTATGGGAAGGCGTAGAAAATGTAAACAACGGACTGTACCAGCCCGGGAAATTCAAATCATATATAGGCTATGACAGGTTCCAGACATCCACCCAAAATTACACCATGTATTGGGACAGCGTGGCGCAGGCACCTTATGCATATAATGCAAGTGAGAAACTCTATGCCACATTTGACGATAAGCGGTCCATGGCTTTAAAAACAAAATATGTGATGCAGCACAAACTGGGCGGTATCATGTTCTGGCAACTTGGACATGATTTCTCAAACGGGGGACTGCTCGACACGATCAACGAAACCCTGAAGAAGAAAAAATAAGATCAATCAGCTGGCGGCTTCCGCAGCATCTCATGCTTGCTGAGGTTGTAGGAGCCGCCTGATGATATCATCCGAAAAGGAAAATAAACCCTTCCCATCTCTTTCATTTGCTGCCGCCAGTGCCACTGGTCATAGATCAATACATAAGACTTCCCCACCGCGCGGATCATCCCTTTCTCCACAACAGCAGCCGTAGATTCATCAATGGCCATCCCAAATAAGGTAGAATCCCTTTCCAGCACCGGCAGGAGGTCAAACTGTCTGTTCCGCGCCAGTACATGTTGATCGATAGCCGTGCGATCTAAAAACGACAAACCTTTTGGGAAACTATGGTTCTTGTGCGGAGCCTGCCGGTGGTCGCCGCCAATCAGCACAGATCCCATGATGGTAGCACCTGCGGAAGTTCCCATGATCACACCACCTCTCGCGAGCAGTTCAAACATGGCCCGGTGCAGCGCCGTCCCTTCATATGCTTTAGACAGCAATTCCTGGTCGCCACCCCCGAAAAACACACCCTTCGCAGACCTTATGGCCTGCAGGTACGCAGGGTCATCGGCCTTTATCTTATCGCGGGTATGTATGGTAGTCAGATTCGTAAATCCCCGGTCGGAAAATTTCTTCAAATGCCCCCCGGTCTTGATCCACGCCTCATCTTCTGTAGCTGTCGGTATCACAATGACCGGTTGATCTTTCCCCCCGCAAGCCTGGGCAAAGACGTTGAAAATGGTGTCCGGAATGTCACCGCCTCCAATAATGATGAGCTTTCCCTTTGATTGCACATCCACCTGGCCATACATGGATCCGGAAAAAATGAATATAGCCAGAAGCAGGAAAATCGATCTTCGCATATGTTTTAATTAGTACGATGTTCTCAAATGTAAAGAACTATCAAGATCAGAAATCGTTTTCCGCCGGGATTGCGCCAAAACTTCCTTATCATTAAATCCCAAATCAGATAAGCTATGACCAGAATACCCTTTGAGGAAATGAAGGCTACCGTGAAAAACGCGTTTCTCCTGGCCGGCATGCCGGAGGAAAAAGCAGAGACCTGCGCCAGGATCCATACCGAATCCAGCAGGGACGGTGTCTATTCGCATGGACTGAACCGGGTTGAAAGATTTGTGGACTATATCGGCAAGGGCTGGGTCGATGTACATGCAGATCCCACATTGGACCTGAACCTGGGCGCCATGGAGATCTACAATGGCAACCTGGGCGCAGGCATTACCAATGCACTATTCGCCATGAACCGCGCTACAGAGATCGCAGAAAAGAATGGCCTTGGATTGGTGAGTTTAAACAACACCACGCATTGGATGCGCGGCGGCGCCTACGGCTGGCTTGCCGCAGAAAAAGGATACATCGGCATCTGCTGGACCAACACCGAATCATGCATGCCGGCCTGGGGCGCAAAATCCCAGGGCATTGGCAACAACCCCTTCATTATGGCGGTGCCGCGTAAAGAAGGGCATATTGTATTGGACATGGCGATGTCGCAGTACTCCTATGGGAAACTGCAGGTAACACGTCTCAAAAATCAAAAGCTCCCATATCCCGGCGGATTCGATAACGATGGTCAATTGACCGATGATCCCGGGGCCATTGAAGAGACCCGAAGGATCTTACCGATGGGCTACTGGAAGGGCTCGGGATTTGCCGTGCTGCTGGATGTATTGTCGAGCTTGTTATCAGGAGGGCTCACCACGGCGGGCATCGATAAATTCGATAAGGGCAGCTGCGGCAGTTGCTGCCAGGTGTTCATTGCCATCAATCCCCTTAAGATCAATAGCCAGGAGTTTATAGACCATGCGCTGAACGGCACCGTGGATCAACTAAAATCTTCCGTACCCGCCAAAGAAAATGGAGAGATCTTCTATCCCGGCGAACAATCGCTTCGCACCAGGCAGGAGAACATGGAGCTCGGTATCCCTGTAGACGACGGCATCTGGGCGCGGGTAAAAGAGTTGGCGAATATAAACTGACCAACATGAAAGCGCTTTGTGTTCAATCCCCTCATCAGCTCGTCATAGAAGATCGACCCATGCCGATGATTAATGCACCCCATGAGGTGCTGATCAAAGTACATGCCGCCGGGATCTGCGGCTCAGACGTTCATATCTATCATGGTACTTCTCCTGTTGCTACTTATCCGCGAGTGATCGGTCATGAGATCGCAGGTGAGATCGTTGAAAAGGGCGCAGACGTGAATTGTTTCTCCATTGGCGACAGGGTGGTGATGGATCCGGTCATTAGCTGCGGATCATGCTACCAGTGTCGCATCGGCCGCAGGAATGTGTGCGGCAAACTGCAAGTGAGATCCGTACATGTTGATGGCGGATACCAGGAATACATCGTACTGCCCCAGGAAAGTATCTATAGCATCCCTAAACAACTGAGCTGGGAAGAAGCGATCATGATCGAACCTTTCACCATCGCAGAGCAGGTATGCTCAAGGGCTGAGCTGCGATCTGATGATACTGTTTTCATCCTCGGTGCAGGTCCTGCTGGACTTAGCATTCTGAAGCGCGTCAAGCTCGCGGGCATCACTTGTTTTATATCTGACATCATGGAGTCCCGCCTCAACCTGGCCAGGAGTTACGGTGCAGATGCTGCTATAAATGCCAGCAAGCAGGATGTAGCCGCTGAGCTCCAACAGCTCACCGGGAATGCCGGCGCAACGGTAGTGATTGATGCCGTTTGTACCACAAAAACATTTGAACAGGCGCTGGCTTATGTTTGTCCTGCTGGCCGCGTGATCACCCTCGGCTTCAACAAAGAACCTTCCGCCATCAGCCAGTTGAGCATTACCGCCCGCGAGATCGATATTTGCGGATCGAGGCTGCACAACAACAAATTCCCGGAGGTGATCGCCCATTTCCAATCCGGAAAATTGGACGTGAAAGACATGATCACCCACCGATTTCATTTCCTGCAGATCCAGGAGGCACTTGACCTGATCGATGATCCTTCCGTGGAGAAGGGTAAGGTGGCGCTAATATTCTAATGCAATTTTATAATGTCATTTTCCTGACCCCTTCCTTCGTGATCTTCACGGGAAGTATGTGTCCATCAGCATCAAATGTCATTTCATCGATACAGGTCTCCCGGGAGTTCCCGTCCTTCTCCGTCAACGGCCGCCGGTGATATACAATGTAGAATTTATCTTTCCCGGGAATAGAAATCACTGAATGATGACCTGCCCCTGTAGCAATGGCAGGGTCTTGCTGTAAGATCTTACCGATACGTTTAAAAGGGCCGGCAGGATGATCGGCTATGGCATAGGCTACGCTGTAATCGGGCCCGGTCCAGCCACCTTCGGACCACATGAAATAATACTTCCCATTACGCTTGAATACGAAAGGTCCCTCCACATATCTTTCCGGTGTGATTTCGCGAAACTGGGTACCATCGGCAAACGGAACGAATCCGTTTAACTGGTCATTCAGCTTGGCGAGGTTACAGTGCCGCCACCCGCCATAATACATATAGATCTGCCCGTCATCGTCACGGAAAACAAACTGGTCGATGGGCTGTGCGCCATTGTGAAACTGATCGATCAGCGGCTTGCCCAGATAATCTTTAAAGGGTCCGCGCGGTGATGAAGAAACCGCCACACCAATACCCCCGTATTCATTATTGCTTTGGATATCGTTAGCGGCAAAAAACAAGTAGTATTTCTTATCCTTCTCAATGATCGATGGTGCCCACATGGCTTTCTTCGCCCATTTCACTGCCCCCGTGTCAATGATACGCTGATGCTTTTCCCATTTGATAAGATTGGAAGATGAAAAGGCGTCCAAAAAAACCTGCTTCTCATAAGGAGCCGAAAACGTGGGATAGATCCAGAATTTTTTGCCGAAGATGATCGCCTCAGGGTCAGCATACCAGCCCGGGAACAAAGGATTCCCGCTATAGCCGGAAGGCTTATTCGTTTGTGAAAACAGGGTACTGTTGACCGCAAACAGCAGGATCAAAAAAAAACAATGACGAAACTTTTGCATCGATATAAGTGGTTACTCTACAATATATATTATTCTTGCAGGAAATGTAAAAATCAAATCCCCATGCGCAAATTGGCAATAGTTATCTCATTGATCACAGTTTGCATGTTTGCTGTTACAAGTACACATGCCCAGCAAACAACAGTCTATATCGTCAGACATGCGGAGAAAAACATGAGCGATCCCACTGCCAAAGATCCGGCCCTCAGCCCGGAAGGCGTGCAGCGCTCTTATGATCTGGACAAGATATTGGCCGGGGAACCTATAGCAGCTGTATTCAGTACCAATTATACCCGGACGAGAAAAACCGGCGAGCCCGTAGCCAGGCGAATTGGAAAAGATGTTATCCTCTATGATCCCGCTAAACCGGCTGATCTGGTTACATCAGTGAAGAAAGATTATAAACGAAAGTCCGTTTTAGTCATCGGCCACTCCAACACCATCCTGGAGCTGATCACAGCTTTCGGAGGCAGTGCAACCATGACAGAAATCAAGGACAACGACTACAAGTATCTATTCAAACTGGAACTGGACGAGAACGGCGTCACTACTGCTGACCTGGAATACGGCCAGGGAGCACAACCTTAATTCGCCTTCACCTGTTCTACGGTATTTAAGCCCTTAAACTGCACTTCAATGACCGCCTCGCCCTCAAACTGGGAATCTATGGTGATGTCGTGCGCCCCCTGCCCCAGCACCGGCGGCAGACTTGCTAACGTAAACGTTCTTTTAGGCTTGCCATTCTTATCATAGGTACGGATCAGATCTGTCCCGTCTGACACCAGGCTTTCTCCCGATTTCAATTCCATCGGCAGCAAGATCTCCTTATACCGATCGATCTGGATCTTAATATTCCTGACAGAACCGCCTTCAGCCCCCACGATATTCATCCTGAACTGCAAGGGCTGCTCCCTCCAGGTTTGTTTGTAGTTCCAGATGGTGTGCGTAGGTTCGCCAGGCTGCCGCTCAAACTTCTCCCGTGTAAAAACCGGGGACAACGCATAGGTATGCAGATTCCATTTCCCTTCACCCGTCTTCTCTAAATGAAACTCATTTTTAGGATTTTTAAGGGCTTCGCGCTGGGCAGCAGAAAACGCTTTCTGGCTCCGCGCCAATTCCCATTCCCTGATGGCATCTAAAAGTGAGCCTGATAAAGCGTTCTTCCTCAGTGCCTCAGGCCTGGCTACCATCGCAAACCCCGCATCATAACCAGCGGCCCTGGCCAGCATCCACTCCATTTCAGGCATGGTGGTATTTTCCGCCAACAAGTACCAGCCCAGCATGTGGGGCATAAAATTCCGGTCAAATAATCCCTGGTTATCGATCCGGTACTGCTGCATACTTTCCTTGAACCCACCATACCAGGGTTCTCCCCAGTTGTAATACGTGCCAATGTGCCAATAAAAGGTTTTGCTTAAACTGGTCCCGATCAAAAACTCGTGCTTCACCTGATCATACACATCTTTGGCCATCAGTTCAATGGCGTAATCCCCCTGTCCGGATGAAAGCGCACCTTCATGGCCATCCAGATCCAAATGATCCACACCCGTCTCATTCATCAGGTCCGCGATATTTTTAGCGATCTCACGTTGTAGATCCAGGTTGGAGAAAAACACATTGTAGGGATGATCGAACAGTTTCCCCACGGGTTGACCTGCAGCATGTGAAGCCGGGGTTGTCCCAAACGCGCCACGCTGGCAGTCCTGCAATTTATAAGGCGAGGTCGCTGTCACCGATTTATAACGGATCAGTTCGGTACCGATCTTCACGGTATGGAGGCTGTTCCCGTTCTCATTGCTGAAAAATTCGGGAGAAGCCACTTCGATCTCCTGTTGGTTTTGATCGATGGCTTTCACCAGTGGTGCTGAACCTGTAACGCTGAGTCGGCCATCAGGAACTGGCGATACATAAGGGTCATTGGTATTGATAAAATTGGTGAGCGTATGCACGCCCAGGAACAACCCTGCGGCATGGGCCTTATCCACGCAGGCCTTCAAACCGGCCCTGCCATTGGGGAACTGCCCCGGGTCCAGGATATAATGACCCCAGCTCTTAAACGGTCCTTCGTGATATAATGAAATCAGTCCGGCACGCTTTACATAACCGATCATCTCGTCGATGTCTTTCTCGCCAAAAGACGAAATGAGATAGGACCTTCCGTACAAGGGCGACTTCCTGATCCACACCCCTTTGACAGTAGGATGAGGCAGTTTCTCCTCCAGTTCTATCCGCTCGAGCATATCCAGCGTGGCTGGTTCCTGGCAGGAAAAAACAGCGATCTTACTGCCAACAACCGATTCGCCCTTTAACGCCTTCACCGACATGTTCACCTGCTGGCCACCCCATGCATCAACGGTCCGGTCACGCTCCCTGTTGATGGAATAAGCCTGAAAACTACTACCCCAGCTTTTCGGAACAGCCGCAATACCGCGGCTCCAGGTGCTTCCTTCACTATTAGGAAAATCCCCGCCTAATGTTTTAATATTCAAAACCTGGATCCCCAACGCCACATCGGCATCCCGGACCACGCCTATGATCTCGCCGATGGTTTTGCTGATCCTTGTTGGGAAAGGACCCCATATGATGGCGTCCACTTTATTGGCGGGCAAGGCTTTTACCACCTCAAACACCAGGTGGCTTGCCTTATTAATGACCAACAGTTCCACCGTCACATTGGGAACTTTATAGGTCAGGGTCATTTTACCCCGGCCCTTATCGAACACCATTTGACTGGGGTGGTATCTTTTTCCAGCACTCACTAAGGTCAGCAGTGACGCAACCGTATCGGATGACAAATAATTTTTTCCTGCTTTGGCATTGAACAACTCCGTCAGTTGCCCCTGCCGATCCAGGCTCATTCTCAACTCACCTGCGGAAAATGAAACCTGCGCCGCCGTTGCTAAAAACAACAGGGCAAATCCTGTGGACAGAATCAGTCTTCTCATGAATGTAAAATAGGTGCTTAAATCTTCCTGGCAAACTTCTGGGCCTTCAATGCCAGCTCCATGGCGAGGAAACAATGCGCCTGCGTCATCGCGGTCTCGGTCCTGTTGACCACGTCATCCACAAACTGCCTTCCAAAAGGAAGCTCTTCATTGCTGCAATCGATGTATACGGTCTCCTTATTATTGGCCATGTATAAATGATTGCCCTTGTCGTTCCGCGCGATATCGATGTTCTTCCTGATCTCAATAAAACCATCGGTTCCAAGTATGGTCAGCCTGCCATCGCCCCAGGTCTTCAAACCATCCGGTGTAAACCAGTCTACGCGGATGTAACCGGTACCATTATTGCCTTTAATCATCACGTCCCCAAAATCTTCAAACTTGGGATACTGGGGGTGATTTACATTCCCAACCTGGGATGCTACCACCTCTGCAGCAGTAGATCCGGTAAAAAACAGGAACTGGTCGAACTGATGCGATCCAATATCCGTGATGATGCCCCCAAATTTATCCTTGTCGAAGAACCACTCGGGCCTTGATTTCGCATTCATCCTGTGTGGACCGAGACCTATTGTTTGAACCACTTTGCCAATCGCACCTGAACGCACCAGATCCCCCGCCTTCACGGTGGCCCTGTTCTCAAATCGTTCGCTGAATAAAATCGAATAAATCCTTTTGGTGGCCTTCTGAACCTTCTTCACTTCTGCCAGTTGCTCCAACGTAGTGATTCCCGGTTTGTCCACCAGGTAATCTTTCCCGTGCTTCATTACCTCAACGCCCAAAGGCGCACGTTCACTGGCAATGCCCGAGCTCATGATCACCTGTATGCTATTGTCTTCGAGAATTTCCTTCGGGCTGGCCGCCACTTTAACTTCGGGATAGGCCTTGGTAAATGCCTTCAACAACTCCGGTTCTTTCGCATAAACGGCCACCAGTTCACCGCCGCCCTTGATCACGGCATTGACCATGCCGTAGATATGACTATGATTGATGTTGATGACGGAAAAACGGATGCGGGGTGCCATCAGCTTTCTTGCGGAAGCAGATTTTGTGAGGGACGACAATAAGACCAAACCACCTGCAGCGGTTACATTTTTGATAAAAGCACGACGCACTGGCATATACTCTTTTAATTATGGATTTATTGAGGGATTAATTCATGACCATTTCTACTTTTTGTATGGTCTTCTTATGGATGACTTTCTTCCTGACCATCACCGTACTGTCTGTCTCTTTTGAGATCACCCCCGTAGTGATGGTTTTCCCATCGTACCCGATGATCTTCAATTCGGTGCCTTTGTCGATAAAATACTGATAGGCTGATTTCTCATAACTATTCACCTCAGTAGGCACTACACCTTTGCCATCTTTGGTTGCGATCAGGATCACTCCCCCAAAACCCCGGGAGCCATAAATAGCTGAAGCAGCCTCATCCTTCAATACAGAAATCCCGGCCACATCAATGGGATTGACCATGGTGATATCGCCATCAAAGATCACCCCGTTCAAAACGATCAGCGCAGAGACTTTCCCTTTCATGTTCCTGTTGTCCCTCACATATACCTGCTGCTGGCTTTTGCCACCCATATTGGGCGTCACTTCCACGCCCGGCACTGTCCTCAGCAGATCAAATATGGTGCGCGAAGCGCCCGAACTGATGTCCTGCGTTGTTTGCGCTTTTAATGCTGAAGCCATAAGCACGAGGCTGAACAGGCAGTAACCTAATTTTTTCATACATGCAGTTGTTGGGGTTAATGGCGGCAGTTTAGCATCCGGTTGCATAAGTTACAAAACTTGGCTGCACCGCAAGCGATTTTCCAGACAATATTTGAAAGCAGGAAAACCCGCAAGAACAATTTGTGATTTCAATCATATTGAATAGCTTCAGCCTTCTCCAACATTTCCTCTATGCAATACAGATGCACGATCCTTTTACTGCTCAGTTTACTGTTCACGGCATATGGCTTTGGCCAGTCACAAAAAGCAGAAGCAGCCATTGAAGAGATCATGAAACAACTGCCAACCGTGGGCATCTCAGTGGCCGTGGTAAAAAAAGATAAACTGGTGTATGTGCGCTCCTTTGGCAAAAAGGATATGGACCAGAACACCCCGCTCACCAACGATTGCCTGTTTCGGATCGCGTCTATTTCAAAATCTTTTTCTGCCACCTCTATCATGCAACTGGTAGAATCCGGGAAATTATCCCTGGACGATGATGTGAGTACCCATATGGGCTTCAGGGTCCGGAATCCCAAATTCCCCGAAACCGTCATCACCCTCCGTAACCTGATGTCCCACCGCTCTTCGTTGAACGACAGCCAGGGATATTTTACCCTGGATGCCATCAATCCCGATAAGAACGCCAACTGGGCAGCATGTTACAACAGCTACGAGCCCGATAAAGGATATATGTACTGCAACCTGAATTACAATATCATCGGTACCATCATCGAAAAAATATCGGGTGAACGTTTTGACCAGTACGTGAAGCATCATATCCTTGACCCCTTGGGCCTCTACGGTGGTTACTGCGTGGACTCCCTGGATAAGTCGCGCTTCGCTACCATATATGAATACAGGACGGATTCAGCCAAATTTCTCGCATCGCCGGGAGCATACAACCCCCGCAGTGAGGAGATTTCTCGTTATGTTATGGGCTACAGCACCCCGATCTTTTCTCCTACAGGGGGAATGAAGATCTCTGCCAGCGACCTCGCGAAATATATGGTCATTCATATGCAATTGGGCAAAGCGTATGGGAAGCGGATCATGTCTAAGAAAAGCGCCCGCGCCATGCAAACCCCATTGTCGAACGAAGAAGGCTATGGCTTGGCCATTACCCAAACCAGTAAGCTGATCCCGGGCAAAAACATGACGGGTCATACCGGTTCAGCATACGGACTGTACAGCGCGATGTTCTTCAACCGGAAAGAAAAATTCGGCATCGTGGTCATCAGCAATGGCTGCCACCCGGGAAGCACCGAAGGTTTCAATACCGTGATCAGGCAAACGACCAACAGCCTCTATGAGCATATCGTGGTGAAATAGATTCTTCCATCGTTTGAAATGGCCCGTTTCAACCGTAATGTACCGGCACATCCATCTACTTATTATCTTTAATGCAAACTGCCTTTAATGACGCTACGTAAAATAGTTCCGGTACTGACCCTGGCTGCCTCCCTGTTTGCAGCATGCAATAACAAATCAAACCTGGTTGCAGAAGATGCCAGGATCAAACAAATGGATACCGCTTTGACCGCATCGCTGGCCAAAAGCATCGAGTCCGGAGTAACGCCCAAGCTGGCGGAAGGCCTGACCCTTAAACTTTGGGGGATCGATTCCCTGGTGGCTGATCCAGTTTCTATAGATATTGACGACCAGGGCAGGATCTATTATACCCGGACGAACCGGCAGAAAAATTCTGAATTTGATATCCGAAGTCACGAGGATTGGGAGATCGATATGATCCAACTCAGCACCATTGAGGAGAAAAGAGCTTTCCTTCGTAGGGTGCTCGCACCGGAGAACAGCGATAAGAACAAATGGCTGCGCGATGTGAATGGGGATAGTTCACACGACTGGCGGGACATGACCGTGGAGAAGGAACACGTCTATCGCGTGGAAGATGTGAACGGAGATGGCATTGCCGATAAGACCCAGCTGGTGGTAGAGGACTTCAACGACGAGACTTCCGATGCAGCAGGTGGTGTATTGAAGCATGGCGATGACCTCTTCGTGGCCATAGGCCCGGATATGTGGCAGATCAAGGAAAACAAGATCGGCACGGCGGCTTCAAAAAAGTCGATCTCCCATGGCTATGGTGTCCGCGTAGGATTTTCCGGCCATGGTATGTCAGGCGCTGAAGTAGGTCCTGATGGAAAGATCTACTGGCAGATCGGGGATATCGGTTTCAATGGCACCAGCCCAGACGGTAAGAAATGGGAACATCCCAACAGTGGTGTGATCGTTCGCTCAAACGCTGACGGCAGCGACTTTGAAGTATTCGCCTATGGCAACAGGAATACACATGAATTTGCGTTCGACGAATATGGGAACCTGATCAGTGAAGACAACGACGGCGACCATCCCGGCGAAAGCGAGCGCATCGTGTATGTGGTGAATGGCGCAGACATTGGCTGGAGAACAAATTGGCAATTCGGCAAGTACCGCGATCCTGAAAATAACAAGTATAAAGTGTGGATGGATGAAAAGATGTACGTGCCCCGCTGGGAAGGCCAGCCGGCATACATCCTTCCTACCATCAAAAACTTCGTAAACGGACCTACCGGATTTTTGTATAACCCCGGCACGGCCCTCGGTCCTGAATACAAGAATTCATTTTTTGTGGGCGAGTTCGTGGGCAACCCCGCCGGCTCCGGCATCCATTCCTTTAAACTGAAGCCCAAAGGCGCATCCTTCGAGTTCGCTGAATCGAAACTGATGGTAGGCGGCATCCTCGCCACCGGTATTGACTGGGGTCCCGACGGGGCCATGTATATGGGCGACTGGATCTCAGGCTGGGATACAAAGGACTATGGGCGAATCTGGAAACTGGATGTAGCCAATCCGGATATGGCCATGCGTAAGAACACCGAACAACACATAAAAGCAGATGTCAAAACGTATAAAGACGATGCGTTGAAAGATCTGCTGAAGCACGCCGATATGCGCGTGAGGCAGAAGGCACAGTTTGAACTGGTCACACGTGACAAAGGCCTCGATATCTTCAAATCAACATTAGCGAGCAAAGATAACCAACTGGCCAGGGTGCACGCCATCTGGGGCATTAGCCAGCTGGCCAGGAAAGATATTAAACATGCAGCACTGCTTGTTCCCTATTTGAAAGACAGCGATGCCGAGATCAGGGCTCAAGCTGCTAAATGGATCGGTGATGTGAGATACAAAGACGCGGGAGCTGCACTGATCCCGTTATTGAAAGATGAATATAGCCGGGCCAGATTCTTTGCTGCCGAAGCACTGGGCAGAACAGAGCACGCGCCTGCCATCCCCGCCATCATCCAAATGTTGGCAGACAATAACGATGTTGATAACTACCTGCGCCATGCCGGTAGTATTGCCCTTGCCCGTATCGGAAAGGCGGAACCGGTGATCGCCTTATCCAGCCACCCCAATCGCGGGGTAAGGATCGCAGCCGTTATTGCACTCCGGCGTATGCAGCACCCGGGCATTCGGGTGTTCCTGAAAGATGAGGATGAATTTGTGGTCACAGAAACGGCAAGGGCCATCAACGACGATCTTTCCATCAAAGAAGCCTTACCTGATCTTGCCAATGCCCTGAATGATCACCGCTTCAGCAATGAGGCATTTGTAAGAAGGGCCATTAACGCCAACCTCAGGGTGGGTACCAACGAAAATCTGCAGAATCTGCTGAACTATATCAGCTTCGAGGAAGCTCCGGTTGCCATGCGCAACGAAGCCATTGATGCGATGAGTACCTGGGCCAAACCTTCGGTGCTGGATCGTGTAGATGGTCGTTATAGGGGTGAAGTTTCCAGGCCGTTGGAGCCTGTTCAGCAAAATGCAACCGGTTTGCTGATGAAATTATTGTCACATAAAGACACTACCCTCAGGGTGCAGACTGCAAAAGCACTGGGCAAACTAAAGATCAACGCGGCTGCGGAAGCCCTGATGGCGCAGTTAAAAAAAGACCCCGCACCGGAAGTCCGTATTGAAGCAGTGAAAGCACTTTCAAAACTCAACGGCAATCATATGGACGCTGCCATCACAGCTGCCCTGGGAGATAAAGAAAAAACGGTTCGTGTAGTGGGGCTTGATTTGCTCAACAGCCTGCAGTTGCCGAACGACCTGAAAGTAGGGCTCTTGAATGATGTGATCAAAACCAGGACGCCGGAAGAAAAACAAGCCGCGATCACCAGCCTGGGCAAACTGCCTTTAGCGAATACAGAGAAAACTTTTATTCAGTTGTTGGATCAATTTGAATCCGGAAAACTTCCAAAGGAAGTTCAACTTGAATTGTCTGATGCCATCGACTCTTCGGGCGCTACCGCGCTTCGGGATCGCTATCGTAAACTTAGCGAAGCTTCTGCTGCTGATTCCCTGAAAGCGATATATGCCAGCGCACTGATGGGCGGAGATCCGAAGAAAGGGAACCGCATCTTTTGGAACAACTCATCCGCACAGTGTGTACGCTGCCACGCGATCGACGACTATGGCGGAAATGTAGGCCCCAGGCTGAACGGCGTTGCCAACAGACTTTCACGCGAGCAACTGCTGGAGGCACTTATCGAGCCCAGCGCCAGGATCGCCCCCGGATTTGGCTTCGTTACCCTTGAGTTGAAGAACGGACAAAAACTGAATGGCATCCTTCAGCAGGAAAAGAAAGATGGATATCTGATCAAAGTTGGAGATAAGCCGGATAGCCTGGTGAGGAAAACGGATGTGTCCAACAGGATCAATTCGCCTTCCAGCATGCCCCCTATGCACCTGATGATCTCCAGGAAAGAGATCCGGGATGTGGTGAGTTATCTGGCTACCCTGAAAGAATAAGAATATTGACCTCGTGAAAAACACCATCATCATCGTAACCCTGCTTCTGGCGGCTCACTGCCAGGGTCAGGGCTATCGCCAGACCATACAGAAAAGAATGGACAGCCTTGTTGAAGCTAAGGCCATTCCAGGGGTCATTATTGGCGTATATGAGCAGGGCAGGAAGGAGTACATTACAGCAGGCTACGCTATCCCGGATGCGAAGCAGGTATTTGACTCCACCATGCAATTGGAGATCGGGAGTATCACCAAAACCTTCACGTCGTTTATATTGTCTGCGATCCTCCGCGACAACAAGATCGCAGACACCGATGGTATCGGGAAATATCTGCCGGACAGTGTCAGCAGAAACAAAGCAGTAGCAGGTATCCAATTCATTCAGCTGATGAATCACACATCGGGATTCCCAAGACTGGCGACCAATATGGGTAATCCCAAATCTTTTATGCAACCTTATGCAGACTATGACGAGAACAAACTTTTTAGCTATCTGGCAAAAGCGACTCCGGATACCAATCGAAAAGTAAATTACTCTAACCTGGGCCTCACTCTGGCCGGCGTATTGGCAGAACGGATCTCCGGGAAATCTTATGAGTCGCTCCTGAAAAACTATATCACAGGTCCATGGGACCTTGAACATACGGGGATGACCGTAAACAAGTCTTTGCCATCAAGTGTTGGATATTTCAATGGTACTCCTGCTGAATACTGGACCATGAACGGACTGGGCGGAGCAGGTGAGATCAAGTCGACCGCGCGTGATATCCTGGCCTATCTGGAACAAATGCTTGCCCATGCGCATGAAGCATTTATTCAAAACCTGACAACCCCAACCGCCACTATAGATGAGAAATTGAAAGTGGCTAAAGGCTGGCACATACTGGAGGTCAAAGACCATCCTTCCATAATCTGGCACAACGGCGGTACATACAGTTTCTCAACATTTTGCGGATTCGACAAAACAAACAACAAAGCGGTTTTTGTTGCCATCAATGCTTTTGGGAAAAACGCCATTGCTGACCGGGCCGGTTTTTCCATCTTATGGGCATTAAAAGACAAAAAGCTCAACGAGTAAAGGACGTTACAACGATCTTTAACGAATGCTTTTAAAGCCCCAGATTAGAATGGATTCGACGGCGTTATCGACCAACGCTTCACCATGTCGATCCGGGTACTACCGCCTTTGGAGAATACCTTCACACCCCTCCCACCCAGCGTGGGATATACCATCCGCGCAATCGCTTGCCGATCATTGGCAAACACTTCAATGATCGATTTATCCATGAACACCCGCAACACCAGCGGCTCCCCTTTCTTCAATTCAAAGGGCGCTTCCTCAATGATCTTCCTGCCAAACCCGAGGCCGGATTTCCGCGTATCAACTTTCAGCTTCTTATCAGATGCATCATAGTAGATCACCGTTTCTTCCCGGCCATCGGCCGATACACCAAGCTTCACACCGTACTGCAACGCTTTGGTTTCATTGAACGTAAATTCCATTTCCATCAACTCCTCACCCGGCTTCAAACCCACTTCTTTATCCGCAGGAATGTTGACCGATGACTCGATGGATTCAGGTCCGCGTAGTTTCTCCAGTTCCTTGACGGGCCTCATCCGCAAAGTACCATCGTCCCCCACCCATAAACTGCGGGGCAACCCGTACATACCTGTCCAACCGCTGAAATCGATCAACGAGTCTGGCCTGTCGTCAAAAATCCAGCTCCACATGATCTGACGCCCCTTATTGTCCACCAAGGCCTCCGGCGCGAAATAAGCGTTATCCTTCCAGGTCATCCGGCCATGATTGGATGGGAAAAACCGATTGTCTTTATAATCTCCTACATAATATTGCGCGCCGAGGTTATGGCTGATGAACAGCAGCAGGTGCTTCCCGCTGGGCGCACCGCCATCAGGACCGGAAGGCAGGGGAAGAAAACTGGGGCACATGTTATCTTCTGTTTTGAATGTCCACTTCCGGTTGTTCTGATAGAACTCGTGCATGTACTCCCAACGCTTCATATCTGTAGAAGAAAACAGATAAAGCCTGTCACCCTGATAATTCAGTGAATCAGCAGGAAGCGGCTGTGCATCGCGGCCGGGATCAGCGGGAAGCCCTTCGCCCCTGGACCCATACTTTCTCAGCACAAGCAAATTTCCAGTGAGCATATAGTACTTGCCATCTTTCTTCCAGATATTGGAAGGGTCAGCAGAACCCACATGAAACTTCCTGCCCGCAGCATCAGTCATATCGGTGATGCCCCATTCGCTGGACTTAACTACCGGATTGGACGAAGACTTGACCCACTGATCAAAATGGGCATCCGTGCTTTTAGCCAGGCCAATGCCTTTGTCGCCCCAGAGCATCCAATACGAAAGTGTGGCGCTGCCATCGTCATCAACAAATGCGCCGCCGCTGAAACATCCTTCGTCGCCATTTCCCGGCATGATGGCATCAGGATGATAACGCCAGTGCAGCAGATCCGTGCTGGACACGTGACCCCAGCAAAAGCCTGAACCTTCACGATTGTACAGGAACATCAGGTGATAGCGGCCATTGTGATAGAACGCGCCGTTGGGATCCCCGGGACGGCCATTCCCCTCCGGGAATACAAAATGATATGCGGGCCTGTACGGATCAGCGAGGAGCCGTTCCCTCAACTGTCGGGTGGAATTGATCACTTCCTTAGGCACATTCTGGCCAGGTTCAATGGTTGCAAAAGGAGGCTTCTTTTCCTGCGCCAGTGAAAATTGGCTTAGCAAGATAAAAAGTACAAGCAGACGTTTGTTCATATTGTTGAATTGACTGGAGAAAGTTGGACCCATGGAAAAGAGGCACATGAATATCCTAAAAAGTTCTGAGCTCAGTATAAGTTGCTATTTTTAAGCAACCAGAAAACTATGTCGATGGGAATCAGTTGGGGCATTATAGGTTGCGGAAATGTTACAGAAGTGAAGAGCGGACCTGCGTTCAATAAGGTACCTGGTTCTTCATTGGTTGCCGTGATGCGCCGCGATGCAGAGAAGGCTGCCGATTATGCGCGCCGCCACGGAGTGCCGACATGGTATGCACATGCAGATGAATTGATCCAGGATCCCGAAGTGAATGCTATCTATATTGCTACCCCGCCGGAATCGCACGAGAAATACACCCTTGATGCACTCCGTGCGGGAAAGCCTGTTTATGTGGAGAAGCCCATGTCCAAAGATCTGGCTTCTTGCCTGCGCATGCGGGACGCAGCGGCCTCAACAGGTGTAAAACTCACCGTTGCTCACTACCGGAGGGCCGTGCCCATGTTCATTCGGATAAGGGAATTGATCGATGCGCAAGTGGTGGGTGACATCAGAACGGTGAGATTGAGTATGCATCAACCGGACCAGTCGTCCCTGATCGCCGGCAGTGAGACCAACTGGCGGGTGGATCCTGCAGTGGGAGGATTGGGAGGACTATTCTATGACCTCGCCCCACACCAGCTTGATCTGATGGTTCATTTTTTTGGTGCCATTGCAGGGAGCGTGGGCATGAGTACAAACCAGGCGGGATTGTATGGCGCAAGGGATATCGTGACGGGGATGGTACATTTTAAAAACAACATCCTGTTCAGCGGCACCTGGTGTTTCACCGTTGCGCCCGAACTCAAGGAAGACCTTTGCGAGATCATTGGAAGCAAGGGGAAGATCAGTTTCTCCATGTTTGGGAACAGGGTGCTCATACAAAAAGGCGCGGAGACCGAAGAACTGGTATTTGTACATCCGGAACATATACAGCAACCGATGATTGAAAAAGTGGTAGCGTATTTCTCAGGTAGCGGGCCTAATCCCTGCTCGGCAGAAGACGCCATCGAGTCCATGCAACTCATGGAAAAATTTGTTTCGGGTTCCTGAGTTTTTTACCCTTGATCCTTAAAAGCCTGATCTCCCTGATCCCAAACTGATCCCTACACCAACTGACGTGAGTGGTATGGGCGCAGATAAGTAGCTGAACGGGATTCTCTGGTTACTGAAAAGAACCGCTGCGCGGCCCCTGTTCCGGGAGGAAGCAATGAATACAGGTATACTGGCAATTAACGATAAAGAACCCACGGTAGACAGAACAGCAGGATCGTACTGGTCTGCAGCGATGATACTTGTAACCAAACTGGTGCCTACCAAACCCCAGCCTACTGTACGGAGGATTCTATGCTTGCGCTGGTAGATGATCGCCAGGTCCCGGCTCCACCTCCGGTCCTTCAGCCCGTGCAGGTTTTCGCAGGAGCATTTCCGCCTTGCCCTTGTTGTTGGCGGAACTGATAAAGGCCGCTACACCACCTGCGATAGAGGCGGAAGAAACAGCGAGCACCCCACGAAACAGGTCTTCATTGTCAGAGTTCAATGCCCCAATTGAATACGCTGACGTGATCACTAACCCTACAAGTCCTGCATCAAGCATTATCCACCCCAATGTGTTCTGTTTTCTCGCCTTGGTCTGAAAATAAACACCTAGCTGGTCGCGGTTCATCGAAAACAATGCGGTATCAGCCAACCTTTGCGAAAACGCCGAATTCAAAAATCCGGTCATCATCAACAGGAGAACCATCCTTCTCATGTTAAAAATAATTGAGACACAAATAATGGCATTTGAAAGGAGGCCAGCAAGTTCTGTTTGCCAATTTTTTGTAATTTTTTTTTCGATCTTACCACCTGTTCAATTCTGTAACCAATGTTTTATCTTCATCACCATGAGAAAATTAGTAACCCTTCTTCTTACCATCACCGCATCGTCTATGGTCCTCGCCCAGACCCCGTCAAAAAGACTGATCAGGCCGGACGATATCTACCGCATGAGTTCTGTTTCCAATCCCAAACTGTCACCCGACGGGAATTGGATCATGTACCAGGTTTCAAAAGCAGATTCTGCCAAGGATAAATACGAAAGCAAGCTCAACATGATCAGCATGGCAGGCGACGAGACCATTCAATTGACCGATGAGAAATCTGCCGGCGCACCCGCCTGGAGCCCCGACAACAAGTACATCTCCTTCCTGTCAAAAGGAAAGGCGGAAAGCGAGGGCTCACAAGTTTTCCTCATGAACCGGAAAGGCGGTGAACCCATGCAGCTCACCAACATCAAGGGAGAAATTTCCTCCTACAAATGGTTCAACGACGGCTCGAAGATCCTGATGGAGATCCGGGACCCTAACACGGCCGATACCGCCAAAACCAAGATCAGGAAACCCCACGAGATCACACGATACCATTTTAAAGACGATAGCGATGGATATCTCGATGATCGCCAGACCCATCTTTATGTGTTCGATGTAAAAAGCAAAAAGCTGGACACGCTTACCAGGGGCAACAGGTCGCAGTCAAATGCGGCGATCAGTTTCGACGGGAAAACGGTGGCCTACGTGAGCAATACCTCCCAGGACCCAGACAGGAACAGCAATACCGATGTTTTCCTGATGGACCTGCAGTCAAAACAAACGCAGCAGATCACCACCTATAAGGGGGCCAACAGTGGCCCCAAATTCAGTCCTGATGGCCAGCATATCCTGTACAACCAGTCCACCGGAGAGGGAAATTTCAATATGTACGAGACCTCCCAACTCTTCCTGTATCATATCCCTACCAAAAAGAGCACCAACATGTCGGCGGCCATCGACCGATCCATTTCCAGCCCGGTATGGTCGTACGACGGGAAATCCATTTATGGATTGGTGGAAGATGACAGGAAACAGAACATTGTGGAGTTTGACGTGGCCAACAAAACCCATCGCAACCTGACCAACGACATGGGGTCATACTCGTCGATCGAGGTCAATGGGAAGGGCCAGATGGTTGCCCTGTATACCGACAAGAACACGCCCAACGAGATCTATGTCCGGAAAGACAATGGTTTCTCCAGACTGACCCGCATCACTGATGATTTCCTTGCCCCGTTAAAACCCATCTTCGTGAAAGGGTTTGAAGGGATGTCGTCCGACAAGAACCTGGTTTCCGGGATCCTCTATCTGCCGGACAGTACTTCCAAAAAACTACCCCTGGTGTTGTTCATTCATGGTGGACCCGTAGCACAGGATGAATATGCTTTCGATATGAGCAGGCAAGTACTGGCCGGCGCAGGCTACGCAGTGGCCGCAGTCAATTACAGGGGCAGCAGCGGAAGGGGCAGCGCATATACGAAGGCGATCTATGCGGATTGGGGAAATAAAGAAGTGAAAGATATTATTGGCATAGCAGACCAACTCATCAAAATGGGTATAGCGGACTCCTCGAAGTTGGGTATTGGAGGATGGAGCTATGGTGGTATCCTCACCAACTATACCATTGCGACCGATAAAAGATTCAAAGCCGCTGTGAGTGGCGCAGGCAGTTCGCTACAACTGTCGATGTACGGCTCTGACCAGTACATCACCCAATATGAAGAAGAACTGGGCGCCCCCTGGAAAAATCCTAAAAAATGGACGGACCTTTCTTACCCATTCTACAAAGTGGAGCAGATCAAAACACCCACGATGTTCATGGCCAGTGAAGACGACTTCAATGTTCCGGTCATAGGGGCAGAGCAGATGTACCAGGCCTTCAAATCAACCGGCATTCCAACAGAACTGGTCATCTATCCCAACCAGCATCACGGGATCCGGGTGCCCAGCTATATTGTACATCGGTACAAGAAACACATTGACTGGTATAACAAATACCTGAAATAACAAAGATCAACATGATGGTGACCAGCCCTCCGGGGCTGGTTTTTTTATTTCCGGCCCAAATTAACCAGCCTCATGCCTGCAACTTACCTTTAGGGCTCTATGAGTCTATTTACCGACAAAGGAAGCATTATTGTTACCTGTCCGAAACGACTGGCACCCTACGTTGAGCAGGATGTGAAGGAGATCGGATTCACCCCCGAAGAAACCTTTATCACCGGTGTACGAATTAACGGAACGATCAATGATTGCATCAAACTCAACCTCAACCTCCGTTGTGCGAGCCAGGTGCTTTTCAGCCTGAAGGCATTTCAAGCTGAACATTCGGACGATATCTACAAAAACCTGATCGACTATCCATGGGAAAACATACTTCCCGAAGACGGTTATTTTTCCATCACCAGCAATGTGAACAATCCCACCATCAATAACAGCATGTACGCCAACCTCCGGGTCAAGGATGCCATCGTTGACAGGTTGCGGGATAAAAGGGGCAGTCGTCCCTCCACTGGCTCAGCACTGACGGGAGCGGTGATCCACCTGTTCTGGAAAAATGAAGATGCCGAGGTTTTCATAGATACTACGGGCGATTCATTGGGAAGGCATGGATATCGTAAAATACCCGGCCAGGCACCCATGCTGGAAGCACTGGCAGCAGCCACTATTCTCGCCACCCGGTGGGACCGGCGTTCTCCCTTCGTGAATCCGATGTGTGGCTCGGGCACCGTCGCCATTGAAGCCGCCATGATCGCTACCAACCGGCGGCCGGGCCTGTTCAGGACCAATTATGCGTTCATGCATTTGAACGACTATGACGAGTCGGTTTACCTGCAGGAAGATGCGCTGCTGGAAGAACAGATCAGGGATGTACCGGGGTTAAGGATCATCGCCACGGACTACAGCCGCAGAGCCGTTGACAATGCAAAGAAGAACGCTATTGCAGCGGGCGTGGCAGATCTGATAGAATTTGATGTTTGCGATTTTGCGGACACAGAAATACCACCCGGGGTTCCCGGAATATTTTACGTTAATCCTGAATATGGAGAACGTTTGGGCGATGAACAAGAGCTGGCAGAAACCTATAAACGGATCGGGGATTTCATGAAACAGAAATGCGGCGGCTACACCGGCTATGTGTTCACCGGGAATATAGAGTTGGGTAAGCGGGTAGGACTGAAGCCCAAGCGCCGCATCGAATTTTACACCAGCACCATCGACTGCCGGCTTTTCGAATACGAACTATACAGCGGATCCAAATCCCATCATACCTAAATCATTGAACATGGAGATCTCAGCCCTGCAGGACCTGGTAAAAGAAAGATATTTTAAAACGGACAGCGAGAGAGGCATCTATCACACGGCCCTGTGGTTCCATGAAGAAGTGGGCGAGCTGTCCTCTGCCATCGCCAGCGGCGACAAGGAAAATGCGAAAGAAGAATTTGCCGACGTGCTGATGTGGCTCATGACCCTGGCCAATTTGATGGAAGTGGATATGGAAGATGCTATCGCCGCGTATCTGGATAATAAACGGAAATTGCCCACAAAATAATTGGCTAATTGGCTGATTGGCTGATTTGACAATCGATAAAGAACTCCTGTATAAATCAAATCACAAACTAACGTGGACGCAAACGAAGTGAACAAACAAATCACACCACTTAAGGAGAAACTGAAAATTGCTGCCCGGGTAGCATTTGCAATAGGATTATTGGTTGGGATCATCTGGGAGTTTATCCAACCTCACGAAAACAAGTTCCGGAGCATAGCCAGGATCGTGCTTTGGCTGATCTTCCTGATCATGCAGCTCGATCACCTGTATAAAAAGTTCCGCGGCGTCAAAACTGCAGGCGACCTCTAGGAGAAGTCCTTCAGCCTTCGATGTTATTCTGCCTCCTCTCGCCAATAACACATAACTCTTGTTCTGAACGGATGTTTCAGAAGATTCAACTGTGACCGTTTCATCGTAAACCTAATGGTTATGAAGTGAGCCGTCAAGTTAGTTTTTAACGGACGAAATTTGACCCTCGCATGGACCCTTCATTAAACCAACATATATGAGCAAGCCCTGGCATTCCCTGAACATCGAAGAAGTTTTCAGTGTCCTGCAGACCAGCAGATCCGGGCTGTCTGGAACAGATGGGGAAAAGCGGCAGGCGCAGTATGGCCTCAACCTCCTGCAGAAGAAAAAAGGAAACGGTGTTCTTACATTGCTTTGGCAGCAACTATCCAATCCACTGATCTATGTACTATTAGGTGCCACCGCCCTGGCGCTGCTGATGGGAAAAGCTACAGACGCGCTTGTGATCCTTTCTGTTGTTGTGATCAATACGCTGATCGGCTTCCTGCAGGAATGGGGGGCCGACCGGACCATCCGGAGTCTGATGGGTATGGCCCCTGAATTCGCTGTGGTGAAACGAGACGGCATTCAAAAGAATATCCAAGCGCAGGATTTGGTTCCTGGAGACCTTGTATTGTTGCAGGCCGGCGACAAAGTATCGGCAGACCTTAGGCTCTGCCAGGTAAAATCATTCCAATGCGAGGAGGCTGCACTGACGGGAGAGAGCGTGCCAGTAACAAAGAATACAGACCCTGTGACGCCTGACGCGGGAATTGGCGACAGGCACTGTATGGCTTTCGCAGGAACCCTGGTATCACATGGTACTGCAGAAGGTATAGTGGTTAGAACGGGAATGCAGACAGAGATTGGTAAGATATCATCATTGCTGCAGGACACACCTTCTCCCAAAACGCCCATGGTAAAGGCGATAGGACGACTAGGGGCCTGGATCACCATTGCCATCATCCTGGTAAGCCTGCTGCTCTTTGCCGTAGCCATGGCACGCGACTACCCCATTGCGGACGCCGCATTATCTGCCATTACACTGGCCGTTGCTGCCATTCCGGAAGGACTGCCTGCCGTAATTACCATAGCCTCAGCCATAGGTGTTAAACGGATGGCCGCCCGAAGGGCCATTATCCGCCATCTGCCTGCTGTTGAAACCCTCGGTAGTACAACCGTCATATGCTCAGATAAAACGGGAACGCTCACCCGAAACGTGATGACAGTGACAGGTCTGTGGACAGGCAATCAATATTACCGGGTTACAGAAGATACGATCCTGGATGGCAGCTCGCCTGCGGATGCTCTACAGAACCCCGAACTTTACCAGCTGCTCTCTGCCGGCACGTTGTGCAATGATGCCAGTACCGAACAGCGCAATGGCAACAAGGAGAAAGTAGGCGATCCAACAGAACTTGCGCTTATAGAAGCATTCGAAAAAATAGGGAGGGACGACAGGGAATTGCGCAGCAAGTATACACGGCTCGATGAAGTACCTTTTGACTCGGATAAGAAATACATGGCCACGCTGCACGTGCATGAGCGTGGTGAAAATATTATTTACCTGAAGGGGGCTCCGGAATCTGTGCTTCCCATGCTGACAGAGAACGAAGCTTTTATTTCGGGCATACGCGAGCAAACGTTGAAGTTCGCTGACCAGGGTAACCGTGTCCTTGCTTTCGCTTGCAAAGCCGTTAAGGTTGGCAGGATAGAAGAGCATGATCTTACAGGTGGGTTCAGATTTATAGGCTTGCAGGCCATGATTGACCCTCCACGAACAGAAGTGAAGGACTCGATCCTGGCCTGCCAGAACGCAGGGATCACCGTCAAAATGATCACAGGAGACCATCCGGGAACGGCGCTGGCCATAGGAAAAGAGCTGGGGATCTGGACAGAAGGCCAAGCTGTTTACTCAGGTCAGGACCTGGCGGGCATGGACGCAGAAGCGTATAAGCAGGCGGTAGCACATTCAAATGTATTTGCAAGGGTTTCTCCCGAACATAAACTAAGACTGGTAGAAGCGCTTCAATCAAATGGTTCCGTTGTTGCCATGACGGGTGATGGGGTAAATGACGCTCCCGCCTTAAAGCGAGCCAACATCGGTGTAGCGATGGGGATTACGGGTACAGCTGCTGCCAAGGAAGCGGCAGACATGATCCTGGCGGATGATAATTTCCAAAGCATCAGAGCTGCGGTTGAAGAAGGAAGAAGAGTATACGATAACCTGCTTAAATCCCTGGTATTTGTTTTGCCCACCAGCATGGGATTAGGGCTGGTGACCTTCCTGGCCATTCTTATTTTCCCTGCTTCAGACGGCCATGTGATCAGGCCGATTCTGCCTGTACAGGTATTATGGATCAACCTGATCACTGCAGTTTCGCTGGCACTCCCGCTTGCGCTGGAAGACATGGAACCGGACATTATGCAACGTCCTCCCCGCCAGCCGGACCAGCCCATGTTCTCTAAAAAAATTCTGCTACGGATGTTCATGGTAGCCCTGGCTATGGCATTGGGAACCATAGGTATGTTCATGTGGGAATACCAAACCGAATTGAAACACGGCATCATCTCAGCCACCGCCATCTCCGAAGCCCAGACCATGGCAGTCACTACCATGGTACTGTTCCAGGTGGTCTATCTCCTGAATTGCCGTTCGCTCAGCCACAGCTTCTTCAAATTATCCATGTTCTCAAATCCGGCGATATACCTGGGTATAGCCTTGGTCATAATAGCACAGGGGCTTTATATCTACACACCTTTTATGAATAACATTTTTGGCTCAATGCCTTTGGGCCCCAACGCACTCTTGCTGAACTGCCTGATAGCGTTGGTTTTGTTCCCCCTGCTGGAGCTCGAAAAAAAAGTCAGGCTTTTTGGCGAATAAATTTATTGGGCTAAGAAGGCATGGTATCATTTTTTTAATGGTTAATGCTCAAACATTAACATGAAGACAATAATCATCCCATTGGCCCTACTATTTGCTTTGGCATGCAATACCAACCAGAAAAAAGAGGATAGTGTAGAAATTGCTGAAGAGAAAAATGAGCAAAAGACCGACACCATGAGGAGGGCCGGCCAAATGGAAGAGGATAACGAATTTGTTGTGAAGGCGGCAAGCGGCGGACTGATGGAAGTGCAATTGGGACAAATGGCCACTGAACAGGCAATGAGTTCAGCAGTCAAGCAATTTGCACAGATGATGGTAAACGATCATTCAAAAGTCAATGAAGAATTGAAAGCCCTCGCTTCACGAAAAAACATTACCATCCCAACTACTCCTGGCGAGGACCATACGGACCATATCAATAAGATGAAGGATAAAAAAGGTATTGAATTCGACAAGGACTACATGAAACTGATCATCGATGACCATAAGGAATACGTAGACGAGTTTGAGGAAGCATCGAGAGATGCGAAAGATCCCGAGATCAGGGCTTTCGCTGCAAAACACCTTCCTGCCCTGCGAACTCACCTCGAGCGGGCAAGGGGGGTGAATAACTTACTGAAATAATCATTACGGATGTGTTAGACCTGTGTGTCGTATGAAATCATACGTACATACAGGTCTTCCACTTTTTTTCTCGCCCAGGGCGTTTTGCGGAGAAACTTCAGGCTCGACTGAATACTGGGATCGCTGTTGAAACAGTTGATGCGTATGTGCTGACCCAAAGCATCCCACCCGAGGAAAGCGACCAGTTCTGTGAGGATCATCTCCAGCGTTTTGCCGTGCAGCGGATCTTTTGATGCCTGTTGCATCCGCAATATTAGCTAAATTGCCTCATGTTGGGTCATCGATATTTTATGCTGCACAAGCCGGTGGATATGGTGTCTCAGTTCAAAAGCCACCATGATGTCAGGCTCCTCAGCGCCATCGATTTTGATTTCCCGGAAGGCACCCACGCCATTGGCAGGCTGGACAACAAATCGGAAGGCCTGTTGCTTCTAACCACAGATAAAAAAGTCACCCGCCTGCTGTTTCAGGGGAAAGAACCCCATACCCGCACGTACCTGGTACAAGTGAAAAATATTGTCCATCCAGATACATTGGGAAAACTGGCCCATGGCATTGCCATAAGTGCGCCGCATGGAGCGTCGTTTATGACCAGTCCCTGTGAGGTCGAATTCACAAACCAACCCTCATCCCTTCAGGATCCGGAAACCCCGCTACATGAAAACATCCCCTTCTCGTGGTTGAAAATCAGCCTCCGGGAAGGGAAATACCACCAGGTCAGAAAAATGGTCGCTGCTGTGAATCACAAATGCATCCGGCTGATCAGGATATCCATCGATGGCCTGGAAATGGGAAGTCTGCAGCCCGGCGAGGTGAAAGAGCTAAGCCGGGAGCAGTTCTACGAAAAACTAAATCTATCGGAATAACCAGGCTTTTTTCGTACATTTCCTTAAACAAATAAAACAAGAAAACATGAAAAAGTATCTGTTATCACTCATGATGGTGTTATTCGTCATGATAGGCTATGCCACCGAAAAAGGCACATGGACCGGCTTTATCACCGACGAACATTGCGGCGTTAAGTCTGCCAATGAAGGACATGCCGAATGTGCAAAAAAATGCATCGCAGGTGGCAAGGCCACCGTACTGGTTGTTGGCGACAAAATGTACAAGATCAGCGATCCTGCAAAAGTTGCAGAATTCATCGGCCAGAAGGTAACCATCAAAGGCTCACTCGAGGGCGATGTGGTCACCGTTAAGAAAGTGAGCAAAGCATAGGGCGAGCCATCTAAAATAGTTTGGAGGGCCATACGGAAGTAGGGCCCTTTTTCTTTGGCGCCTCTCCCTGGGCATCAACAAAAAAAGAGCGGCCCTTCAGCCACTCTTTACATATCATCGTCAGCACTGACGCGCTAAGATTTCTTCACCCTGCCATCCACATCGAGTTCTACGATCTCATAGCCGAACTTCTGTAACCCGGGAAGGATCACAGACTTATCGCCCACCAATAAGATCTGCATATTCTCCAGCCTGATCCATTTTTTCGCCAAAGCGTCGATCTCCTGCTTGGTGATGCCACTCAGGATCTTGTTTTGCGTTTGGACATAATTTGACGGCAGATCGTACCTGAGGATTCGTCTGATGAATCCCGCTTTCTGCAACCCAGTCTCATACTGCAGTGCATCCCGCTGTCCGATCGCATTCTTCGTAAAGTTCAAGTCTTCCTGCATCACGCCGTTTGCCGCATAATTTTTCAAATCGTTCAACAACTCCCCAAGTGCACTATCTGTTGCATTGGCCCTGATACCCGAGCTAAACAGGAATTCACCGGTATATTCATCGCCGCTGAAACTGCTGCGGGCCCCATAGGTCCAGCCTTTTGTCTCACGTAAGTTAAAGTTGATGATGCTGTTGAACGACCCGCCTAATGGGTAGTTCATCAGACCGGCGCGATAAAACTCTCCTGTAGCATCATATCGCAGTCCTGTTACATAGCCCACCCTGAATTCCGTTTGCGCTGCCTTGGGAATATCCACGATAAAGATCTTTGTTTTAGTAGCAGGCAAAGCAACACCAGAAGCCGGCATGACGATCTTTTTATTAGGAAGCTTCCTCAGGAATGCAAGCCGGGGTTCGATCTCCGCCTGTGTAACATCCCCTACAACCACTACTTTACTGCCCTGAGAACTCATCATGTTATCTTTATACCACTGCACATCGTCCAGCTTGAGATTGCGAATAGTATGTTCCGTACCCGTCGATGGCATACCAAGGATACTTGCCTCACCATAAAGAATCTTACCCCAAACCGAACCGGCTACCGATGCGGGTTGCGATTTCCTTTGTTTGAAACCTTCCAGTGCTTGTTTTTGCAATCGGCTAAAGGCTTCAGGCGTGAACTTCGGATTCAGCATCCGTTCTTCCAGCAAGGCAAGGGTCTGATCGAGATTCTTTTTCAGCGATTGCATTTGGAACACGATACCATCAAGATCGGAACTGACAGAAATACTGGACCCCAGTTTCTGGAGTTCAAGACTCAGTTGCTCAGCAGTGTAATTCTTTGTGTCCTCGTTCATCATGGCTGCAGCCATACCTGCCAGACCAAGCCTTGACGTATCCCTGGCTTGGGTAAGATGACCTCCGGGTATGCTGATGGAAAGCGTAACCGTGGGCACTTCTGTGTTTTGTGCACCGATGGCCTGTATACCATTTCCAAGATCTTTCTTCCAATGCGCGGGAACGGCCACAACGGGATTAGGTCCGTTACCCGGAACCTTGGTGCGGTCAAATGCATCTTTTGGCTTGTTGTAGGTCAAACCCTCATAACCATAGGAAGGCGCCTTGTATCCCGAAGGATCGATGGTGTAATTATCCGGCGCAGCAATCATCTTATCGCCGCCTTTGGTCAACACACTCACGGTCACAGACGACTTGTTGCGGATATAGGTGTTGTACACGCGCAGCACATCCTCACGGGAAACGGCCAGGAACTGCTTGAGTAAAGTACCCACCATATCGGGGTTACCCCTGAAGGTTTGCCATGCAGCAAGCTGGGAAACCTTCCCGGACACACTCTGAAGCCTGTTGATATATTGGGATTCGATAGCACCCCTGAATTTTGCAATGTCCTCCTCCGTTACCCCGCGGCGCTCAAAAGCTTGCAGTGCGGCCTTCACGAGGGAATCGGCATAAGCCAGGGTTTTCCCGGGGTATGGCGTCACCTGCAAGGAGAATTCCCCGGAAAGCTCGGAAGTCTGGCTATTCGCATTGGCCTGGAGCACCAACTGGCCCTTCACCATCTCCTGATAAAAAACAGAGGTGCGGCCCTGCCCAAGGATCTGGGCCAGGCAAGTGAGGGCGGGTGCATCAGGATGATACTCCGGAACGGTTGGGAAAACCTTTACGAGCAGGGGTACCCTTGCAAAATTATCTACATAGGAAACATGGCGATCCCTGTCCAGTTTCACTTGCGGCAATACGGTTTTGTCCACCGCCGGACCTTTAGGAATAGAGCCGAAATATTTCTCTGCAAGCTTTACAACTTCAGCGGTCTTCACATCACCACCAACGGTAAGCGTTGCATTGTTTGGCCCGTACCAGCGAAGAAAAAAGTTCTTCAGATCATTCACATTGACACGGTTCAGGTCCTCAATATACCCGATGGTGAGCCAGCTGTAAGGATGACCGTAGGGATAAAGATTCTTGGATGAAAATTCAGAGACCAGGCCATAGGGCCTGTTATCATAGTTCTGGCCCCGTTCATTCTTCACTGTGCTACGCTGGTTCTCGAATTTCTCCTGTGTCACCGCATCCAGAAGAAAGCCCATCCTGTCGGCCTCAAGCCAGAGAATCTTCTCAAGCTGGTTACTGGGAATGGTCTGGTAATAATTGGTCCGATCCCTGTTCGTGCTGCCGTTCAATGTACCACCGGCATCGGTAATGACCTTAAAATGATCGCCCTTCGGCACATTGTCTGAGCCCTGGAACATCATGTGCTCAAAAAAATGCGCAAAACCACTTTTCCCGATCTCCTCCCTGGCGCTGCCTACATGGTAGGTCACATCAACGTGGACGATAGGGTCGCTATGGTCTTCATGCACCACCAGCGTAAGGCCATTGGGCAGCAGGTACTTTTCAAACGGGATGATCACCTCCGTTCCTTTGCGGGTCACCTTCTGAACCAGTTTCGCCTGGCCAAAGACCGATATAACGGAAACACAAAACAGCGTTGCAGTTAAGAGCAGTAATTTTCTCATATGTAAGATTTGCAGAACCCGCAAGCTAAACACATCTGTTTTAAAATGAAACGGAATCAGGAAATGTTTTAACCAAAATAAGATCCGCAGTTCCCTTGTTTAACAATCCGTCTCTCCAAAGAAGCTTTTCCGTACATTTCGCAGACGCAGTAGCGTCCTGTGGCATATTCATTTGCCGGCAGGATCGAATTGATAACCCCTAATGCCCAAAGCCCGCAAAGGGTTTTAAAAACCAACCGGCTTACTACCTGCCAGGAAACAGGTGGCCGAGTGGAACCGGCCTCAATGATGCGCATTTCCCCAAAGGCTATCTCCGTCAGTTCGCCTATCCATTTACAAATGATCCGCTCAACAGCGAGATCGAAGCTGGACAGGAAAGCAAGCGTTAGAACGCTTTTTTACAGCTGTGTTTCCTGCCTATTACTAAACTTAGCATCGCCAAATGGCAAATACCATAATTTAGTTACCCAATTACTCTGATATGAAGTTTCCATCAATAATTCTGGCAGTAGCCATCCTCCTCACGATACCGCTTTCATCTATTGCCCAAAAGAAGTCTAAAGACCAGCAGGCCGCGCAACCAGCCTATCCCCTGGCTTCCTCCACGCTGGGTGCGATGAAACTGCGCAGTGTAGGACCCGCCATCACATCCGGCCGTGTGGCCGACCTGGCGGTTAATCCCAACAACCCCAGCGAATACTATGTTGCTGTTGCATCAGGAGGCGTTTGGAAAACCGCCAATGCAGGAACAACTTTTACGCCCGTGTTCGATGGCGAAGGATCGTATTCGATAGGCTGTGTAGTGCTTGACCCTACCAATCCAAACGTAGTATGGGTGGGATCCGGCGAAGGCAATAACCAACGGAGTGTGGCCTACGGCGATGGCATCTACAAATCAGAAGATGGCGGCAAGAGCTGGAAGAATATGGGCCTGAAGCAATCAGAACATATCGGTAGCCTGGCCATCGATCCCAATGATCCCGATATCGTGTACGTTGCCGCATACGGACCGCTCTGGAATTCAGGCGGTGAACGTGGTATTTATAAAACCACCGACGGCGGAAAAACCTGGAAGAACGTTCTCAACGTGAGTGACCATACCGGCTTCTCAGAAGTCCATATGGATCCGCGCAATTCCAAAGTCCTTTACGCCACAGCACACCAGCGCCAGCGTAAAGTTTTTACCTATATCGGCGGCGGACCCGAATCGGCCCTATATAAAAGCACCGACGCAGGAGCAACATGGACAAAGATCACCAGCGGTCTGCCCTCTGGCGACGTGGGCCGCATCACCATCGACATATCCCCTGTCAATCCGGACGTACTCTATGCCATGATCGAAGCCCGCGAAGGTGCGGGTACTTATGTGAGTCGTGACCGCGGTCAGAGCTGGCAGAAACAAAGCGCCGTATCCACATCAGGGAATTACTACCAGCGCATATTCTGCGATCCCAAAAACCTCAACCGAATCTACGCGATGGATACTTACCTGCAGATCAGCAATGATGGCGGAAAAACCTTTCAGATACTTGGAGAGAAAAGCAAACACATCGATAACCATGTGATCTGGGTAAATCCCGCCAATACCAACCACTACCTCGTAGGCTGCGATGGCGGCTTGTATGAATCTTTTGACATGGGCAGCAACTGGATCTTTAAACCCAATCTTCCGGTTACCCAGTTCTATAAAGTGGCAACCGATAATGGGTTTCCATTCTATCATATACACGGCGGCACACAGGACAATTTCTCTATTGGCGGACCATCGAGGACCACCAGTGCCAATGGGATCATGAATTCAGATTGGTATTTCACCAGCCTGGGCGATGGCTTTGAAACACAGGTTGACCAGTCGGATCCCACCATCGTTTATGCTCAGTCGCAGTACGGCGGCCTCGTGCGGCACGACCGGAAAACAGGCGAGATATTATCCATAAAAGCGATCGAACGCGACGATGAGCCCGCTTATCGCTGGAACTGGGATGCGCCCCTGGTCATATCCAGGTTCAGCAACAAAAGGATCTACCATGCTGCCAATAAAGTATTCAGGTCAGATGACCGGGGCAATAACTGGAAAGTGATCAGCCCGGACCTGAGTAAGCAGCTGGACAGGAATAAGATGGAAGTGATGGGCAGGGTTTGGAGTGTTGATGCCGTTGCCAAGAATGGTTCCACTGATATCTATGGGAACATCACTACGTTAACTGAATCCCCCCTGGATGAAAACATGTTGTTTGCAGGAACGGACGATGGTGCGCTCCATGTCACCACCAATGGCGGGTCATCGTGGACAGCCATGAGCTATCCCGCTGGTGTTCCTGCTAACGCCTATGTTTACCAGTTACTGGCCTCGCAACACGATAAGAATACGGTATACGCTGTATTCAACCAACATCGGTACGGCGACTTCAAGCCCTATTTCTACAGGAGTCGCGATGCAGGTAAAACATGGATTGCATTACAGAATAACCTTCCAGAGCGGGGATCGGTATATACCGTAGCCGAAGACCATGTCAATGCCAACCTGCTCTTTGTAGGAACGGAATTTGGATTATTCACCAGCATTAATGGTGGTGCTAACTGGGTTCAGATGAAAGGCGGACTACCCACAATTGCTGTAAGGGACCTGGAAATTCAACGAAGGGAGAACGATCTGGTGCTGGCTACTTTCGGAAGGGGATTCTATGTATTGGACGATTATACGCCGCTTAGACATATGAAAGTGGAAGACCTTCAAAAAGATGCTGTCATCTACCCCGTAAAAGATGCCCTGATGTTTATTCCTTCCATGCCGTTAGGCGTGCGCGGAAAGGGATTCCAGGGCGAGAGTTTCTATACGGCAGCCAATCCTCCCGTGGGCGCAACATTTACCTACTATGTGAAGAACGATATTAAAACGCTGAAAGAAAAGAGAAAGGAGAAAGAAGCCGAGTTGATCAAAAACAAAATGCCCGTCTATTATCCCTCTTTCGATACGCTGAAGTTGGAAGACATGCAGCCAGAACCACATCTGCTGTTCACCATCACGGACGAATCCGGCGCCGTTGTGAGGCGGATCAAAGCACCTGCTAAGAAAGGGATGAACAGGATCACCTGGGATTTCAGGTATGAGTCTACCGAACCAGTCAGTTTCTCCAGCTTCGACGAGTCCTTCGCCTTCAGTTCGCCGGATCTTGGCCGCATGGCCCTGCCCGGGAACTACAAAGTCAGCCTGAGCAAATTTGAAGATGGGGTATACAGTTCACTCACAGAGTCGGTTCCCTTTAAGGCAGCACCTCTGGCTGCCGGAAGCTTCCAGGTAGAAGACAAAAAAGCATTAGGTGCATTTACAGCAAAACTGGCCGAACTGGGAAGGGTGGTCAGCGGCACCGACGAATACAGGCGCGAGCAGTTGACCAAATTGAACTATATGAAGGCTGCAATACAGAAAACCGGGGCCATTCCGCTTGATGTTTCCCAGCAGTTTGTTTCGCTGGAGAAGCGTCTTGATGCTGCTGGAACAGCCCTCAATGGTGATCGCACGAGGTCAAGTCGTGAGTTCGAAACATCACCTTCCATCAGCCAACGGATCGGAAGGATCACAGGGGCCCTTTGGTCATCTACCTCTGCCGATCCCGCCAATTATAGGGATGACTATGAACTGGTAGAAAAGAAGTTCCGTCCAGTTTACCAGGAAGTGAAGTCCATCGGTGAAGATGTCAAGAAACTGGAGGCGCAACTTGAAAAGTACAACGCTCCTTATACTCCTGGCAGGTTGCCGGAGTTTAAGTAAAAAATGATGCTCAGGAATGTGAAATAAGCTCCCATGCTATTGCCGAAACAAAATAGTTGTTGCTGATTGGGTCATTGTTCAATAAATGGCTTTTGATTCTGATTTGAATTGATAAACGTTCGCAAAACCAAAGCTACAGACTGCCCAAAAAGCTAAATACCTCAAGATAGGCTTCCTGAAGTTCCTTTTTGTTTGGGGAGTGCAAACCATCCGGGCAGAAAATCACCCTATTCTTACCCTTCTCCTTTGCCAACAAAGGCAGAAATTGCTGGAATGTGACCGGAGGGATCTGGTCGTCCTTTCCACCATACCAAAGAAAAAAAGGCGGGTCTTTCCTGTCGTAATAACTTATCGGCTCATAAACAGAAATGACATCCTTAGGCGCATACCCGGATGATGAAGGGAAAAGGGCATTCCCGATCTCCTTCATGATGGGTAATTCATGGCCCATAAAAACCCTTTCTACCGTGTCCAAACCATCAACCGGCCCTGAAAAATTAATGATCCCCCTGACCCTGATACCCGCAACCAATGGGTGAGGATAATCCCGATCGTTCTGTGCAAGTCCCACATTACTTGCCATTTGAGCCCCTGCAGAAAATCCGGAAAGCACAACTTGCTTTAAATTGAGCGGATAGTTAGATTCACTTTCCTTCAAAAAGTTCAATGCATGAGTCAGGTCTTCAGTAGCTATGGGTATACCTTTCTTCAGCCGGTAGTTGATATTTACAACATTCAGGCCTTTCCTTAAATAAGGTTCTATATACTTCTCTTCCTTTGACTTATCGCTTAAATAATAGCCCCCGCCATGAATGAATACGATGGTAAAATTTCTTTTTCCGAGATTCTTTGCATCCCTGGAGATATAGATATCCATTTTCTGCTCAACATCCGATCCATAGGCGACATCCTTCTTAACGGTATATGTATCGCCAATTTGTACCGAAGTTTTATCAGCCACCAGACCCAGTTGAGCAAAACAGGGCAAAACTGATAAAGGGAGAAGAATAAGTATCACATAAAAGCGCTTTCTCATAGTCTGGTGTTTAGACTGTTACTGCCGGTATCCCGGTAGCTAAATGTATTTAATAATGTTAAGATCCGCTAATATGAGATCATGGTCTGTAACAACATTATGAATATTCAAATTACATTCGTTGTCATGGATATCAGGATCAGGCCAATAAGCGTTGAAGACATTGCGGCTTTGCAAAAAATCAGCCGACAGACATTTTACGAAACGTTCGAAGAAGGGAATACCGCGGAGAACATGGCCAAATACCTGGATGAAGCCTTTTCCTTTGAAAGGCTCAGTGAGGAGTTGAATGACGCGAACTCATTATTCTATTTCACCCAGGCTGATGACGAAGTCATTGGTTACTTAAAACTGAATTTCGGCCAGTCGCAAACAGAACTGAAAGACCGCAAAGCTGTTGAGATCGAACGGATCTATGTATTGAAAACCTTTCATGGCAAGCATATTGGGCAGCAGCTATATGATAAGGCCATTGAAATCGCAAGGCAGAAAGATGCAGAATACGTGTGGCTCGGAGTATGGGAAGAGAATCCCAGGGCCATTCAATTCTACAAGAAGAATGGCTTTGTGGAATTCGATAAACACAAATTCAAGGTGGGCGATGATCTGCAGACCGATATCATGATGAAGCTGCCACTGTTGTAAATGGATCCTTGGGCTAATTCAATCTTTGCTTGTTCTCCAGCAGCACAGCCTGCAATTCGTTGTAATTTAATTTCTGCAGCGCCGTTTTTTTGTCGATCGAAAGTGAAGCCGCAATGGCAGCCGACTGACCCAATACCATAAATACAGGCTCCATGCGGATCGAGCCAAAGGCAATATGTGTGGCGCTCAGGCAAACCGGCACCAGCAGGTTCTTGCATTCTTTCTCTTTGGGGACGATGGCCCCGTAACTGATCGGGTAGGGCCCCTTCACATATGCCTCAATATTGCCTTCATTTTTCACAAACCCTTCTTTGGTAACATAGCGCTGAATATGATGCGAGTCCATTCCATAAGCAGCCAACCCAACAGGATCCTGCACTACCGTAATGCCCTCACAATGATACTGGGTCATCACATAACTACCCACCATCCTGCGTGCTTCCCGCACATACAATTGTTCCTGCCAGCCATTTCCTTCAATGAACTCATCCTTGCTCATGCCCCATTTTGAGACTTCATTCCGGATATGTTCCGGCATCCTGGGATGGTAGGCGAGGGTCCACATTAATCCTTTCTGGTAGTTCCTATGACGCTCTGCAATGGCATTCCGCTCCGAATAGGTTGCCTCGGGATAATCATAGTTCTGGCCGATGAAATCGGTAGAAAATCCAAGCCGGTTATTGGTATCGGTCTTTCGGTTTGGCATATCCGAATTGATCCATGGAAAACCCTTCTCCCCCGCCTCGTAATTCCTGAGCAACAGTTCATACTCCAACTCATTATAGGATGCTGGTTTGGCAAACGGTATACGATTTTCAGGATGATTGGTCAGGCACATCCGATAACAATACGCCTGTACTGCTTTACTGGCAGCACCTTCCTCGCCAGGGCCTTTTGGATCAATAAATGGCAAGAGCCCACTGGCCGGGTTTCCTTTCTCCCGATAGGGATCAACGCCGCGAACGAAATTATGGTTGATGGAATTTCGGGAAGGTCGATTGGTCATGGTTCGGGCGGTATCGAAGGTATGGACGCCGTTGAGCGTTTCGCCGTATTGCTTGTTCGATTCCCTGCCCACTGTGTAGCTGACACCTGCAGCAGCCATCAGATCCCCTTCATAAGTAGCATCGATAAAAGCCTTGCCGGTGTACACCTCGCCCGTTTCCATAGCAATGGAGGAAATAAGACCTTTCTTTTTCTTTACCCCATTTTTTCGATCCAACCGCTGGTTATATACGAGGGTGATATTCTTCTCCTGCTGCAACATCTGGTGAAAGATCTTCAATGCGGCCGATGGCTCGAAGGTCCACATGGCATCCTCGCCCGCCTTGGTTTGCGTTTGGCCGCCATCACGGTACTCTGTAGGTTTCTGCCATTTCCAGTTTTCGGGCTGTTGGTAGTATTTTTTGACATGCTGGTAGAATTCGCGTGCGATTCCACCAATGGCCTGCTTATTACCAATATCGGTTTGGCCCAATCCTCCGGTAGTCAGTCCTCCGATCCGGCGGGTGGGTTCAATCAACACCACGGTCTTCCCCATCCTGGAAGCCTGGATGGCCGCGCTTATCCCTGCTGAAGTTCCGCCATAAACCACAATGTCATAGTGTTTGACCTCTTGGGCAAAACTGACTTGACCCATCAGGACCAGGACGATCAGAACATATCGCTTAATCATGGAAATTCATTTTGATCGGCTACTGCCGGCAGTCTTAAAGATATGTCCTTATTACTCCAGGGCACACCATTTTATACAAGATTTCTGAGCAAATGGAGTACAGGGAGAGATGGAAACAAACCCGATGCACCCTCCATTATACAGGTTCTCCCCTCGTGCCGATAAAGTCATCGCGATCTGATGATAAACCGTCCCCGGTTCTGGAACACGGCATTGTCAGATCGCATGTAGAAAATGATCTCTGTGCTGCTGCTGGGACCGATCTGGTCAGTACGACTGATATAAAACGTATCCCATCCATGGCGGGTGAGATATTTGTTGGCCACGGTCCCATCAATCACGAGCACCACTGAATCAACTGATGTTCCCGTCACCGACACATCCGCGACCATCTTTACCTCGTACTGGCCCGGCTTCCTGATCATATCATTCAACAACAATTTCAAAGTATCCCGGCCGCTTTTGAATGTAGACGTGTTCCAACTGCCGGCACTGATCCAATCTGCTGACTCATTCCCTTCCGGTTTGAATACAAAACCATCCACGTGATAAGCACTGATGTACCGGATCATTGGCACACCAACAGCTTTCGTGATGGACAGCTCGATAGCATCATACTCCCCATTGGAAAAAGCATCGATCTTCTTTCTTCCCACAGAACTGCCCTTCACAATCACTGAACGCACGCCATTTCTAATCCCAACAAGCTCATAGCCCCTGATCCTGTGGCCCTCCCGATAATCTTCCCCAAAAACAACATGGTTCAATGAGGTGGGTTTGGCAAACTTTACCTCAAGTTTCGCAGTGCGTTTATTCCTAACCGTCTTAATCGGCTTCGCAAATCGCCTCGTGATCTCATCACCCAGCGCTTTATACGCCGCCTTATCACCGGCAACAACAGCGCCATTACTATCGGGCGAACAATTCAACAACATCGTTCCGCCATATCCCACTGAACGGTAATACATCTTCATCAATTCCTCCTGTGACTTTCGCCTGGTTTCATTGTCTTTGCTCCAAAACCAGTTGTGATTATACAAAGGAGCATCTGATTCGAGCGGAGCCCAGGCATCACCATCAGGGTCATCGTCAAACTGCGTCGATATCCCCGTCTTCAGCTTTGCGCCACTCAGGCTGTTCCAGGCAGGATAGGCCAACATGCCGGACTCGGTTCCGGGCCAGCGGATGGTGGCCATTTTACTTTGGAAGATAACCGCGTTCTTCGCATGCTTCTCAATGATATCGGACACCTCGATCTCACAATTCCCATCGAACCATACCTCGGCCATTTCCCCATACTGGGTGAGCACTTCCGTCAATTGCTGCCGAAACACCTTATTGTACGCTTCCTGCATGGCGGGATCCTTCGTTTTACCCCCACTTCCAATACCTGCACCATAATGAATATCGCCGGGATAGAGATAAACCCCGAGTTTGATATCATATTTTTTACAGGACGCGACCAGGTCTTTCATCAGGTCGCCCCTGCCCTGCTTCCAGGGCGTATTCTTGACACTATAGTCAGTAGTATTGGTCTGCCACCAGCAGAATCCACCAACGTGTTTGGCCACGAAGATGATCTGCTTTGCACCCCAGCTCTTCGCCACTTTGCACCACTCGTCCGTGCTCAATTGTTTTGGATTGATGCGGGAGATGTCAAAATCACCCTTCTCATCATACTCTTTGCCTAACCAGGTGGCTACCCCAAAGTGAATGAACATGATCCTTTCCCGCTCCTGCCATTCGTATTGGACCTTGGAAGGAATAGCCAATTTTTGGCCAAACATCTTAGAGTGAAAACTCAGCAATAACAAAAGAACCAGGCTTCTAAATAACATATCCTTCATACCCCCGCAAATTTAAACAATATAAATACCCATTTAAAGGGATTAGACGGTGAAAAAGATTGCCATAGGTTTACCTCCACTAAACAGTTACTATGAAACCCTTTTGTTTCATCACCGCCCTGCTACTGACCTTGAATCTATGTGCCCAGCAACAGACCTATGACCTTTTCGGCTATGTCCCACCCAAAGGTTGGGCAAAAGAGGAAAAAGGGACAATGGTCACTTATACTGCTATTGATAACAAGAAGCGCATCTGGGCGAGGATCGCCATGGTGAAAAGTACTGCCAGTAAGGGCGATATTGAAGCAGATTTCACCAGCGAGTGGGACGTTCTTGCCGTGAAGGAATATCGGGTAAGCCCGGAGCCCCTTGCGGTAGACACGCAAACATTTAACGGATGGAAGGTGCGTTCAGGCCTTTGCCAGTTTCCGTTCGAGAAAGATACAGTCTCCATGTTATTGAACACATTCAGTAACGGGCAGCGCTCCATAACCTTCCTGGTGCAAAGCAATACCAAAGCTTATGGGCCCGTCCTCGACGAGTTCATTGAATCCATCACCCTTCCCCCTGCGGTTGCTTCCGGTTCCAACTTGCCCACGCCTGTGGATGCTTCCCAACCGCAAGCCGCTGCCAGTGGCTTTCATTTCACTACCACCAACTTCGACGATGGCTGGACCAGTGTAGTGAAAGAAGATTGGGTAGAAGCAACCAAGGGAAACATAAAGGTATTGCTGCATTATCCACGCAAGGAAGAACAGGTGTACTATCCGCAACAAGAAGAACAAACACGCGTTTTTTGGAACCTGCTGGTAGCGCCTCGCTACAAAAGCATGAGTAACTTTTTTCTCTATAAGTATAACATCCTGTATCTCCCTGCCAAATTCGCATCCGGGATGATGGTAGACCATCAGGGACAGGCGCAATTTGTAGCGCTATTCCGAAGGGATAAGTCGGGCTGGATTGAAGTGATCACGCCCGACAAAGAAACCTTCGTAAAAACTTTTGGGGTTGACCAGCCGGATGCTAATTTCTCAGAATGGGATGCGCTATCGAACCTCTCCGGCCTGAACAAATTTGCCGTTGCCGAAAATGACCTTTCCGGAAAATGGTCGAACGACTTCGGCAGCTCCACGTCATATTATAGTGTGTACACGGGGCTCTATGCAGGATCTACCAACTACGCATCCCGCCAAACCTTCACCTTTCAGCCAAGCCGAAAATATAGTTGTCATATTGTAGTATCCACGGGTGGCTCAGGCATAGCAACGAAAGTGGACCAGGTGAAGTCAGACGGTAATTTTAAGCTGCTCAATAATTGGCAGGTATGGTTCTCGGATATTGAAAAGAAGCCAAAAACGTACAACGCTTATTTCAGCTGCATCAAGGGAGGCCGGATCCTGTGGCTTCAGGATACAGGATATGGCAGCTACACTTCCTATGGGAAGATCGAGAACTGACGTACAGAACCATCACGAATGCCATGGCCAATGGGGTGATCGAACCATGTTCGAAATTTCACATAATTTAAGGCCATGAAAAAGCTGCTTTCATCGTTATTCGTGATCATTGCTTCCATTCCCGTTTTCGCGCAACAACAGGTGCCGCTGAAGATCTGGTATGATCGTCCTGCTGACGCCTCTGTGAAAGACAAAACCAAGGGCTGGGAAAACAACCCCGAGTGGCTGAAGGCCCATCCCGTGGGAAATGGATTCATGGGAGCGATGGTCTTCGGTGATGTCAACAAGGAAAGAATTCAACTCAACGAAAAAACACTTTGGTCGGGCAGCCCAAATGATGAAAATAATCCCGAAGCATTTGCCGCCCTTGCCGAGATTCGGAGGTTGCTGTTTGCAGGGAAGTATAAAGAAGCGACGGAACTGACGCTGAAGACCCAGGTTTGCAAAGGACCGGGATCAGGACAAGGCAACGGAGCAGATGTCCCATACGGCACTTACCAGACCCTCGGTGATCTCTGGCTGGAATTCGATCGCAAAACGGACTACGCCTCTTACCGCCGTGAACTGGATCTTGAACGCGGCGTTGTCACCATCACCTACAGCCAGGGCGGAATCGATTTCAAGAGGGAAATATTTACCAGCTACCCCGATAGAGCCCTTGTGGTGAACATCAGCGCAAGTAAAAAAGGAGCGATCAATTTCAGGGCGATGCTGAACCGCCCGGAAAGATTTGCCACCAAAGCTTCGCAGGATGTACTGATGATGTATGGCAATCTGAAAAACGGCAAAGGCGGGGATGGCATGAAATACGCCGTACAACTGAAGGCCATCAACAAGGGTGGAAGTACAAAAACCTCCGATAGCAGTATTTCCATCAGTAATGCGGATGCCGTCACCCTAATCCTTACCGCTGCTACAGATTATAAACTCGCCTACCCAACATTTATTGGCGATGATCCTGTAAAAACATCGCAGGCACAATTGGCAAAAGCATCGTCCTATACATTTGAGAACCTGCTTAAGCGGCATGTGCGCGACCATCAGTCGCTGTTCAATAAAGTAAGCCTAAATTTTTCAAGGATCAGTACAGATACTACCCCCACGGATCGCCGATTGGCCAATCAACGCAATGCGGACGACCTGCACCTGCAGGAACTCTATTTTCAATTCGGGCGCTACCTGCTGATCGCATCATCGCGGGAAGGAAGCTTGCCGGCCAACCTGCAGGGCCTGTGGGCAAACACCATCCAAACGCCATGGAATGGAGATTACCATACTGACATCAATATTCAGATGAACTACTGGCCGGCCGATATCACCAATCTATCGGAATGTCAGGGCCCATTGACGGATCTGATTGAATCGCTGGTTGAACCAGGCAGGAAAACAGCGGCTGTTCAATACAGAGCCAAAGGCTGGGCCATTCATCCCATCACGAACGTCTGGGGATTCACGGCTCCTGGCGAACATCCCAGCTGGGGCATGCATCTCGGCGCAGGCGCATGGCTCTGCCAACACCTTTGGGAGCATTTCAAATTCAATCCGGATCAAAAATATCTGGAAAGGGTATATCCCATCATGCTGGAGTCTGCGCGCTTTTATTTGGACTGGCTCATAAAAGATCCGAGCTCCGGCAAATGGGTGTCCGGTCCTGCTGCTTCGCCCGAGAATTCATTCAAAGCCCCGGATGGTTCCGTGGCACAGATCACCATGGGACCTTCGCACGACCAGCAGGTCATCAAGGAATTGTTCGACAATGTGCTGAACGCCGCGCATATGCTGGGGAAGAAAGATGAAGTGGTCGACAGGATAAGGGATGTGAACAAGGAACTGGCGCTGACACAGATAGGACCGGATGGACGACTGATGGAATGGCGCGAGCCATTTGAAGAAACCGAACCAACCCATCGCCACGTATCACACCTCTATATGCTTTACCCCGGAACCTCCATTGATCCCGGCAAAACGCCAGAGCTTGCTATGGCCGCCAGGAAAAGCCTGGACATGAGAACGGACATTGGTACGGGTTGGTCTCTGGCCTGGAAAGTAAATTTCTGGGCAAGGTTGAAAGATGGCGAACGTGCCTACAGCCTCCTGAAAAATTTATTGAGGCCGATCGATAACTACGGCATTAATATGTCGAACGAAGGCGGTTCCTACCAGAACCTGTTCTGCGGTCATCCGCCATTTCAAATCGATGGAAATTTCGGAGGAACCGCCGGCATAGCAGAAATGCTGCTGCAGAGTCATATCGAGGAAGACGGCGCAAATGTGCTTCAGTTGCTGCCAGCCATTCCAAAGGCCTGGGCCACCGGCGAGATCAAAGGCCTGAAGGCCCGCGGTGGATTTGAGGTGAACATCTCATGGAAAGACGGTGCGCTGGTATCATGCGAAGTAAAGTCGCTTGTTGGCACTAATCTCAAACTCAGTTACAAAGGCAGTACAGGAAATATGACTACAAAACCGGGCAGAACTTACCGGTTTACTGCAAGCTCCTTTCAATGATCGGGATATCTTCTTGTGAGATGTAACCCAACTATCGTTTCGTAGCAGGATGAAAACTCTGCCAACTATGCCAGTATTCCTGGTAGCCGTTCAGCCTGTTTAGATCCTGCCATCCGCTGTCGATAGCCCTGCCGGAGAAACTATATCGACCGAAATCAGAGATCAACGTATCGTTTTGAATCCTGAACACCTGCTCTTTCTTTATTCGCTCTAAAACAACAAAACTAGCGTTGTCTTCTGCCAGCGCTACAAGTACAGGTTTACCCCCCACCTCATCATGGATCAACTTTTCTTTCTGCAGTCTGTTCCAGTCAAAAGCTTTACTGGCAAACCCGGTTTCCACGCCGATCACCCATGACTTTTCCTGCCAGGATGCAGTATCCCTCCGGGTCAATCTTCCTGTGGGCTTTCCTTTTTCATAGGTTCCCATGCTATCGTAACTGGCCCGAAATGCGGGATCAGCCTGCATAACCAGTGAGTTGGGATGCAACGCTATCCATTTTGCCAGCGTGGTCTGCATACTGGGAAACTCGGGCAAACGCTTGCCCTTCAGCTTGCCCGCTACCGCTTCGCCAGTCACCTGTCGCCACCAGCTTCCCGTGCTTCCGTCTTCAAACATGGCATTATAATGATCCATGCCCACCAGTCGAAACGTTTCGGGCTTGCCTTCAACCAGAGGCTCAAAGACCCGCCCCGTGCGGCAAACTGTACAATAAGTAACCATTACCGGCTTACCCGCAATGCTATCTCTGACCTGGTGATGATAACCGATAAACTGAATGGGATATGCGCGGGCTTCACCATTCAGAGAAATGCCAATAACCAGCTTCTCGTTCCCGACACTGTTCTGGTCTACAGCGTTCATTTTCAATACACCGGGCTGTCGGAACATGCTGTCCGCCGCCATGTTGAAGTTGATCACATACCCCAGGGCCAAAACTGCCAGCAGGCTGATCACCGGTATCCAGGCCGACGAACGAAAAGCATGCCTGAATCCCAACACGATGAGAGCCAGAAATACAGCCCGGAATATCCATCGCCATGTGTACAGGAAATAGGCAAAGTCAAGACTGTTGATCTCCTGGCTGATGCCAGGCATAGGCATGATGAAATAAACATTCAACACCTCGAATAAGGCAAAACACAACAGCGATCCATAAAACATTTTTTTCATCTGGCTCTGTTTTTCGATTCCCTTCACGGTAGCGTCCCCTACGGTTTGGCATTCTTTACTATTCTTGAAAGGTACATGGAGAAAATGAAAGACAGTAGATCGTCATGGTGTAAACCCCGGGTCCATGCCCGTTGAGTTGTGCTATTGGCCGCTTCTATATCCTACCTGGGCCTGGCATGCTTACGAAAACTACAGAACACGAAATTCTGAACAGATCCGGAAGGGGTAATATGATCCTCTCTT